>NZ_JAKMQV010000003.1:0-143372 GCF_025771745.1 Campylobacter sp. IFREMER_LSEM_CL2127
GGAAATTAGTAGAGAATTTTGATTTTATTAAAATAAAATCAAAAACAGCAAAAATCTTATAAACAATTAAAGCACATTCATACTTTGTATCATTACTTTTGCTTTACATTCAGCACAGCAATATAGTGTTTTTATCTTAGCTTCATCACCCATAAATCTTGGCTTCATAATGCTAGCGATTTTTTCAATGGCCTTTTTAGTAGCAAATTCTTTCCCACATTCTACACAAGCAAAAAGTTCATCTTGAGCTAAAACCATAAAAGAAAAATACTCTTTTTCTAAATCTATCCCACTTCTTTGAAGCATTAAAGTATCTTTTTCAGCACAACTTGCTTCACAATATCCACAGGTAGTACATAAGCTTGCATTAAATTTCAAAGAATTATCCTTAGCATCAGCTACCAAAGCTCCTACATTACAAGCTCCCACACAAGAAAGACATAAGGTACAGGTATCTGTATTGATAGTGATTTTTCCATAGCGTATCCATTCTTTACTTGAGATATTGCCTAAATTTTCTTCTTTTATAAGCTCTCTTAATCTTATAGCAAAATCTTCTCTTTTTAAAAGCGCAGGATTATAAGATATAAATTTAAGATTTTCTATAAAATGTGCTTGATTTATAGCCTCTAAAAGTTCTTTTTCATCTTTAGCTAGAAAAATTGCATTTTGTTTAAATTTTCTTTGAAAAATTTCATTCATCAAAGCTATCACTTCTAAAGCACCTTGTGATAAGCCATCGCTATAAAAAACCACATTCGCACCACTTGTTTGAAGCATGGCTAAAAAATGTGCTTGATCAAGATAGTTTTCACCTTTAATCATAAAAGGCATTACATCTTCTTTTAAAGTGATATTTAAATTTTCTATAGACATTTTTTCAGGGATGATTAAAATAATTTTATCTTCATAAAATTTTAAAATTTCATAAAAGCTATTGCGTGGCATAGGTGCATAATCAAGTGCCCCACTAGGACAAATCCCCACACAATCACCACAGCTTAAACAATCCACATGAGAAAATTCTAATTTTCTTTGCTCATCATCTTTTAAAATAGCCACACTAGGACAAATTTCAGCACATTTTCCACAATGAACACTTCTTCTTTCATGGTATTGGCAAATGCTATCATCATAACTAATATAATTTCTAAATTTATATTTTGGAGAATTAGAATTTAAAAGTTTTATAATTTCTTCTTGACTTAAAGTAGTTAAATCATAACAACCACTTTGTTGATCAAAACTTTCTTTTTTTACATCATATAAGAAAAAATCACAATCAATTTCTACTTGCTCATTATCTTTTAAAGCTATCACACAAAGCTCGCCCACGCAACCTAAAACACCCAAACATTGCTCATTGCTTAGTTTTAAAACCTTGTATTCTTGTTTTTTTAAACTTTCTATAAACTCATTTTGATCCTCATTGCTTACAATAATTACATTTTTACCCACTTCTTTGGTGTATTCTAAATCAAGCCCTAAATCATAAACCTTAGATCTAATCTTATATAAAGACTCAATAGTTTTGGCTTTTTTTAGCACATCATCTTGTGAATTTTTAAGGTAAAAATTAATCTCAGGTGCATAAACTTCAGGGTTTAAAAGCTTTGAATTTCCTATAAAAACTTCCTCATTACAGGCTTTTTGAACTATGCTAATATTATCACTTAAAGGAATTAAATCTTCATTTTCTAAAAATACAAAATCTTTCATAACGCTCTCTTTTAATTTTTTTTATCTTATTATATAAATTTCATTATAAAAAAGTTATAATTTTACTAATTTATTCTTAAGGTTTAAGATGAACAAATTTAGAAATTTTCCTCCCATAAACGCACTTATAAACGATAAAAACTTGGCTAATTATCCTTTGTATTTAAGATCTCATTTTGCAAAAATAGTTGTTTCAAATTGTAAAAAAGAACTAAGTAAAGATGAAAATTTAAATTTTAGCTTGCAAGATTTGCTAAGTAAAATTGCTCAAAGTATTGATGAGTTTTTAAATATGCAAAGTCAAAGTTTGATCAATGCTACTGGAGTTATCATACATACTAATCTTGGTCGTAGCATTATTGATGAGAGTATTTTTGAAAGAACTAAAGAAATCATCTGCTCTTATTCAAATTTAGAGTTTAACATGCAAAGTGGCAAAAGAGGTTCAAGGTATGACGCACTTAGTGCGAATTTAAAAATATTATTTGATTGTGAAGATTGTTTGGTTGTAAATAATAACGCCTCGGCTGTATTTTTAATCTTAAACACCTTAGCAAAAAATGAAGAAGTTATTACTTCAAGAAGTGAGCTGGTTGAGATTGGAGGAAATTTTAGAATTCCTGAAGTTATGCTAGCAGCTGGTGTTAAGCTAAAAGAAATAGGCACGACTAATAAAACTCATCTGTATGATTATGAAAAAGCCATCAATGAAAATACTAAGATGATTTTAAAAACTCATCGCTCTAATTTTGCTTTTAAAGGATTTTTTGAAGAAGTAAGCTTAAGCGAAATTCATGCTTTAATAAAAAAGAAAAAACTCATATCTTATTATGATTTGGGTGCTGGCTGGTGTGAAAAGATTAATAAACAACTTAGCAAAAACGAGCCAAGTGTGAAAGAGCTTTTAAAACATTGTGATATTTTAAGTTTTAGTGGTGATAAGCTTTTTGGCTCTACTCAAGCAGGCATTATACTTGGAAAGAAAAAATACATTCAACAATTAAAGAAAAATCAACTTCTAAGAATGCTAAGAGTTGATAAAATCACTCTAGCTTTTTTAAATGAAACTACCAAAGCATATTTAGAAAAAGAATATGAAAAAATTCCTACACTAAAACTTTTAAATGATGATTTAAAAACCATAGAAAAAAAAGCTCTTTTTGTCCAAGAAAAAATTCCTACAAAATGTGAGTTAAAAGCTTCTAAAAGTTTAGTAGGTGGTGGCTCTATGCCTGATAAAAGCTTAGATACTTTTGTGTTAAGTTTTGATGAGAAAGCTTTGCTTTTACAAGAAAAATTTAGAAAAAAAGGTGTGATTGGCCGTGTTGAAAATGGACATTTTATACTAGATTTTAGAAGTATTCTAGAAAAAGATTTAAACCGTTTAATCCACGCTATCAAAGAGGTATTTCATGCATAGTATTATCATAGGCACTGCTGGACATATTGACCATGGTAAAACCTCACTTATTAAAGCTTTAAATGGTTTTGAAGGTGATGATTTAAAAGAAGAGCAAGAAAAAGGCATTACGATTAATCTTAGCTTTTCAAATTTAAAAAGTGAAAATTTAAATATTGCTTTTATCGATGTACCTGGACATGAAAGTTTGATTAAAACTATGATAAGTGGTGCTTTTGGCTTTAGAGTATGTATGTTTGTCATAGATATAAACGAGGGTTTAAAGGCTCAAAGTATAGAGCATTTAAGGGTTTTGGAATTTTTAGGCGTAAAAGATGTAGTGCTTATTTTGAGTAAGGTTGATTTATGCAAGGATTTGTCGCAAAAGCAAGCAGAGCTTTTAAAAGAATTAAAAGCCTTTAAAATCAATATCTTAAAAGTTTTTCCAACAAGCATTTATGATGAGCAAAGTATATTAAATTTAAAAAACTATCTGCTTAGTTTAAAGCCTAAAGAAAATGAAGAAAATTTGATTTTTAGATACTACATTGATAGGGTTTTTTCTTTAAAAGGTATAGGAACGGTAGTAACAGGAAGCTTAAATGAAGGAAAAATCAGCAAAAATGAAAAAATATTTTGCCTTGAAAATCAAAAAGATATCATTGTAAAAAACATACAAATTCATGAAGAAAATGTTTTAGAAGCAAAAGCTTATAATAGAGTTGCTTTGAGTTTAAATTGTGATTATCATGAATTAAAAAAAGGCTATGTATTAAGCAAAAAAGGTGTCTTTAAAAGCTTTAAAAGTATCGATGGGGTTGTTTTTAATACAGAGATTAAACACGGAAGCATTTTAGAATTTTGCAGTGGCTCAAAAAAGCTTAATGCAAAAATTAGCGTAATCAAAGAATTTGAAGATAAGACTTATATTAGCTTGGAGTTTGATAAAAGCTTACCTTTGTGTTTTGATGATAAATTCATCTTGCTTGAAAATGGGCGCATTAAAAGTGGTGGTGTAGTATTAAATGCAGTAAGTGAGCCTTTAAAAAAAGATATAAAAGCTAAGTATTTAGCACTTTTAGAACAAAAAGATTTTAAAAAAATATTTGAGTTTTTAAAACAAACTCACAAACTTGGCTTTGGCTTACTTTCAAGCTATCAACGCTTTAAACTCACTCATGAACAAGCTTTAAACTTAGCAAAAAGTTTAGATCATGTTTTTGTCGATGAGCAAGCTTTAAATGTATATGATTTAAATGCTATGCAAACTTTGAAAGAATTTATTGATTTTATTTTCTCTAAAAATCCTTATGCTTTAATCTCGCCTCATTCTATCGCCTTAAGGCTTAGCTGGGCGAGTGAGAGTTTTTGTGCTTATGTACTCAAGCAAATGCAAGAAAAATTAGATTTTAAAGACGGCATATGGTTTTTAAAAGGACAAAATTTTGAAAAATTGCAAGAAAAGGCTCATTGTGAGCTTTATGAAATTTTAAAAAAAGAAGGTATAAAACCTACCGCGCCTTATAATCTTTATGAATATTTAGAGCTTGATAGGAAAAATGGAGATCTTATCTTAAAAAAACTCACCAAAGAAAACAAAGTCAAAAGATTAGCGCATAATCTTTTTATAGAAAAAAATGCCCTTGAAAATCTAATGCAAGAGTTTTTAAAGCTTTTACAAAATTATCATTTAGATGTCGCTTTTGTAAAAAATCATTTTCAAATTTCAAGAAAATACGCCATAGCTTATTTAGAATACCTTGATAAAAACTATCCTCAAGTGATAAAAATCGAGGAAAAAAGAATGCTAAAAGTCTAAGTGTTAAAATTTACATTTTATAATGATAAAAATTTAAATTAAAGGAAAAAAATGAAAAAATCTCTAGCTCTTTTAACTCTTGCTAGCTCTTTATTTGCTGCAAGTAATGAAGAAATTATTAATTTTTTTAAGAAAAATCCAAATTTATCAAATGCAAATATTAGTGTTTCTAGTAGAGAAAAAATTCCTGATACTAACTTTGAAGCTGTGATAGTTAATTTTGAAATTAGTGGTAAAAATTTCCAAGAAATCGTTTTCACTCAAGATAATATCATCACAACCGAAGTAATTGATGTAAAAAAAGGTGAGTTTTATTCTCAAGTTTATCAAGCAAAACTCATGGAAAAACAACAAGCTGAATTTTCAAAAAAAGCTCTAGTGGAACTTAAAAAAGAAAAAATGTTTATTTCTTTAGGCGATAAAAACAAACCTTTGCTTTATGTTTTTAGCGATCCTGAATGTCCATACTGTAGAATGCATTTAGATAAAATAGAAGAAACACTAAAAACTCATCAAGTTAAATTTATCTTAACTCCAATCCATGATACAAGCGCATTTGAAAAATCTGCATTAATCTATAAAGAAAGTAAAAACGCTAAAGATGATGCACAAAAAATTGCTATCATGAAAAAATATTATGATAAAAATTTAAAAGATTATAAAAAACCTAGTGAAGCTGAAGTTAAAGCAGTAAGAGAAACTTTTGCAAAATACTCTAAACTTGGTCTTCGTGCCGTACCAACCATAATCGATGCTCAAAAATAATCTTTTCTTGCTTGTGCTTGCACTATTTTTAAGTGCTTGCACAGGCCCTATGCAAACTTTTATCCAAACAAATAATGAGGGTATTTTCCTGCATGCTAATAAAAATCAAAGTTTTTCTTTACACATCAATAATCCTTCAAAATTAAACACAAATTTAGAAGCTAAACTTACTCAAAAATTGCAAAATTTGGGATTGGTTTTAGATAATACTCAAAGTGATTATAAAATTTATATCAATATAGTAGATTTTAAAAAATTTTCTTATGCACAAAGACTAATTGCTTCTAATGCGAGATTTTTTTATAATGACTTTGATAAAATAGATGATGTTTTTGAAATGGAAGTAGAAAATTACTATCTTTTGCAAGTTAATTTACAAATTAGCTCCAAAAACTCCACTCAAAGCACTTCGCTTTTAGCAAGAACTGCTTATCTTAGCAGCATAGATAGAGCCAAAGAATCTTTAGAAGAAAAAATTGCTAATCAAATAACAAGCTTTTTTTATATGCATTAAAGATGGCATTTAAGCCATCTTTTTAAATATAACCATGATCAATCATCGCATCAGCTACTTTTTTAAAGCCTGCTATGTTTGAACCTACTACTAAATTTCCTTCATGATTATAAGCTTTTGCACACTCGTATGAATTTTCAAAAATATTTTTCATAATCTTATGCAATTTTGCATCAACTTCATCAAAACTCCATTGACACATACTTGCGTTTTGTTGCATTTCAAGTTGAGAAGTCGCTACCCCGCCTGCATTTGCAGCCTTAGCTGGGGCAAATAAAAAGTCTTTTTGATTTAACATAAAATCAATCGCTTCAAGTGTGCTTGGCATATTAGCTCCCTCTGCTACCATACGACAACCATTATGATATAAAGTTTTAATATCTTCTAAATTTAACTCATTTTGCGTAGCACTTGGAAAAGCTATATCACAAGGTATACTCCATACCCCATTACAACCTTGTTTATACGCACTTTTTGGAGTAAAAATAGCACCTTTTTTAAGCACTGCATAATCACTCACCCTAGCTCTTTTTACTTCTTTAATTTCTTTTAATAAATCTAAATCTATCCCATCTTTATCATAAACAAATCCATCACTATCGCTTATTGTGATTGCTTTTGCGCCAAGTTGATGTAATTTTTCTATGGTATAAATTGCCACATTTCCACTACCTGAGACTGCACACTCTTTTCCTTCTAATGCATTGTTATATTTTGCTAGCATTTCTTGAGTAAAATACACGCAGCCATATCCTGTTGCTTCTGTTCTTGCTAAACTTCCACCCCATGGAATTTTCTTTCCCGTTAAAGTTCCATCAAAATTAGAGCTAATTTTCTTATAAGCTCCAAACATATATCCAATTTCCCTAGCACCAACCCCTATATCACCCGCTGGCACATCAGTGCTTGCTCCTATGATTTTTGAAAGCTCAGCCATAAAAGCTTGACAAAAACGCATAATTTCTGCTTCGCTTTTACCTTTAGGGTCAAAATTTGCTCCACCCTTAGCACCGCCTATCATCAAACCTGTTAAAGAATTTTTGAAAATTTGCTCAAAACCTAAAAATTTCAAAACATCCAAATTCACACTAGGATGAAATCTAATCCCACCTTTATAAGGACCTAAACTAGAATTAAACTGCACTCTATAGCCAAAATGCGTTTGAGCTTTACCTGCATCATTGATATATACAACTCTAAATATAGTTGTTTTTTCAGGCATTACAATACGCTCTAATATTGCATGATCTTGATAAGTTTTGTTAGATTCAAGTAAAGGTTCTAAAGAATTTAATACCTCAGTTGCTGCTTGAAAAAAGATAGGTTGTCTTGGGGAAATTGTTTGAATTTTTTCTAAAGTTTCGTTGATATATTGTTTAGCCATACTCATAAATTGTCCTTTTTATAGTATCTTGCTGTTTGTTTTAGCTAAAAATTTTTTTAGCGCCATTTGCTCCTTTGTTCCTATTTTGTAGTAAATTAGCTTTAAATATGCGCTAATTTCCTTTTGAGAAAGATTTCTTGATTTAGAATAATCTAGCAAAATATATTGTGGAATGAAAATTTTACTTTTTGTGAAATTTTTCATCATTTTTTTATAAATAGAAAAATTTTTAACACAAGAAAAGCGTGCAAAAACAAAAGGTAGTTTTGTCTTTTCATACCATAATTCACACAAATCAATATAATCTTTTGGATTTTGCAAATAAAGTTTTAAAGCCTTATCACCGATGATAACCTCCCCTTTTTGCTTTAAAACTTTTGCAAGAGCATTAGAAGTTGCAGAGCTTGCATCTTCTTTGCTTTGAGAATGTTTTTTCACTAAAACGCTTTTTACCTTTTTGCTTGCGCAAATTCCCACATTTAAGGTTTTGTATTTTTTTCTACGACTTTCAATGCTTGAAATAATCGCTGCATCAATACGTCTAAAATACAAATGGCGATTTAGCTTACTAGGAACCCCTTTTTTGTATTCTGTAGTTTGCTTAACATAGCTAGGAAAAGCTGCTTTTTTAAGATAGATATGCAAAGGGAGTAAATTAAGATAATCTATCTTTCCAAAAACCATCTTAGCCTTTCTATGATTAAGTATTAGTATCCTATAAAAAAATATCTTAAATATAAATTAATTTAATTAAAAATATAATCAATACTAAAATTTATATCAAAATTTAACATTTATTGTAAAAATTATTTTGCAATCTTAGATTATTAAGTAAAAAATTAAAATAATATAAAAGTAAAATTGAAAGATTGAAAATAAAAATTAAGTTTTATTCAAAAAAATATTTTAAATAAAACTTAATCTATAAAAACTATTGTAAGCTTACTAGATATTTTTGATAGTCAAATTCTTTTACTAAAGCCACTCCATCTTCAACTGCAGCTTTTGCCACAGCAGCACTAACTACAGCTTTTACCCTGCTATCAAATGGTTTTGGTATAACATAGTCTCTACCAAAACTAAGCTCTTCTACTCCATAAGCTTGTTTTACCTCATCAGTTACCTCAAGCTTAGCTAAATCAGCCAAAGCTTTAGCAGCAGCTACTTTCATATTTTCAGTGATTTTAGTCGCTTTTACATCTAAGGCTCCTCTAAAAATAAAAGGAAAACCTAAAACATTGTTAATTTGATTTGGATAATCACTTCTACCTGTTCCAACTATAGCATCATTTCTAACCCTTTTAACATCTTCAGGCATTACTTCAGGCACAGGATTAGCTAATGCAAAAATCACAGGATCTTTAGCCATACTTAAAATCATCTCATCATCTAAAATCTTAGGCGCGCTTAAACCCAAAAACACATCAGCACTTTTTAAAGCCTCTCTTAAAGTTCTATCTTTGGTATCGCTCACAAATTCTAGTTTGTATTTATTTAAATCATCTCTTTGAGTATTAATCACACCTTTGCTATCAACCAAAACGATATTTTTAACCCCCAAATTTCTATACATTCTAGCACTTGCAATACCCGCTGCACCCGCACCACTTACTACTACTTTAATATCTTCAAATTTTTTACCACTAATTTCCATAGCATTCATTAATCCTGCTGTAGAAATGATCGCAGTTCCGTGTTGATCATCATGCATTACAGGAATTCCAAGATCTTGTAAAGCAGCTTCTATTTCAAAGCATTTTGGCGCAGATATATCTTCTAAATTAATCCCTCCAAAAGTAGGTGCTATAGCTTTACAAAAGGTAACAATTTCATCTACACTATGAGCATTAATTTCTAAATCATAAGCATTAACATTAGCAAATTTTTTAAACAAACAAGCCTTTCCTTCCATCACAGGCTTACTTGCACTTGCTCCTATATTGCCAAGTCCCAAAACCGCACTACCATCACTTACTATGGCAACTAAATTAGCTTTATTAGTGTATTTATAAGCCAAAGTTTCATCTTTTGCTATCTCAACACAAGGTTCAGCAACCCCCGGAGAATAAGCTAAAGATAAATCATGCGCACTATCCATAGGCTTTCTAGCAACAATATCTACTTTACCCCCTAAGTGGTATTCTAAAGCCTCTTCTTTTAAATTCATTATTTCCCCTTCATGTAAGTTAGTAAATTTTCTATTCTAAGCTTAGCTTTTTGCACTCCTAAAAATTCTAATACTTCAAATATACTAGGACTTACCGAGCTTCCAGTGAGTGCAATGCGTATGGCTTGAGCTAGATCTTTTAACTTAAGATTATTTTCTTCTAAGAATTGATTAGTTAATTCTTCAAATTCGCAAGCATTTTTTTGCTCATTTAAAACCATAGCGTATTTTTCCAAATAAGTTAAATTTGTTACATTAAGAAATTTATCTACAGCCTTTTGATCGTATTCTTTTGGGTCATTTAGTAACACTTTAGCCCCACTAATAATATCATGTAAGGTTTTAGCTCTCTCTCTTAACATATCCAGTAAAAATCCCGCTTTTTCATACTGACTTAAATCAAAACCTAAATCTTTTAATTGTCTATTGATTTCTTCAAAAGGTAAAGTTTTAATATAATGAGCATTAAGCCATTCTAGCTTTTTAAAATTATAACAAGAAGCACTTTTATTAATATGATTTGGATCAAAAAGCTCTTGCATACTTTCTAAAGAAAAAATTTCATCATCACCATGACTCCAACCAAGACGCACTAAAAAATTTAACAAGGCTTGAGGTAAAATTCCCATATTTTTATACTCCATTACATCAGTTGCCCCATGACGTTTAGAAAGTTTTTTACCATCTTCACCATGTATCATAGCCACATGATAAAATTTAGGAATTTTAAAGCCTAGTGCCTCATAAAGAACGATTTGTTTTGGGGTATTTGATAAATGATCATCCCCTCTTATAACATCACTCACACCCATTAGTGCATCATCAATTACAACAGTTAAATTATAAATTGGGCTACCATCGCTTCTTGCAATTACAAAATCATCTAAAATATCTTCAGCCTTAAAACTAACCTCGCCTTTAATACCATCTATAAATTTAATCTCTCCACTTTGTGGTGCTTTTATACGCACCACAGGCTCAATACCACTTGGGGGAGTTCCTTTAAAATCTCTATATCTACCATCGTATTTTGGGCGCTCTTTGGCTGCTTCTTGCTTAGCTCTTAACTCATCAAGCTCTTCTTTGCTCATATAACAATAATAAGCCTTACCCTCATCTAATAATTTTTGAATGTATTTTTTGTAAATATCAAATCTTTGAGATTGATACTCAATCGTCCCATCATAATCAAGCCCACACCATTTAAATGCTTCTATAATAGCTTGTGTAGCTTCTTGTGAATTTCTTTTTAAATCCGTATCTTCAATACGCAATAAAAATTTACCCTTATTTTTTCTCGCATAAAGATAATTATATAAAGCCGTTCTAAGCCCTCCTATGTGCAAATATCCTGTTGGAGAAGGAGCAAAACGCGTTGTGATTTCTTGCATATTTTTACCTTTTTTAAATTTTTATTGTTATAATGCTATATTTACACTTAAATAAAGGTTTTATATGAGAAAATTTTTAATATCTTGTTGTTTTGCTGCAAATATTTTATATGCTCAAACCCTTGGTGGCGTAGCAATGGTAGTAGAAAATCAACCTATCACTCTTTATGATATAGAACAAACCATGAAAGAATTAAAAACTGACGATAAACAAAAAGCTATAGCATTTTTAGTAGATGATAAAGTTCAACAAAGTGAAGCTAAAAAGTTAGGAATTTATGTAAGTACTTTTGAACTTAATGAAAAATTAGCCCAAATAGCAAAAGGCAATAAAACCGACATTAATGGTTTGCAATCAAAGATAGAAAAAGATGGTTTAAGTTTTGAAGTTTTTAAAAATAAGGTTAGAAAAGATCTTGAAAGAGAAAAGCTTTATAGAAGCATAATGCAAAATGCAAAAATCAATATCGATGATGAAACACTAAAACATTTTTACGAAAGCAATCTTGATAAATTTAGCACTTTTTCAAATATAGACTTAGTTGTTTATAATTCTACTAATCCAGAACTTTTACAACAGCTTGCACAAAATCCTATGTATAAAAATTCTCAAATTAAATCAAAAGCCATTAGTTTAAACGCAGCTAGTTTAGATCCAAGATTACTTGCTTTATTAAACAATACAAAAATAGGAGAATTTACTCCGGTATTAAATGGTGAAAATGCTTATATAGTATATTTTGTAAAAGAAAAATATGGTAAAAATCCTATCGAATTTGACTTAATCAAAGATCAAGTTAGCAATGTCTATACTCTAACTCAAAAAGAACAAGCCTTAAAAAATCATCTTGATAAAATAAGAGCAAATGCTCATATAGAAGAATTAAGATAGGTTAAAACCTATCTTAATTAATGTCTTGAAAGATAATTTGTATCATAATTATTATTGATAAAATCTGCATTATCCATCATCGCTAAATGAAAATCTTTTGTTGTTTTTATCCCACCTACAATAAGCTCTTGCAAGGCTATTTTCATTTTAGAAATAGCTGTGTTCCTATCTTCTCCCCAAACAACTAATTTTCCAATCATAGAATCATAATAAGGAGGCACGCTATAATCTTGATAACAATGACTTTCCATTCTTACATTGCGTCCTGCTGGAGCTACGTATTTTGTGATTTTACCTGGGCAAGGTAAGAAAGTTTTGGAATCTTCAGCAGTGATTCTACATTCTATAGAATGGCCTTTAAGTTTAATTTCTTCTTGCTTTGGTAAAGGATACCCTTCTGCTACTTTAATCATAAGCTCGATAATATCTACCCCACTTACCATCTCACTCACACAATGCTCAACTTGCAAGCGCGTATTCATTTCAATAAAATAAAAATCTAAATTTTTATCCACTAAAAATTCAAAAGTTCCCGCACCCTCATAATCAATGGCCTTAGCAGCTTTTACTGCTGTTTCATGAAGTCTTGCTCTTGTTTTTTCATCTAGTAAAATTGCAGGAGATTCTTCTATAAGCTTTTGATGGCGTCTTTGCATAGAGCAATCTCTCTCACCCAAATGTATCACGTTACCAAAGCTATCTCCTATGATTTGTACTTCTATATGGCGTGGGTTTTGGATATATTTTTCCATATACATAGTTCCATCGCCAAAAGCACTCATAGCTTCACTTTCTGCTGACCAATAAGCTTTTTCCAAATCTTTTTCATCTTCAACTACACGCATACCACGGCCACCACCGCCTGCTGCTGCTTTTAAAATCACAGGATAGCCTATTTCTTTAGCAAGCTTTTTAGCTGCTTCAACCCCACCTAAAGCCCCATCGCTTCCCGGGATTACAGGCACGCCTGCTCTTTGCATTACTTGTTTAGCTTTGCTTTTATCACTCATTAGTGCCATAGCAGCTACTGAAGGGCCTATGAATTTGATATTATGTTTTGCACAAATTTCAACAAAATTTTGATTTTCACTTAAAAATCCATACCCTGGAAAAATCGCATCCGCTTCGCTAATTTCAGCCGCACTAATAATAGCTGGGATATTTAAATAACTTTCTGAACTTCTAGCATTTCCTATACAAATACTCGCATCAGCGTATTTTAAATACAAAGCATCTTTATCTGCAGTAGAATACACACAAATTGCTTTTTTTCCCATTTCTTTTACAGTTCTTAAAGCTCTTAATGCAATTTCTCCACGATTTGCTATTAAAACTTTTTTAATTTCCATTTTATAATTTCTCCACCACAAATAAAGGCATACCAAATTCTACAGGCTGGCCATCTGCAACTAATACTTCTACTATTCTACAGTCATATTCAGCTTCGATTTCATTCATGATTTTCATCGCTTCAATAATTGCTATAGTGCTTCCTTTTTTAATAGTTTGTCCTGCTTTAGCAAAAGGCGCTGCACCTGGGCTTGGAGCTTGATAAAAAGTACCTACCATAGGGCTATTGATAGTTGGTTTATTAGAAGAGTTTGAGCTTGCTTTGGTCTCATTAACTACATTTACATTAATTGGCTGTGGAGCTGGAGCAACAGGAGCTGGAGCCGGTAATTCACAACATAAATCTTTTTCTAGTTCTATTTCAAATCCATCTTGTTCTTTTATTTTAATCTTACTTATACTTGCTTCTGCAAAAAGTTGCATTAGTTCTTTGATTTCTTCTTTTGTCATATATTCTCCTTAATTTATAAGACTTAATTTATAATTATATATAAAAATACTAAAAATAACTTCAATTATTTATTTTTTACTTTTATTTTAAGATATAATTTAAAAATTCACTTTAATTATAAAGGACAAAAATGGGCTTAAAAGCAGATAATTGGATCAAAAAAATGGCATTAGAACACAATATGATAGAGCCATTTTGCGAAGCAAATATAGGTAAAGGTATAGTTAGTTATGGGCTTTCAAGCTATGGATATGATATAAGAGTTGGAAGAGAATTTAAAATTTTTACTAATGTAAATTCCACTGTTGTAGATCCTAAAAATTTTGTAGAAGAAAATGTAGTAGATTTTGTAGGAGATGTATGTATAGTACCTGCAAATTCTTTCGCGCTTGCTAGAACGGTTGAGTATTTTAAAATGCCAAATGATGTTTTAGCTATTTGCCTTGGTAAAAGTACTTATGCAAGATGTGGTATTATAGTGAATGTAACTCCTTTTGAGCCAGGTTTTGAAGGACATATCACTATAGAAATTTCAAACACAACTCCACTACCTGCTAAAATTTATGCCAATGAAGGTATAGCTCAAGTTTTGTTTTTACAAGGAGATGAGCCTTGTGATGTAACATATGCTGATAAAAAAGGCAAATACCAAGCCCAAACAGGTATAACTTTACCAAGAATTTTAAAATAATTTTATTTTCAGCCGATATAAAAACTTAGTCAAGTAATAGGAAAATATATATGTTTAATGGAAAAAGCATTTTAATCACCGGTGGTACAGGAAGTTTTGGAAAAACTTATACTAAAACTTTACTTCAAAAATACAAACCTAAAAAAATCATCATTTATTCACGCGATGAACTCAAGCAATTTGAAATGGCAAGAGAATTTAATGATAATAGCATGCGTTATTTTATAGGTGATGTAAGAGATAAAGAAAGATTAAATATAGCAATGAAGGATGTTGATTTTGTCATCCATGCAGCTGCTATGAAACATGTGCCAATTGCAGAATATAATCCAATGGAATGTATAAAAACCAATATCCACGGAGCGCAAAATGTAATCGATGCGTGTTTAGAAAATAATGTAGAAAAATGCATTGCACTTTCAACTGATAAAGCATGTAATCCTATTAATTTATATGGAGCTACAAAGCTTGCAAGCGATAAGCTTTTTGTAGCAGCAAATAACATCGCAGGAAATTCTCATACTAAATTTAGTGTTACAAGATATGGCAATGTAGTAGGCTCAAGAGGCTCTGTTATACCATTTTTTAAAAAACTCATCAATGAAGGCGCTAAAGAACTTCCTATCACAGATGAAAGAATGACAAGATTTTGGATATCTTTAGAAGATGGGGTTAATTTCGTGTTGAATAACTTTACATATATGCATGGAGGAGAAATTTTCGTGCCAAAAATTCCTTCTATGAAAATTGTAGATTTAGCTAAAACTATGGCTCCTAATTTAGCTCATAAAATCATAGGTATAAGAGCAGGTGAAAAACTACATGAGATTATGATTTCAAGTGATGATAGTCACTTAACTTATGAATTTGAAAATTATTATGCCATTAGTCCAAGTATTAAATTCACTAATATGGAAATTGATTTTAGCATAAATGCAAAAGGACAAAAGGGCAAAAAAGTTTCTAATGGCTTTTCTTATAGCTCAGATAACAATCCATCATGGATTAGCCAAGAAGAGCTTTTAAATATAATAAATCACACAGAGCTTGAAAAATGATAACTTATTCTCATCAAAATATTGACGAACAAGATATACAAGTAGTTTGCGAGGCTTTAAAAGATGATTTTTTAACCGGTGGAAGAAAGGTTGAAGAATTTGAACAAGCCCTTTGTGAATATGTGGGTGTAAAATATGCTTGCGTGCTAAATTCAGCCACTTCTGCCTTACACCTTGCATATTTGTCTTTAAATGTAAAAGATAAAATTGTCTTAACAACTCCCATTACCTTTGCTGCAACTGCAAATGCTGCTTTAATGGCAGGTGCTAGGATTGAGTTTATAGATGTAAAAAGTGATGGAAATATTGATGAGAAAAAACTTGCTTTAAGATTAAATCAAGATAGCTCTAATATAGGGGCAATTTGCGTGGTTGATTTTGCGGGAAATAGCGTAGAAATGGATGAAATTTTAGCCCTAGCAAAACAATATAATATCCCACTAATAGATGATGCAAGTCATGCCCTAGGTGCTACTTATAAAAATCAAAAAGTAGGCTCTATGGCAGATTTGAGCATATTTTCTTTTCATCCGGTTAAACCTATCACAACCTTTGAGGGTGGTGCGGTTGTTAGCAATGATGAGGAATTAATCTCAAAAATCAAGCTTTTAAAAAGTCATGGTATAGTCAAAAAAAGACTTTGGGATAGTGATATGATTGAACTAGGCTATAATTATCGTTTAAGTGATGTAGCTTGTGCTTTAGGTATAAATCAACTTAAAAAACTTGATAATATGCTAGAAAAAAGAGAAATCATTACAAGTTTTTATGATAAAGAATTTGAAAAAAATCCTTATTTTAGCACTATAAAAATCAAAGATTATAAAAAAAGCTCAAGACATTTATACCCTATTTTGCTTTTTCCTGAGTTTTATTGCCAAAAAGAGATTATTTTTGAAAAATTATTAAATTTAGGCATAGGTGTGCAAGTGCATTATAAGCCTACTTATGAATTTAGTTTTTATAAAAATTTATATGGAAATTTATTCTTAGAAAATGCAGATAATTTTTATAAAGCTGAACTTAGTATACCCGCTCATCAAGAAATGAGTCTAAAAGATGCACAATTTATTAAAGATAGTTTATTTAAGATTTTAGAAGAAACTAAAAAGGGTTATTGTGAGTAAAAGTATGTATGAGTTAGCTTGTGAGCTTTTTCCTATATGTAGAAGTATCACAGGAGCTGGCTTTAGACAAAGCTTAAAAATACTTGATGAGGCTATGGGAGGGGGTATATTAAAAATTCACTCTATAGCAAGCGGGAGTAAAGTATTTGACTGGGAAGTACCCGCTGAATGGGAGATAAACGATGCTTATATCATCACTCCAGATGGAGAAAAAATTTGTGATTTTAAACAAAATAATTTACATGTGTTAAACTATAGCGAAGGTATAGATGATGAAATCTCACTAGATGAGCTACAAGAGCATTTATACTCTATAGAAAATTATCCAGATGCCATACCTTATGTGACAAGTTATTATAAAAGGCGTTGGGGTTTTTGTATAAAACATGAAGATAGAGTTAAACTAAAAGAAGGAAAATATAAAGTTTTCATCGATGCAAAACACCATGAAAATGGGGTTTTAAACTATGCTGACTTACTCATACCTAGCACGCAAAAAATAAAAGATGAAATTTTAATCTCCACTTACCTTTGTCATCCATCCATGGCAAATAACGAGCTAAGTGGCCCTGTGGTAGCTGCGTTTTTAGCTAAATGGCTTTTAGAACTCAAAGAGAGAAAATACAATTATCGTTTTATTTTTGCTCCTGAAACTATAGGAAGTATAGTCTATCTTAACAAACACTTAAAACATTTACAAAAACACACCAAAGCAGGTTTTGCACTCTCTTGCATAGGTGATGATAATGCTTACTCACTCATTCAGACTCCAAATGAAAATACCCTAGCAGACAAAGTAGCCCTGCACACTTTAAAAGATAAAAATAATTTTAAAAAATTTAGCTTTTTAGATAGAGGCGGCAACGAAAGACAATTTTGTTCTCCTTTAGTAAATTTACCCGTAGTTTGTGTGTGTAGAACTAGATTTGGTGATTATAAAGAATATCACACTAGCAAAGATGATTTAAGTTTTATTTCTCAAACGAGTCTGCAAAATAGCTTTCAGACTCTACAAGAAATTATCATGAATTTGGAAGTGAATGAAATTTATCAAATCACAACTTTTTGTGAGCCAAATTTAGGCAAAAGAGATTTATATCATACTCTAAACCAAGGAGTTACCAAAAAACCGATCTCGGCTGATTTTTTAGCCTTTTGTGATGGCAAAAACGATGTTTTAGATATAGCCTCAAAACTTAATATACAAGCTTATGAATTAAAAGATTTAATAGAAAAATTAAAATTTCACAGACTAGTAAAACCATCCGAGGAAATCCATGATAACCCACATCAATGATTTTTTACAAGAAAGTGTTGCTAAATTTAGAAGTAAAAATGCTTTTGTTGAGTTTAATGGCAGAAATATAAGCTATAAAGAATTTGATGATTTAAGTAAAAAAATAGCAAGTAAAATTCTTTCTAAGCTTCCTACAAAAAGTACACAAGAACCTGTATTAATCATACTTCCTAAAGGGATTGATTGTTTGCTTTCTTTTTTTGGTGTAGCAAAAAGTGGAAATTTTTATACACTTTTAGACGAAAAAAGCCCTAAAGAGCGTGTAGAAAAAGTCATAAAAGTTTTAAAACCAAAGCTTTTAATCACTTCTAAAAAATTAAATTTAGATTTTAATCTTGATACCATTTTCACAGAAGATTTTGAAAATTTTGATATAAACGAAAATACTTTAGAAAAAGCTTTAAATAATCACATAGATACTAATTTACTTTATGTCTTTTTTACAAGTGGAAGCACAGGAACTCCAAAAGGAGTAAGTATAAGCCATAAAAGTGTGATTGATTATACTTTTTGGGTATGTGAGACTTTTAAACTAAGTCATGAAGATATACTGGCTAATCAAGCACCATTTTACTTTGATAATAGCATATTAGATATATTTAGCTGCGTTAAAATGGGAGCTACGCTTCATATACTGCCAAATCATCTTTTTGCTTTCCCAAATAAAATTTTAGAGTATTTAGAACAAGAAAAAATAACAACAATTTTTTGGGTACCTTCTGTGCTGATTTATTTTGCTAATACCAATGCTCTTGAAGCCTTTACACTAAGGTATTTAAACAAAATTCTTTTTTGTGGTGAAATCATGCCAAATAAACAACTCAACATTTGGCGTAAATGCCTTCCTAATGCTTTATTTGCTAATCTTTATGGACCTACTGAAATTACCGATGTGTGCTCTTTTTACATAGTTGATAGACAATTTAGCGATGATGAGCTTTTGCCTATAGGAAAAGCTTGTAAAAATACTCAGCTTTTAGTCTTTGATGAGAATTTAAATTTAATTACTCCAAGTCAAGTGGGAGTTAAAGGAGAGCTTTATGTAAGGGGAACTTGTCTTTCTTTAGGGTATTACAACGATAAAGAAAAAACAAAGCAAGCTTTTGTACAAAATCCTTTGCATGATAATTATCTAGACTTACTTTATAAAACAGGTGATGTGGTAGCTTATAATGAATTTGGCGAACTTTTATGTTATGGAAGGATAGATCATCAAATCAAATATATGGGTCATCGTATAGAACTTGGAGAGATAGAAAGTATTATAAATTCTCATGAGAATGTAAGAAATTGTGCTTGTATTTTTAAAGAAGAAATTATTTGTTTTTATGAAAGCAAGGAAGAGTTAGATTTTAAAAACTTTTTAAAAGACAAACTTCCTACCTACATGATACCTAAGAAATTTGTTAAAATAGAACAATTTACTTTAAATGCAAATGGGAAGATTGATAGAAAAAATCTTAATGAAAATATATCTTAAGATAGGATTTTCTAAGAATATAAATACTAGATTAAGCCTATAATTTAATCCACCATATCAACTCAATCTCATTCAAACATCGAATAAATAATTAAAAAATTAGGTAGTAAATTTATATTATAAACTATTGATAAACCTAACTATAATTTTATATCATATAAGTTTTATTTCAATAGCTTCATATTAAAATCATATTACATGCAAAAATTTAGAATATAAACTACCAATTAAAATAAGAAAGTTATATAAACTTCAATGATATCATTTAACAACTTTCATTTTGTTTTTTATATTTTGCATTATTTAAATTTTATAAATAAAAATTCACTATAATATTTGGTTTTGAAGATTATATAGTTATTATAATTAAAATAAATTATCCGATTTAATTACAAAAGCTAGATTTCAATAGTTATTTAGCAAAATTAGAGCAATAGCTAATATAATTTTAGTAGAAACAATAAATTTTTTAAAAAAGAATAGTGATAGGAGTTATCATGGATATAATCCAAGAATGTTTTAATAATATAGGGAGATCTGATATAAATAAAAACTCAAAAAACCTTCTTAGTGATGGAATCATAGATAGTATGGATGTTGTTTCTTTGGTTAGTGAAATAGAAAAACACTATAACAAACCAATAAAGTCTAACTTTATAAAACCTGAAGCGTTTGAAAATTTTGAAAACATACAACGCATGATAACAGAAAGTATGAGCCATGATTCCTCTTTTTAAAACCCAAAATCACATCTCCACAACAGACGAATTAAAACTTGCTTTGCAAAATCTTGGCATAAAAAAAGGAGATATACTATATATACATAGTGAAATTTTTAATTTTGGGATCCCAGTGATTAACCTTCATGAGCTTCAAAAAAACATTATAAATTGTTTTTTTGAAGTAATAGGAAGTGAAGGTACACTCATAATGCCAACTTTTACCTATAGTTTTTGTGATAACAAAGTTTATGATAAGTTAAATTCAAAAACAAAAATTGGTGTTTTAAATGAATTCTTTAGAAAGCTTCCTGGAGTTAAGCGTACTAACGACCCTTTATTTTCTTTTGCAGTTAAAGGCGCAAAAGAAAAATTATTTTTAAAAGAAACAAATAGTTGTTTTGGTGAAAATAGCGTATTTGATATCTTGACTCAACAAAATGCTAAATTAGTTTTATTTGGTGGGAGGCATGTTGATCATTCTTATATCCACTATATAGAAGAATATATGAAAGTTTCTTATAGATTTTATAAAAATTTTAGTGGTTTAATTATAGATGAAAACGGAAACAAAACAAATAAAAATATTATGTATTATTGCAGACACTTAGATATGAATTCCGAAACATCTATTGATTCAATTTTAAAAATGTTAACACAAGATAATAATATACAGTGTGAAAATTTTGCAAACGCAGAAATATCAATAATCGATATTAAAAGATTTTTCGATTCTGGAACTAAAATTTTGGCAAAAAACGAAAAGGCTTTATTAAAACAAGAGAATAAAAATGCAATGTTCATTCAATAATGTTAAAATATCAGCAATGATTTCGGTAGTTCCTGATAACAAAATTAACATAGATGATGAATTACACACAAGATATCAAGGAAATATTAAAAAACTAAATAAAATTAAACAATCTACGGGGATACAATATCGATATTTGGTTGATGAACAAACATCTGTAAGTGATTTAGCAATATATGCTTGTAATATACTTTTTAATGAGTACAAGCTAGATAAAAATACTATAGATAGCGTGATCGTCACAACACAAACACCTGATTTTTTTATGCCAGCAACCGCATGTTATATTCATGGTAAACTTGACTTACCTCAATCTACTATCGCTTTTGATATTAACCAATCATGTGTTGGATATTTATATGGACTTTATGTTGCTTTTAATATGCTAGAAAATCAAAGTTGTAAAAAAATATTATTTATTTGCGGAAACACTGTCAACAAAGGTCTTAATACCAATGAACTTATAGGCCATGGTGTGAGTGTTAGTATCTTAGAATACACTGCGTCTTCAAATAAAAGTTTTTTTGAAATCAATAATGATGGCAAGGGTATACCATTTTTGTTTACACCTTTTGGTGCATATAAAACACCTACAAGTGATGAATTTGAAGAAAATGGATGGGAAAACACTCCTATTAAAGACTTTTTTATGGATGGATTAGAAATTTTTAATTTTGCAATAAGCAAAGAGCCAGAAAGCTTTAATAGTTTATTAAAATTTTCTAATTTCAATAAAGAGCAATTAGATTATATTTTTTTTCATCAAGCCAATAAAAGTATAGTAGATCTTATTATAAAAAGATTAGGATTGGATTCTAAAAAAACTCCTAGTGATACTATGTATAAATATGGAAATTTAGCCTCTGCTTCAATTCCTGCAGCAATTTGCGACACATTAAACACTCATCAAAATAAATTAAATCATAAAATAAATATTGCCTTATGCGGGTTTGGCGCAGGGTTTAGTTGGGCCAATGCTATAATTACACTTGATGAGAATTTTTGGTGTAAAGAAACTCAAGTATTTAAAAAGGAAACACAATGACAAAACAAATTTTTTTAAAAAAATTAGAAGAATTATTACAAGTTGATTATGCTTTAGAAGAGAATATGTTATTAAAAAACATTGAAGAATATGATAGCTTGGCTTTATTATCACTTACAGTTTTTTATGATCAAGAATTTAATATTTTTGTAGAAGGAAAAAAACTTAAATCTTGTCAAAGTATTTCAGATTTAATTGCACTAATTCCTAGTGAAAAATTGGAATTTTAATGATATTTAAAGAAAATCTATTTAAAAATAAAAGTTTTATAATTACAGGTGCTAGTAGTGGTATAGGAGCTCATATATCCTTAACCCTAAATAAGCTTGGCGCTAAAATCATAGCTATCGGTAGAGATAAAAATAAGCTTTTAAGTCAAAAAAAACAAGCTAAAAATCCTGATGATTTCATTATAATTTCAAAAGATTTATCAAATTTTGAAAATATTGATAAATGGACACTAGAACTTGCAAAAGAATATGAAGGTTTTGACGGAGCGGTTTTAGCTGCGGGTATTGCACAACCTCTAGGAATTAACTCTCCTTATTATACTGATAGTGCAAAAGAAATTTTTAATATAAACTATTTTGGAAATCTACAAATTTTAAAAGGTTTAATAAACAAAAAAGCAAAAACAAAAGATGGGGCAAGTTTTATTTGGATTAGCTCTACTGCTAGCAAAACTCCAGGAAAAGGATTAAGCTCCTATGGTGCAAGTAAAGCAGCTATAAATGCAGCAGTCAAATCTATAGCATTAGAAATAGCTCCAAAATATAGAATAAATTCAATACTACCAGGATTTATAAAAACTCCATTAACAGAAATTGGTTTCGATAGCGAACCTTTTGAAAATTCTTACCCATTAGGAATAGGAAAAGTTGAAAATATCTCCCCTTTAGTATGTTTTCTTTTGAGCAATGCTTCATCTTGGATTACTGGGCAAGAAATCATTATAGACGGAGGTGGAGAGTCTCTTTGAATTAAACATTTTGACTCTTGAAAAATCATGAAAAATCTTTGTATTATACCAGCGCGTGGTGGTTCTAAACGCATTCCTAGAAAAAATATCATTGATTTTTTAGGAAAACCTTTGATTGCTTATAGCGTAGAAAGTGCTTTAAATTCAGGCATTTTTGATGATGTGATTATCTCAAGTGATGATGATGAAATTATCGAAGTAGCTTTAAAATATGGCGCAAAAGCTCCTTTTGTGCGCAAAAAAGAATTAAGTGATGATTATACAAGCTCAACTGCTGTAATCCAAGATGCTATCATTACCCTAAAAATGCAAGATAAAATCTATGAAAATGTATGTTGTTTATATGCTACTGCACCACTTATAGATGAGTTTATCTTACAAAAAGCTTTTAAGCAATTTATTCAAGATGAGTGCAAATTTTTATTTTCAGCTTGTGAATTTGAATACCCTATACAAAGAGGTTTTTACCTTGATGAACAAAACAAAGTTTATATGTTTGATGAGTCAAATTATCATAAACGTTCACAAGATCTTATTAAAGCTTATCACGATGGTGGTGCATTTTACTTTGGTAAAAAAGAAGCATGGCTAGAAGAAGATTTTATGTTTAAACCTCATTCTAAAGCCTTTTTACTTCCAAGGAATAAAATTTGCGATATTGACACCTTTGAGGACTTAGAATTTGCTAAAATACTTTATCAATTCAACAAAGGCAAAATTTGAAAGTTCTTTTTAGAAGCGATAGTTCTAGCGCTATAGGACACGGACACATTAAAAGAGATCTTTTACTAGCTAAACAATACCAAGATGTATCTTTTGCTTGTTTACCACTAAAAGGCTCTTTAATAGATGAAATTCCTTATCCTGTATATGAGCTAACAAGTGCTAGCATATACGAACTCATCAATCTCATCAAAAAGGAAAAATTTGATCTTTTAATCATTGATCATTATGAGATCACTGCAAATGATGAAAAACTCATTAAATTAGAAACAGGAATTAAAATTCTTAGCTTTGATGATGAGATAAAAGAACATTTTTGCGATATTTTACTAAATGTCAATGCTTATGCTAAAGAAAGTGATTATGAAAATTTAGTGCCAAAGTATTGTGAATTAAGATGTGGCTTTTCCTATGCTCTAATACGCGATGAGTTTTACCAAGAAAGCAAGATAAAAAGAGATAAAATTTATGATTATTTTATCTGTATAGGGGGAAGCGATCCAAAAAATATTTCTTTTGATATAGCAAATAAACTAAATAAAAATAAAACTGTCATCATAGCTACCACAAAAGCAAATTCTCATCTAAACTTACTTCAAAAATTAAGCCAAAAAAACCCTAATATACAAATTCTCATTGACCATCCTAGCCTTGCTAGATTAATGAATGAAAGTAAAAAACTCATCATTAGCGCAAGCTCATTAGTCAATGAAGCTTTGATTTTAAAAGCAAATTTTAAAGCCATAGTTTATGCTAAAAATCAAGAAAAAATTGCAACTTGGCTTGCTAAAAAAGGCTATGAAGTGGAGAGTTTTATATGTTAGTTTTAAAAGATTTTATCCACTTAAACCAAGAAGAAATCAAGCTTGTTTTAAAATGGCGAAATAATGAAAGCATTGCTAAATTTATGAAAACACAAAATATCACTTTAAAAGAACACTTAAGCTTTTTATCTAGCCTAAAAACAGATACAACTAAAAAATACTTTTTAGTTTATGATAGCAAACAAGCTATAGGCGTGATTGATTTTATCAATATAACTAACAATTCATGCGAATTTGGACTCTATGGTATAAAAAAAGGTGTAGGCGAACTTTTAATGCAAGAAGTTAAAAACTATGCTTTCAATGTTTTAAAAGTTCAAACTTTAAATGCTTATGTTTTCAAAGAAAACATAAAAGCTTTAAATTTATATTTAAAACATAAATTTAAAATAATCAAAGAAAATAATAATTTTTATCTCATGTTTTTATTTTTGGATATTATGGGGGGGGGTAAGCTTAATACTTCTTATAACTTTACCTTTCTTAAAAAGGTAGCATAATGAAAATAGCTTTACTTACTTCGCCTAATCAATGGTTTGTACCCTATATTAAAAAACTACAAAAATTAATACCTAACTCTTTGGTATTTTACAAGCATGAACAAATAAGTGGTTATGATATAGTTTTTATACTTTCCTACCACCGAATAATCTCGAAAGAATTTTTAAGCAAAAATAAAAACAACATTGTCATACATGCTTCAAATTTACCACAAGGTAAAGGATGGGCTCCTCTTTTTCACCAAGTTTTAGAAGGAAAAAATGAAATTACTTTTACTTTATTTGAAGCAGATGAAAAAACAGATAATGGTGATATATATTTACAAAAAACACTGATTTTAAATGGCTTAGAACTCTATGAAGAACTAAGAGATAAACAAGCAAATTTTACCATAAAATTATGCCTTGATTTCTTAAGAAAATTTCCAAATATAACAAAAATACCCCAAAAAGGAAAAGAAAGTTTTTATCCAAAAAGAACTCCAAAAGATCACGAACTTGATATTAATAAAACCATAGAAGAACAATTCAATCTTTTAAGAATTTCTAATAATAAAGAATTTCCTGCTTTTTTTTATAAAAATGGAAAAAAATTTATTATAAAAATTTATTTAGAATAGTTAAGTATAATACTTAGCAAGGAATAAAAATGAATAATGAACTTTGGGAAAAAATTTATAAAGAACGCTCAAAATGCACTTTATATCCTAATGAAAATTTTGTTAGTTTCTTTTATAGAAATTTTATAAACAAAAATTTAGAAAATATCAATATACTTGAAATAGGATGTGGTTGGGGAAATAATCTAAAATTTTTAAAACAAGAAGGATACGATCCTATCGGTACAGATTTTTCTCAAGAAGCCATAGAACACTTAAAAAAGCAAAACTACAATGTATTTTGTGAAGATATTGCTAAAATAAACATGGAAAAATATCACTCTAAATTTGATTTAATTTATGCTTGCGGTGTTTTAGAATGTAATGATATAATAAATATCCAAAAAATTTTATTATTTTGCAATATAGCATTAAAAGACAATGGAAAATTATATATCTTTAGTACTAATAATGATTTTTATGATAAAGTTTTAGTACCTACACCTATAACACAAGAAATATTTTTAAGTGCTTTAAAACAAAATAACATCAAATTTAATGATATACAAATTGATTATTTAACAAAAACTTTTAATAATCAAACACAGACTATAAAATTAATAGAAATTATATGTACAAAGTAATTTACCATGAGTAAAAAAAATAATTTTTTTAAAAAAATACAAGAAACAGAATTTATTTTTTTTAAGGAATGCTACACTACTTGTGATGGTTATTGTTGTAAAAATTTTCATGCGGATAATTTTAAATTTCTCAATCAAGATGATGTTATCATACCTTTGCTGGAACCAGAATTTCAATCGATAAATAATTTCTCAGATAAAACATTTTTAAATTTTAAAGAAAAAATTTTTACACTAGATAACAAAAAGAAAATAAAAATATATTTTCTCAAATGTTCATCTAAAGGACTATGTCGTCCTCATTGTATCAGACCTTTAATTTGTAAAATTTATCCTTATTTTCCTATAGTTAATTTTGATGGAGATTTTTTAGGTGTGCGAGAGTGTGCGTTTCTTGACCTATTTTACAAAAACGAAAAAAACCATCCTTGTACTTTAGTTCGCCAGCACAAACAACAATTAGTTCATGATTTTAAGCAAAGTACAGAATTTCTTAGACGACAGCCGATTATGATTTTTGTATTTATGGTTTTAAAATATTTAGATGAAGCTTTAATGTTGTATTTTAAAAAATCTTTGAATGATAAAATTTACCTTGATGAATTAGATGAAAAACACAAGCAAAAATTTTTTGAATTATACGAAAATAATGCTCTAACATTTAATGCATGGAAAACACAAGAATTTAAAAACAATATTAGCAACACTTATAAGATATTAGAACAAAAATATGGCGAAGAATTTACTCAATATTTTTTTGATTAAAGCGTATAGATTATGGATTTAACTTTACTTCCCTATATGATTATAGGGATTTTTTCGGGTATGGCTTCAGGGGTTTTTGGCATAGGTGGTGGTATGATTATCGTTCCTTTCATGCTTACTTTAGGACTTAGCTCTCACCATGCTGTTGCAATTTCTGTTGTACAAATGATTTTTGCTTCTATTTTTGGCTCCTATTTAAACTATAAAAAGAAAAATTTAATCTTAAAAGATGGTCTTATCATAGGCTTTGGAGGCTTTTTAGGTGCGATGTTTAGTGGGCTTTTGCTCTCATATTTTTCAGATATAACCTTAACAAGTATTTTTCTATGCGTGAGTATTGTATTTTTTTTAAAATTTGCTTTTAATCAAAAAAGCACCATTGGAAATATCAACCACTCTAACATCTTAAAAAATTCTATTTTGCTAATTTGTGGTGTATTTACAGGAATTTTTGCCATATCTTTAGGGATTGGCGGTGGGCTTTTAATCACCCCTATTTTGGCTTATTTTTTAGGCTATGATACTAAAAAAGTAGTGCCGCTTAGCTTATTTTTTGTGATTTTTGCTTCCATTTCAGGAATTAGTTCCTTTGTATATAATGACATTATTGATAAAGAAGTCTTACAAAATGGAAGCTTAGTAGGACTTAGCTCTATGCTAGGGGTTTATCTTGGAATTAAAATCATGGAAAAAATCAACCTCAAATCTCACCGTATAGCACTTTTGGGTATTTACACTCTTTCTATAACTATGACTATTATAAGCTTGATTAAAAAGCTAAATTTATTTTAATCTATCAGCAAATTTTTGTCTATTAGAAGTATAGACAAAGCTTAAAACTTCCGCCACTGCTTTAAAAAGCTCTGGTGGAATAAGATCATTTACCTCACATGCTTTATAAAGTTCTCTTGCTAAAGGAGGATTTTCATAAATCATCACATTATATTCATATGCCATATCTTTTATACGCAAAGCTAAAAAGTCCACTCCTTTAGCTAAAACTTTTGGTGCAGCTTCTTTAGAGCTATCATAACGCAAAGCAACCGCATAGTGAGTAGGGTTAGTAATCACCACATCAGCACTAGCGACATCTTGCACCATTCTGCGTCTTGCTGCTTCCATTTGCAAACGACGAATTCTTCCTTTTACTAAAGGATCTCCTTCGCTTTGTTTGTATTCATCTTTGATTTCTTGTTTGCTCATGCGTAAATTTTTAAAGTACTGATACCTTACCAAAAGCACATCTAAAAGCCCAATAATTAAAAAAGCTATAATCACAATAGCCGCAAGTATAATAGCCTTATCCCTAAGCCACAAAAGCTGAGGATAAATCGTATAAAGCTCTACTCTAGGAAGCTCTTTCATAAATTGTAGTAAAAAAATAAAAGCTATTCCAAAAACCACTCCAACTTTAAGAGTAATTTTTAAAGCTTCAATGATTTTTTTCAAAGAAAAAAGATTTTTAAGACCATTAATAGGGTTAATTTTGTTAAAATTTGGAGTGATGGGCTTGGTGGTAAAAATAAAACCAAATTGCATTAAATTTCCAAGCACACCTGCAACCATAATCGTTAAAGTAATAGGTAAAACCATAATAAACATTTCTATCATAGTTTTTATAATAATTTTTTGCAAGATTTTTAAATCAAGTTCTATACCTATAAAGCTTTGATAAAACCTATATAAACCACTAATTCTCTCACCTATAAAAGGCAACATAAATAACACCACAACCACAGCTATAACAAGCACAGCCACAGCAGATGCATCTTGGCTTTTTGGGACATTGCCCTCTTTACGAGCATCTTCTATTTTCTTGGACGTGGGTTCTTCTGTTTTTTCTTGATCATCAGCAGCCATAAAAAACCTTTAAATTTTTAAAGCAAAATTATAGCATTTAATCCACAAGTATCAACAAATTTAAACTATTTTATTTGTTAAAAATTTTGATTTTAAATTTTAAAAGTATTAAATATAAAAATAAATGAGTAGAATAAATAAAATATTAAAAGCCTACATAAGCAGGCTTTTAGTTTTTATAGTTTACCTTCGTTTTTGCTTAGATAATCAGCAACACCTTTAGGGTCAGCTTTCATACCCTCATCACCTTTGTTCCAGCCAGCTGGGCAAACTTCACCATGTTCATTAGTAAATAACATAGTATCAACCATTCTAATCATCTCATCAATGTTTCTTCCAAGTGGTAAGTCATTGATCACTGCATGACGAATTGTTCCATCAGCATCAAGTAAGAAAGAACCTCTTAAAGCAACTGCCTCTTCAAATAAAACATCAAAATTTCTAGCAATTTGTTTAGTTAAATCAGCTACTAAAGGAAATTTAACTTGACCTATACCACCTTGATTTACTGGCATATTTTTCCATGCAAAGTGAGAAAATTCATTATCGCAAGATACGCCGATTACTTCAATACCTCTATCTTTAAAATCTTGATATCTTTTATCAAAAGCAATGATTTCAGATGGGCAAACAAAAGTAAAGTCTTTTGGATAGAAAAATACTACCGCGCCTTTTGGTCCTATATTTTTATAAAGATTAAAATCTTCAATTATTTGGTTATTTCCTAATACAGCTGGTGCTGTAAAATCAATAGCTTTTTTAGTAACTATCATTTTTTATCTCCTAATTAATAAATTTTATTTGTAACAAAATAATATCATTTGTAAATTTAAAAATTTATTAATTGTGTAAAATTATCCATAATTTAATTTTATTATCAAAATTAATAGATTTTAAGAATAAAATTAACACAATTTTGATAATCTTGCATTCAACATTAATATTAAGGAGTAAAAAATGGCAGTTAAAATTACTGATATTTGTATAGCATGTGGTTCTTGTATAGATGAATGCCCAGTAAGCGCGATCGTAGATGATGCAAATAATCCTGAGGGCGAAGACAGATATTATGTTTATGCAGATAAATGTGTTGAATGTGTAGGACACAATGATCAACCAGCCTGTGCAAGTGCTTGCCCAACTGATGGTTGTATTGTATGGAGTGATGTAGTAGGTGGTCAACCAAGTCGTGATAACATCGGTAGTGATTTAAGAGACGGTTCAACTCCAGTATTTGCTTAATAAATTTAATGTAAGTATCTTGATTTCAAGTTACTTACAAACCCTTCAATAACTCTAAACTTTTATATAAATTTAAAGCATTTTTTGGTATAATTAGCTCTTTTATAAATATAAAACTTATTTAAATTAAGGGGACGATTTTGGAAAAAACACTTTCTATTATTAAACCTGATGCAGTAAAAAAAGGTGTTATTGGTCAAATTTTAACACGCTTTGAAAACAATGGTCTAAGAATAGCAGCAACAAAAAAAATACAGCTTTCAGAAAAAGAAGCGCAAGAATTTTATGCTGTACACAAAGACAGACCTTTTTTTAAAGATTTAGTTGAATTTATGATCAGCGGTCCGGTTGTGGTTTCTGTTTTAGAAGGCGAAAATGCAGTGTTAAAAAACAGAGAATTAATGGGTGCTACAAATCCAAAAGAAGCAGCTCCTGGTACTATTAGAGCAGATTTTGCAGATAGTATTGATGCAAATGCGGTTCATGGAAGTGATAGCTTAGAAAATGCAAAAATTGAAATAGAATTTTTCTTTTCAAAAACTGAAATTTTATAATGAAAATTGCCTTTGCAAAACTTAGCTCTGTGGCTTATCCTTTTAAGCTAGATCTTGATAATATAGTTTTTGAAGGAACTATTACAAAAGTTAATCCAAAATTAGCAAAAATAAAAGCTAATTTCAAAGGATTTACTTATAGAAACTGTGATCGATGTGGCGATGAAATGGAGCTTGAAATCGATCAAAATATAGAGCTTTTTGCAAGCGATGGAATTTTTAAAGATGAAAATAATACTTTAAGTGATACTATGGAGTTTTTTGACTCTCATATAGATTTAATAGAACTTGCCACAAGTGAGTTACAATCTTATTTAAGTGATTATTTTTATTGTAATAAATGTTTAAATTAATAAAGGAGTAAAAAATGGCAGTACCTAAGAGAAGAGTGAGTAAAACTCGTGCAGCAAAACGCAGAACTCATTATAAAGTTACCTTACCTATGCCTATAAAAGACAAAGATGGTAGCTATAAAATGCCTCACCGTGTAAATCCAGTAACTAAGGAATATTAATAACGATGACAAGCATTGCTATTGATGCAATGGGTGGTGATTTTGGGGAAAAACCTATTATAGAAGGTGTGATTCAAGCTCTAAAAGAGCGTGAATTTAAAGCTATCTTGGTAGGGGATCCTCAAAAACTAAAAACCTTGATTCCTCAAGAATTAAACTCATACATAGAATACGAAGAAGCTTTTGATGTGTTTGCTATGGATGAAAATTCCACAGATGCACTAAAAAGAAAAGATAGTACTATTTACAAAGCCATTGATTTAGTAAGAAATCAAAAAGCAAAAGCTGTTGTTTCTGCTGGGCATAGTGGAGCTACTATGAGTTTAGCTACATTAAGGCTTGGAAGATTAGCAAATATTGCTAGACCTGCAATTGCTACTTTAATGCCAAATATCCATTCAAGAACACTTGTACTAGATGTTGGAGCAAATGTTGATTGTAAAAGTGAGCATTTATTTCAATTTGCTATTATGGGTGAAGCCTATGCTAAAGAGATTTTAAAAATTGCCAAACCTAGAGTTGCTTTACTATCAAATGGCGAAGAAGAATGTAAGGGAAATGAGCTTACCAAAGAAACTCATCAACTCTTAAAGCAACTTCCAAATTTTGTCGGAAATGCCGAAGGTAGAGATATCTTTAATGGTACTATAGATGTATTAGTATGTGATGGATTTAATGGGAATATTTTACTTAAAACCGGCGAAGGTGTAGCAAGTGTTATCACAAAGCTTCTAAAACAAGAAATTCAAAAATCTTTTTTAGCAAAACTAGGCTATCTTTTAGCAAAACCAGCTTTTAATGAACTAAAAACTCATATTGACTATGAAGAATACGGTGGAGCTCCGCTTTTGGGTGTAAAAGAATGTGTCATTATAAGTCATGGAAAAAGTGGTCCAAAAGCTATAAAAAATGCTATTTTTCAAGCATTAAATTTCACACAATCAAATATAAATCAAACTATAGAAAAAGAACTTTCTAATTATGAAATCAACTAAAGCTTCCTTAAAAAGCATAGCTTCTTATATCCCTACAAAAACTCTGAGTAATTTTGACTTAGAAAAAATGGTTCAAACTAGTAATGAATGGATATTAAGAAGAACTGGTATAGAACAAAGACACATAGCAAATGATGATGAGAATACAAGCGATCTTGGTACTAAAGCAGCTATTAAAGCCATACAAAGAGCTAATTTAAATCCTCAAGATATAGATGCGATCATCGTAGCTACTTTAAGCCCTGATTATTTTACCATGCCATCAACTGCATGTAAAATCGCTCATAATTTGGGCTTAAAAAATATCACCGCTTTTGATATTTCTGCCGCATGCTCAGGATTTATTTATCTTTTAGAGCTTGCAAAATCTATGGTTGAAAGTGGTACTAAAAAAAATGTATTAATCATAGGAGCTGAAAAAATTAGTTCTATTATGGATTATACTGATAGAAGTATTTGCGTGCTATTTGGTGATGGAGCTGGGGCTGGGGTTGTGTCATTAGATGATAATTTTCCTATTATAGATACTCATACTGCAAGTGATGGGGAATTTGGAGATTTATTAATGACTCAAAGAGCTCAAAAAAGTAGTATCTGCTCTCCACTTTCCATGCAAATGAAGGGGAATGAAGTATTTAAAATCGCTGTGAATACCCTAAGTAATGATGTTATTGAAATTCTTGCAAAAAACGATATAAAAAGCGAAGAAATTGATCTTTTTATACCTCATCAAGCTAATTTAAGAATTATCAAGGCCGTACAAGAAAAATTAAACTTCAAAGACGAACAATGCGTAGTTACTGTTCAAAAATATGGCAATACCTCAGCCGCTTCAATTCCTATGGCAATGAATGATGCTTACGAACAAGGTCGTTTAAAACAAGGTTCATTAATATTGCTTGATGCTTTTGGTGGTGGTTTCACTTGGGGTTCAGCATTGCTTCGTTTTGGTGGAGAAAATAACAAATAAGTAAAAACTTATTTGTTATTAAAAGCTCCAATTTGATCTAATACTGACTTTCTAGTTTGATTATCTGAAGAATCTACGCGGATATAAAATTCAACTCTATTGTTTATTTCATCTTCTTTGTTTGCACTCAAAGGATAATTTTCACCAAAACTAACCACTATAAGTTGAGCTGGATTAATTCCTCTAGCAATCAAATAATCAGCCACAACTTGAGCTCTTTTACTTGCTAAATCAAAATTTCTTTTAGGATCTTTATCACTTGCATCAGTATAACCTCTGAGTTCTATTTGAGCTTGTTTTGGCATTCTTTTTAAAACTTCACTAATACGTTTTAGAAAATCTTGCACATCAGCTGAATCAATTTGTGTACTACCCCTAGCAAATTCAACCCTTGCAGGCAAATTTAAAACTATATTATTTTCTCTTTGATCTAATGCTGCTTTTAATTTTTCTATATTTTCTTGTTGGGTGATACTTAATTTTTTAAGCTTTTCAAGCTCTTCAACATTTGCATTAGATGGTGCACTGTATTTATTATGCACTTCACTTTCTTTTTCCAAAGGATTTGAAGCAGTAAATTCAAAAATTTTAACAAATTCAGTTTTTAAAGCCTCAGTTTTAGCGGGGTTACTTTCAGAAATCGCCCAAAGAGCAATAAAAAGCGCCAAAAGCAAACTTAAAAAGTCTGCATAAGGCACAGCCCATTTTTCACCTGCTGGACATTCTGGACATTTATGTTTTTTTCCCATTTTTAACTCTTACTTATCAAATTGAGAAATTCTAGGCTCACCTTGTCCAAGGTAATTAAACAATTTAGCCTCTAAATCTCTAGGGTTAGCTCCCTCTGCAATACTTACTATAGCATGCGAGATAACTATCCTTTCTTTAATGAGCTCATGAGCATTAGCTTTGATTTTATGACCCCAAGGTCCAAATAAAGCATAAGCACCAAAAATTCCAGTTACCGTTGCAGTAAATGCTCCTGCAATACCTGCTGCCATAGCTTGAGGATCATCTAAAAGTTGCAAAGCAAGCATAAGCCCCATAACCGCACCAACAAGTCCCATAGTAGGACAAGTCTCACCAAAACGGATCCAGTATTCTGCCGTTTCTTTGTAATATTCTTCCATTTCTTCTATTTGGATTTCCATGCTTTCTTTAATCTCTTCTACGCTCTTACCATCAACCATCATCATCATGGTTTCTTTTAAAAACTCATTATCAATTTCATTAGTTTTTGACTCTAAAGCCAAAAGCCCATCTCTTCTTGCTATGATAGAGTATTCTACAAGCTCAGCTATCCTTTGACTTAAATTTACCCCCGCACCTTTAAAGGCGAGTTTTAATTCTTTATAAGCTGCTTTAACAAATTTTTTATGAGTTGCTGTCATCGCACAAAAAGCCGCAGTTGGAACCACGATCAAAAATGAACTTAAGTGCAAAACATGTAAAGGGTTACCACCCTCTAAAATATCCCCCACAGAAATACTAACAACAGCTAATACCATCCCAAGTATGGTTGAAAGATCCATTAATTATTCTCCTTATTTTAATGCGCCCCAATTTTTGGCAATATTTGATGAAGTTTTTAATTTAACTTTTAATTTTACAATATTTTCCATAATATCACTAGCATTTTTTGCAAATTCCTCACAAAGTTCATCTTTTACTTCAAAAATAAGCTCATCATGAATTTGTAAAATCAAGCGTTTGTTCTCATCTAAATCTTTTGCAATTTCTATCATTGCAAGTTTTATTATATCGGCAGCAGAGCCTTGAAGTGTAGAGTTAATACCCTCTCTTTCATACATCGCCACATGCATAGGCTTTGCATTTTCAAAGTCAAAATAACGCTTACGACCTAGCAAAGTCTTTATAAAACCATTTTGCTTAGCTTCATTTTTTACCTTTTCAAAATAGGTTTTAATGCTAGTAAAATTCTCAAAATATTTTTCAATATATTCTTTAGCCAACTTTGCTTCTATTTTTAAATTTTGACTCAAAGTCTTATAACCCATACCATAAATAAGACCAAAATTTATACTTTTAGCAATACTTCTTGTCTCATAATCACTATGATTAAAAATCATAATAGCAGTTTTTGCATGAATATCCTCATCGTTTGAAAACGCTTCTAATAATTTCTCATCTTCACTAAAATGCGCTAGCATTCTAAGCTCAATTTGTGAATAATCAAGCGAGATAAAACTAAATCCTTCTTTTGCTACAAAACAAGATTTATAATCTTTAGCATATTGACCATGCGCAGGGATATTTTGCAAATTTGGATCTTTTGATGAAAGGCGTCCCGTGGCTGTTCCTGTTTGTAAAAAGCTTGAATAAATTCTTGAGTTTTCATCTTTTTTAGCTAATTTCAACAAAGGTTCACAATAAGTGGAAACTAATTTAGCAAGCTCTCTATAAGCTAAAATTTCTCTCACAATCGGATGTTCATCTAAAATAGCATTTAAAACCTTTTCATCGGTAGAATACCCTGTTTTGCTTTTTTTACCACTTGGTAGCTTTAGTTTTTCAAATAAAATATCCCCTACTTGTTTAGGAGAATTAATATTAAATTTTTCACCTGCTAAATCATATATTTTTTCACTAAGTATTTTTATATCTTGATTAAAACTTTGCATTAAGCTTTCAAGCTTTTGAGTATCAAGTTTAATGCCATTATTTTCCATCATAATAAGCACTTTGATAAATTCAAACTCACTTTTTTGCGCAAGCTCAAACAAAGGCTTTTCTAAATTTTTTAAAAAATACAAATAAAATCTTAAAGTAACATAAGCATCCTCGGCTGCATATTTACAAGCTTTTTCTACATCCACTCCTGCAAAGCTTTCTCTTTTTTTTACCAAGTCTTCAAAATGCAAAGTCTCATAATCAAACAATCTTTTTGCTAAATCATCCATATTTACACGCAAACTTGGCTCTTTAAGCCATGCAAGTATCATAGTATCAGCATAATTTTTTGGAGGAAGTAAATTAAAATTGTTTTTTATAATCTCAAAATCATATTTAAGATTATGTCCTATAACCATGCTTTGATATATTTTTTCTATACCTTTTTTAGCCACTTGCATAGAAATTTGCTTACAAACACCTAAATAATCATGTGCAAGTGGTACATAAAAGGCTTCACTTTCATGAAAACAAAAACTAAACCCTACTATCTTAGCTTCTTTAGTATCTAAGCCCGTAGTTTCAGTGTCAAAAGCAACAATGCTTTGATCATCAATTTTTTCTAAAATTTCAAATAATTCTTTCTCATCTAAGATTAATCTTGCATTAAATCCTAAATTTTTATCTTTATTAGTAGGATTAGTACGTAGTTTTTTTAACAAAGCATTTAATTCATAACACTCTAAAATATCCATAATCTTAAGCAAAGGCTCATCTTTTGGATACTCACAATTTAAAAGCATATCTTTTACATCTAAATTTTCATACAAAGAAGCAAGTTTTTTGCTCAAAAAGGCATTTTCTTTGCCCTCAAGCAATAAATTACGACTTCTTTCATTACGCACTAGTGTTAAGTTTTCATAGATTCCCTCAATGCTTTCAAACTCATCAAGTAAATTCTTAGCTCCCTTAGCACCAATTCCTTTTACACCTGGGATATTATCTGAACTATCTCCACATAGAGCTAAAAAATCTCTTATTTGGCTAGGTTTTACCCCATATTTTTCTAAACACCCTGCTTCATCATAATCATTTTTTGAAATAGGACTATAAATACTAACTTTATCATCTTTTATAAGTTGATACAAATCTTTATCTTGAGTAATAATTCTTATAAAAATATCCTTATTTTCACACTCTTTAACCAAAGATGCGATGATATCATCAGCCTCATATCCTTCGCAAGAAAAACTTGAAAAACCCATTTTTTCTATCATTTGAATGCAAATTGGAATTTGAGTTAATAAATCAGGTGGAGGTGGAGTGCGGTTGATTTTATAATTTGGATCAATTTCACTTCTAAAAGTTTTTCCTTTGCTATCAAGAGCAAAAATAATCATATCACTAGGATGTTCATTTTTCAAACTATAAATAAAATTAGCAAAACCGCTTATCATATTACTAGGTTCGCCTTTTGAATTTTTCAAACCCTTTAAAGCATAAAAAAGCCTAAAGAAAAAGCCAAAAGTATCAATTATGGTTAAAGTTTTCATTTTTTTCCTATATTAAAAAATAATAATAATTATCGCCCAAAATTATTTAAAAGTCGGTAAAAAGTATTAAATTTCCATTTTAAGCATTTTAGATAAAATTATCATTTTGAAATTTCAAATAAAGGTTTAATCTTGCAAACAAAATCAATCGCGGATGAAAATTTTCAAACTCCACAAGGAAAAAAGGCTTTTAAAAAGGCTGTGTTTTCATGTTGGCTAGGAACTGCTATGGAATATGCAGATTTTGCACTTTATGGCTTAGCTGCAGCTACTGTTTTTTCAGAAGTTTTCTTTCCTGAGCAAACTCCTGTTATAGCATTATTGCTTAGTTTTGTTACTTATGGTATAGGTTTTATTGCTAGACCTATTGGAGCTTTATTTTTTGGATATTTAGGAGATAAATACGGAAGAAAAAATGTATTGATGAGCACCATTGCATTAATGGGTATTTCAACTACCTTAATTGGTTTTATACCAAGTTATGCAGTAATTGGAATTTGGGCTCCTATATGCTTGGTTATTTTGCGTTTTATGCAAGGCTTTGGCGCAGGTGCTGAGCTTTCAGGCGGGACTGTCATGCTTGGAGAATACGCTCCTAGTAAGCATAGAGGTTTAATCTCTTCTATCATCGCTCTTGGATCAAATAGTGGAACCTTGCTTGCAGCTTTTGTGTGGCTTTTAGTTACAAGCATGGATGATGCTAATTTTAAAGAATGGGGATGGAGAATTCCTTTTATAGGAAGTATCTTCATAGCACTTTTTGCTGTTTATATGCGTTTAAATGTAAAAGAAACTCCTGTTTTTGAAAAACAAAAAGAATTAATGCTAAAAATTCGTCATGAAAATGAAGCACATATGAAAAAAGATGAAAGAACTTTTTGGCAAAAAAGTCGTGCATTTTGGACTATGGTGGGTATAAGGATAGGAGAAAATGGACCATCTTATCTTGCACAAGGCTTTATAGTAGGCTATGTAACTAAAATTTTACTTCTTGATAAATCAGTAGCCACAACTGCTGTTGTTATCGCTTCTTTAGTGGGATTTTTGGTTATACCTTTAGCGGGATATTTAAGTGATAAATTTGGAAGACGCATTACCTATAGAACCTTTTGCTTGCTTTTAATGCTTTATGCTTTCCCTGCTTTTATGCTACTTGATAGTAAAAATGAAATTATTGTAATTTTAACTATCATTGTAGGTATGTCTTTGGCATCTTTAGGAATTTTTGGCGTGCAAGCTGCGTGGGGTGTGGAGCTTTTTGGAGCAAAAAATCGCTATACCAAAATGGCACTAGCAAAAGAATTTGGCTCTATACTTTCAGGAGGAACTGCTCCCATGATAGCTTCAGCTTTGCTTGCTTATTATGGCACTTGGTGGCCAATAGCCTTGTATTTTGTTATCACCGCAGGAATTGGTTTTATCACAACTTTCTTTGCGCCAGAAACTAGAGGCAGGGATTTAAATTTAATAGAAGATGCGATATGATACGCCTTATTTTAGACACTGATATAGGCAATGGCGTAGCAGGGGCTAATACCGATGATGGTTTAGCCCTTGGGCTTATTTTAGCCTCCAAAGAAATCAAACTTGAAATGATTAGCACTTTAAGTGGTAATGTACAAGCTTTAACCGCTTATAGCGTTGCTAAAGATTTATTAAATAAGCTTAATCTAGACATACCTTTGTATCTAGGTGCTCATGAAGCTTTATGTGAAGATAGTCATTTTTGGAGACAAAGACTAGATAAAAGCGTAGAAGAGTTTAAGCTTACTCATCTTTGGGATCATATAAAACCTATAAAAATCTTAGAAAACATAAGCCCAAATGCTTGTATGAAAATGGGTGAGCTTATTATGCAAAACCCAGGTGAAATTTCAATTTGCGCTATAGGACCTTTAACAAATATAGCCATAGCTATGAAGCTTTTTAAAGACTTTGATAAAAATGTGAAAGAAATTTTTATCATGGGCGGGAGTTTTGATATGCCTTATCATATCAAAGATACAAATTTTGGCTTTGATCCTGAAGCTGCTAGTATAGTTTTAAACTCAAGAGCTAAAATCACACTTGTTCCTTATAATGCAACAATGCAAACTATGCTCACACATGAAGATTTAGATGCTTTAGAAAACCAAAATCCTCTTTGTGATTTTTTAGTACAGACTTTAAGAGTTTGGATTGATTATGCAAGCAAAACAAGAGGTACAAATGGCACATGGATACATGATGCATTAACTATTGCTTATATGCTTGATCCTAATTTAGCAAATTTTGATGAGTATTTAGTAGATGTCATTTGTGATAGTACTTTTGCTAGAGGAAGCACGATAAGGTGTTTTAAAGATGCAAAAATGCCTATGAAAAATCATGAACTAAAAAACACTATAAAAGTTTTAAAAGATATTGATAATGCTAGACTTTTAAATCTTTTAAAATCAAGACTTTTAAATGGAATTTGCTATGAAAATTACAAAAGCATAACGACTTAATTTACCCAAGGCTATAAAAATACTTGCTTTTAAAAAAGAATACTTAGCAAATCCAAGCCCTAGCGCAAAAAGATCTCCCACTATGGGTAAAAAAGTAAAAAAAGCATACAAAGAGCCAAATTTTTTAAAGTTTGCATTGATTTTTTCTAATTTACGTAAAGAGTTTTTAAAATATTTTTCTAAAATTTGACTCTCTCCAAAATAAGCTAATGCATAAGTACTTAAACTACCCAAAGTATTCCCCAAACTTGCTACAAATAAAACCATATAAGCATTAAAATCTAATTTTACAAAAGCAAGCACAAAAGCTTCACTTGCCATAGGCAAAAGCGTGCTAGAGAGAAAACATACTATAAAAAGTCCTATATAGCTTATGTCATTATATAAAAAATCAAACATTACAAATTTTCTTAGTATTTATTTTCCAAATTATCATTTTAAAGAATTTTTAATAATAATTATCTTAGAATGTAAAGTCATTTGGCAATTTTTTAAAAGGAAAAACTATGGAAAGGAAAAAATTTTCTAAACTAATTTTAGAATACTCATTTAACAAAGCTTCTTTTTCTTGGCGTTAAGCCTACTACTACATTTTCAATCATTTTTTATTTTACATTTTTAGTTTTAGTTGATCATTTTTGATTTTATATTATTAATCATTTTAAGGAAATACTATGAAAAAATATTATGGAAAATTTGGTGGGCAATTTGTACCAAATGAAGTAAAAATAGCATTAGATGAAGTAGAAAAAGCTTTTTTAAAACTCAAAAAAGATAAAGATTTTAACACAGAATTAAAAGAACTCTTAGTTAATTATGTAGGAAGACCTACACCTTTATACCATGCTAAAAATTTAAGCAAGCTTTATAATCATGAAATTTATTTAAAAAGAGAAGACTTAACTCACACAGGAGCTCATAAGATCAACAATGCCATAGCTCAAGCCTTAATGGCAAAGAAAATGAATAAGAAAAAAATTATTGCAGAAACCGGAGCAGGACAACACGGGCTTGCAACCGCTACTGCAGCAGCACTTTTAGGACTTGAATGTGAGATATTTATGGGAGCTATTGATGTAAAAAGACAAGCCTTAAATGTCTATAAAATGGAGCTTTTAGGAGCAAAAGTTCATGCGGTAGAAAGTGGAAGTAAAACTTTAAGTGATGCGGTGGATGAGGCTTTAAATTTTTGGGTTAAAAATACCAAAGAAGTATTTTATGTAGTAGGAAGTGTGGTAGGGCCTTATCCTTATCCGCAAATTGTTACGCATTTTCAAAGTATTATAGGTAAAGAATGCAAAATGCAACTTAGAAAATTAAATAAAAAAGTAGATTACATCATAGCAGCAGCTGGAGGTGGTAGCAATGCTGCTGGAATTTTTCATGCATTTTTAAAAGATGAAAAAGTTAAACTCATAGGTGTTGAAGCAGCAGGTTTAGGAAAAGATACACCTTATCATGCAGCCACACTTACTAAAGGTAAAGAGGGTATTATCCATGGTATGAAAACTAAGGTTTTACAAGATGATAAAGGCAATATTGCTCATACTTTTAGCATCTCTGCTGGGCTTGATTACCCTGGCATAGGTCCTTTGCACGCATATTTACAAGAAAGTAAAAGAGCAAGTTATCATGCTATTAGCGATGATGAGTGTATTAATGCTTTAAAATTATTATGTAAAGAAGAAGGCATTATACCTGCCATTGAAAGCTCACATGCATTAGCTTATTTAGAAAAACTTTGTCCGACTTTAAAGAAAAAAAGTGTGATAGTTGTAAATCTTTCAGGAAGAGGCGATAAAGATATGCAAAGTATTTATGAGTATAAAAAAGGTGAAATTTATGGTTGAAGGATAACTTCAACCAATTTATTTTTTTGTGCTTTTTAGCTCTAAATTTAGATAATACCCCGTATAAGAACCACTTTTTTCATGATTCTTAGCAAGCTCTTCCACACTACCTTTAGCTATAACCTTACCACCTTTAACTCCACCCTCAGGTCCCATATCGATGATATAATCAGCATTTTTAATCACATCTAAATTATGCTCTATCACAAACACACTATTTCCAAGATCGACTAAATGTTGCAAAACTAAAATAAGCTTATTAACATCTTCAAAATGAAGTCCTGTTGTAGGTTCATCTAAAATATAAAGAGTTTTTCCTGTATCGCTTCTGCTTAATTCTTTGGCTAGCTTAATACGCTGAGCCTCTCCGCCACTTAAAGTAGTTGCATTTTGTCCTAAGGTAAGATAATCAAGCCCAACTTTTACCAAAGTATCAAGTTTTTGCTTTATCTTTGGCACAGAAGTAAAAAACTCACTTGCTTCAATAATACTCATATTTAAAACATCAGCTATGCTTTTACCTTTATATTTGATCTCTAAAGTTGCATCATTATATCTTTTGCCATTACAAACATCACAAGTTACCATCACATCAGGCAAAAAATGCATTTCGATTTTAATCTCACCATCGCCGCTACACTTTTCACATCTTCCACCTTTAACATTAAAAGAAAAACGCCCTGCTTTATATCCTCGCATTTTCGCTTCTTTGGTGGCTGCAAAAAGATTACGAATTTCATCCATAGCGCCTGTGTAAGTAGCAGGATTTGAACGTGGGGTTCTTCCTATAGGACTTTGATCAAGATAAATCACCTTATCAAGTTTTTCCAAACCTTCTATTTTGACCCCACTTAGTTTTTTAACTTTTTTAGCGCGGTTAAGCTCTTCTTTTGCAAATGGAAGCAAAGTTTGTAAAATTAATGAGCTTTTACCACTTCCTGAAACGCCTGTAATTGCTACAAGATTGCGTAATGGAAAATCTGCACTTAAATTTTGAATATTATTAATACTCACATCTTTTAAACTAATAAAATCTTTTTGTTCTCTATTTTTTTGATGAGCAATTTGCTTTTTGCCACTCATATAAAGGGCAGTTTGGCTTTTGCTTTTTAACAATTCTTTATAAGTTCCACTAAATACAACCTCACCACCAAATTTACCAGCATTTGGACCAATATCTACGATAAAATCTGCTTCTTCTATAGTCATTTTATCATGCTCAACTACGATTAAAGTATTACCCTTTTGCTGAAGATTTCTTAAAGTTTTAATGAGTTTTGCTGTATCTCGTTCATGTAAACCAATGCTAGGCTCATCTAAAACATACATCACTCCACTTAAACCACTACCAATTTGAGATGCTATACGAATTCTTTGAGCCTCACCCCCGCTAATGGTTCTTGCATCACGCCCTAAAGATAAATACCCAAGTCCTACATCATAAAGAAAAAACAATCTTTCATTAATTTCTTTAAAAATAGGCTTAGCTATCAATCTTTCTTGTTCACTTAAATACGCAAAATTAGCTTCTTTTGAAAAAAATGCAGTGGTATTTTCTATGCTCATATCTAAAATTTCACCCAAATTTTTCTCAGCTACTTTTACAGCTAAACTTTCAGCTCTTAAACGATGACCATTGCAATCTTTGCAAGTTTTTTCACTCATATACTCGCTTAAATCTTTTTCATCTTTTAACATTTCATAGGCATATTTAACAGCACCTTCAAATTTACGACTTAAGCGATGTCTTTTCCATAAAAAGTTGATTTCCTTGGCATTACCATAAAGCACTAGACGCTTTTCTTCTTCGCTTAGCTCATTATATGGAATTTTTACCCTGATATCATTTTGCTCACAAAAGGCCATTAAAAACTTATAATAATAACTTTTATTAAACCCATATAAAAGCTTTATAGCTCCTGCTTCTAAGCTTAATTCTTCATTGATAAGTTTTTTCATATCTAGCGTATATCTTATACCAAGACCATCACAACTTGGACAAGCGCCTTTTGGAGAATTAAAAGAAAAACTCAAAGGCTCAAGCAAAGGAAAAGAAATTTTACAATCAAAACAAGCATTATGCTCACTATAATGAAAATGTTTTGCTATGTTTAATTCTTCATTATTTAAAACTTCAATTTCCACTTCACCAAAGCTCTCGCTAAGCCCTTTTTCTATATCACTTGCAAGTCTTGCTAGCATATCATCTTGCACTTGGAGTCTATCTATCACAAGTTTTATTGTATGCTTTTTGGTTTTAGCAAGCTCAATATCCTCATCAAGACGCGTTAAAACCCCATCAATTTGTGCTCTAACATAGCCTTTTGCGACTAAATTTTCCAAAAGATCTGCAAAAGTTCCTTTTTTTTCTTTGATCAAAGGCGCATAAATGATGATTTTAGCTCCTTTTGGAAGCTTTAAGATTTCACCTACGATATCTGCTGCACTCATAGATGAGATTTTTTGGCCACATTGATGACAATGTTGTGAGCCAATCCTTGCATATAAAAGTCTTAAATAATCATAAATTTCAGTAATAGTTCCAACGGTTGATCGAGGATTTTTAGAAGTTGTTTTTTGATCAATAGCAATAGCAGGAGTTAAACCTTCTATTTTATCAACATTTGGTTTACCCACTTTATCTAAAAACTGCCTTGCATAAGCACTTAAACTTTCAATATAGCGACGTTGTCCTTCTGCATAAAGCGTACCAAAAGCTAAAGTGGATTTACCACTTCCACTAAGTCCTGTAAAAACTATGAGTTTATTTTTAGGAATTTCTAAGTTGATATTTTTAAGATTATTTTCCTTAGCACCAATGATACTTATTTTGTCATTATTCATAAAAATCCTCTTTTTACCTAATCAAGCATGTTTTTTAGCAAAATCTTTCATAAATTCACTTAACTTTTGAACCTTTTCAATGCTGATAGAATTATAAATACTAGCGCGAATTCCACCTAAAATTTTATGCCCTTTAAGACCTATCATACCATTTTCTTCAGCTTCTTTTACAAAAACTGGCTCTAAGTTTTTATCACAAGCTATATTAAAACTAACATTCATTAGCGATCTATCCTCTTTTTTGGCATGACCTTTATAAAAACCATTACTCTCATCAATCACATCGTATAAAATTTTAGCCTTTTGTATGTTTTGCTCATTGATTTTATCTAAGCCGCCTTGATTTAAAAGCCATTTCATTTCAAGATTAAACATATATATAGCAAATGTTGCTGGTGTATTAAATAAAGAATTATTTTCAGCATAAACACTGTATTTTAACATACTAGGTATATTTTTGTTTTTACTGCGTTCTATCATATCTTTGCGGATAAATGCACAAGCAAGTCCTGAAATTCCTGCATTTTTTTGCACTCCACCAAAAAGCATAGCAACATTAGAAAAATCTATCTTTTTAGAGAAAAAATCACTAGAAGCATCAATTATCAAAGGACTTTTAGTCTTTGGATAGCTTTTATACTGAGTTCCATAAATGGTATTATTAGAGCATATATAAGCATAATCTGCATTATCGCTAAATTCAAATTGTGGGATATGATCAAACTCACTTTCTTGGCTACTTGCTACTATTTTTGTATTTACTCTTAAAATTTCAGCCTCTTTAATAGCTTTTTTAGTCCAAACTCCCGTATTAGCAAATTCACAAACTCCACCCATATATAAATTCATAGGTATCATAGCAAATTGCAAACTAGCTCCACCTTGCATTAAAAGCACTTCATAATCATCATTTACACTATAAAGCTCTTTTGCCATTTTAATAGCTTCAAAATGCACTTCTTCAAAAACCTTTCCACGATGAGAAACTTCCATAATAGAAAAGCCTTTGCCATGATAATCAAACAAATGCTCCTGTGCCTCTTTTAAAACCTCATCAGGCAGATTTGAAGGGCCTGCGCTAAAATTCATTACTCTCATTTTGTCTCCTTTTTATAGTATTTGAGCTTCTTTACTCTCATTTGTTGAGCAAAGTTTTATAATATCTCCTTTTTTTAGTTTTTCAAGAGAGATATTTTTGCCATCTTTTTGTAAATTTATCAAATTTTTACTTTTATCAAAGAAATTTTTATGCTGAGTTAAAAGCTCTTCAAAATTATTAAGTTTGTTTTCATAATTTAATAATTTTAAATTTAAAACGCTCTTTAGTTGACTTTGTAAAAAATCAAGCTTTTGTTTTCTAAGAAAAAAAGCATTTTCTAAAGATTTCGTTTTGGCTAAATTTTGCAAATGATCGATTTTATTTTGATAAAACTTAAGATGATTTAACATTTGGTTTTTAAAACGCATAGCAAGCTCATCAAGTCCTTGTTCTAAGCTTAGTTTATTTGGAAAAATCATATCAATAGCCGCACTTGGAGTTGGTGCTCTTAAATCTGCTACAAAGTCACTAATAACATAATCAATCTCATGTCCAATAGCAGAAACAATAGGCGTTTTTAAAGAAAAAATACATCTTGCAAGTTCTTCATCATTAAAACAAAACAAATCTTCTCTGCTTCCGCCACCTCTTGCTAAAATAATCGCATCTAAATTAAACTCATCAGCTTTTTTTAAAGCATTTATCAAAGAATTTGGAGCGCTTTGTCCTTGAGTGAGGGCGTTAAAAATAATTATTTTGCAAAGATTATATTCTTTTTGTGAAATTAACTTTAACATATCTTGCAAAGCAGCTGAAGTAAAAGAAGTGATTATGCCTATTTTTTTAGGAAATTTAGCAATGCTTTTTTTAGCATTTGTATCAAACAAACCTTCTTTTTCAAGCTTTTCTTTTAGGGCTAAAAATTTAGCTTCTAAATCCCCAAGGCTTGTTTTTTGCATACTTTTAGCGATAAATTGATACCTACCACTTGCTTCATATAAACTCACATAACCTCTAAGATCAAGCATATCGCCAACCTTAGGTTTAGTTTGAACAAATTGATTAAAGCCTTTAAACATCACGCAAGCTATGCTTGATTTTTCATCTTTTAAATCAAAATACCAATGTCCTGAACTATGAATGGTAATTTTAGAAATTTCTCCACTAAGCTCTATATCATCAAGATGAAATTCTAATAAGCTTTTAGCTTTTAGATTAAGTTCTGAAACTTTCATTTTTTTCTTGCAATAAACATAGAGCAAACACCAAAGCTAAAGCTTTTATACTCTAACATTTCAAAGTGCCCACTCAATTCTTTAATAAATTCTTCTTTGCTTAAAAAATCTTCTATAGAATTTGGTAAATACTCATAAGCACTATAATTTTTACTAATAAATCCACCCACTTTTGGCAAAATATTTTTTAAGTAAAAATCTCTACAAGCAGCTATAAAACCACCCTGCTCTCTTTTGGTAAATTCAAGTACAAGTAAAATCCCATCCTTTTTTAACACTCTTGCAAATTCTTTTATAGCTTCTTTCCTATCTACCACATTGCGTATGCCATAACTTATACTTATGATGTCTGCACTTTCATTTTCGAGTGGAAGTTCTTGTGCTTTTGCTTGTACAAAAGTCGCATCAGGATTTTTTTTCCTAGCCACTTCAAGCATGCCCGCACTTGGATCAACCCCTTTTATACTAATGATATTTTTATTTGCTCTTAAGGCTTGATTTTGCCATTCTATAATCATATCGCCCGTACCACAAGCTACATCGATAATATCAAGTTCATTATTAGAAAATTTAAAAACATCCAAACAAGCTTTTTTTCTCCAACTCACATCACTTCCAAAACTTAAAATTCTATTAGCCTTATCATAAGTTGGTGCTATATCATCAAACATTTTAACTATTTTTTCTTGTTTTTGCATGTTTTTCCTAACTATATATTTTTAATTTTTTGATGCTTTTTTCAATTTGTTTTATTATATTTTCATCATAAGAATTTTGATCTAAATGCTTATACTTAAAATAATTTTTCAACTTTTTAATGCTTTTTTCTTCAAACATAGTTGCAAAATAGCATAATAAAAATTTTATTTTTTCTAATTCTTCTTCAAGATTTGTTTGAGATTTTACAATTTTTTTCTTTAAAAAAACTAATTCTTTTCTTAGTTTAAAAGCTATTAAAGACTTTAAAATTTGATTTTTTCCTTGATAAAATTCATAATCATTTTTTAAAATAAAATCCGCATCAAGAAAAATATCATTAATTTTTTCATCGCTTAAAATAAAAATATATTTTTCTAGTTCAAACTCATGGTATTTTTTCATATTAATTTGATTTATCAAAAATGAAAATTGTTGTTTTAGCTTATTTTGAATATTTTTTTCAAAAAGAGCATCAAAAACATCAAGACAAAAACAAATTTGCTTAAGGCTTATAAAACATTGTTCCAAGTTTTTTTCACTTGAATTTTTTAAAAAATTTAATCTGTCATTTTTTAAGTTTTTTAAAAGAACGAAAAGTAAAATTTTACCAGCTGAAAAACTTTGAATTTGATTTGGAAAATGCAAGTTAATATCTTTTTGTTTATCTAAAATTTTAATACATCTAGCACTATCAAAAACTTTAGAAAGATCCCCATATAATGCTAAATTTTTACTATAAAAATTCTCATCATCTGTAATTTCTTTATAATTTTTAAAAAAATGAGGTAAATCAAACCGCTTTGCTTCTTCAACGGTGGAAAAAATCACTTTTAAAATGACCAAATTTTTTAAATTGTTTTTAAATTTATAAAGGAAAAATTGGGTATTATCAAGCTCAAAACTAATTCTTGTTTTTTTTATTATATTGGTTATAGCATTTTTACTTTTTTGATGTTTAAATTCTTTTTTAGATATTTTATGAGTTTTTTTATCTAAAATATCATGTAATTTATAAAATGTAAATTGATAATAATCTTGATTGATTTTTTTATATTTGATATCACAAAAAGGATTTATACGTGTAAAAAATACACGTATTTTATCCTTAGAATAAGCAAGTTTTTCTTCTTTTAAAATTTTGATAAAATCATCGTTTTCAATTAAAAAGCGTCTTTGTACTTCACAAATCATTTTACTTGCAAAATTTACAACCATTCACATAAGCAAACACGCCAAGATAATCAATAATATTACCAATCTTTTTCTCAAGATCTTCTTGGTATTTATTAATCCCACTATCTTCATAGCGCACATCTTCTATGTGATTGCATTTGCTACAAATTACATGAATATGTGGATATTCATAAATGTCATAACAAGTTTTTTGATTTGGAGTATTAATTTCTACTACCAAACCTTGTTCTTTTAAGGTATTTAAATTTTTATATACCGTAGCTAATGAGATAGAAGGATATTCTTCTTTAATACTTTCATACAAAGATTCTATATTAGGATGCTCGTGGCGTTTTAAAATTTTTAAAATACAAAGTCTTTGTGGAGTAGCTTTTAAATCACAGTTTTTAAGCATTTGAATAAGTTCCATAGTCTATTCTCCAAATATTTTTACTTATAGTATAACTCTTTTTTTATAAAAAAATGATTATATTAAAAGATATTTTTTATCTTTTAATAAATTTTAATTTTTTGACACAATGAATCAATATCAAGCTCTAAAAATTTTTCCACTTCACTTGTTTTGCCATGGGCTATAAATTGATCTTCAAATTCAAAACTTGCTAGTTTTATATGATAAAGATTTTCTTTTTGTAAAAAATTTGCAATCAAACTTCCCACTCCACCTATTTTAGCACTATCTGAAAAAACAAACCAAGTTTTTGTATCTTTTGCCAACTCTTTTAAAAGCTCTTCATCTAAAGGCTTTGCAAAAATCAAATCTATTAAGCTCGCATAATCTAATCCAAGTTTATCTAAAGCTAATTTTGCCTTAGCCACACCTTGACCAAAACCTAAAAATACTTTATCACTTTGTACTTTAGATAAAATTTGAGCTTTAGCAAGTTTTATCTCACATGGATTAAAATCATCATTTAATAAAAAATTACCCCTAGGATAGCGAAAAGCAAAAACGCCTTGATGAAAATATGCATACTCCATAATATTTTCCATCATAGCCTCATCTCTTGGAGCTGCTAGAGTAATATTTGGTATAGCACTTAAAAAGCTAATATCAAAAACACCCTGATGAGTTTCTCCATCTTCTCCTACAATTCCTGCTCTATCCATAGCTATAACTACATTTAAATTCATAATAGCACAATCATGAATTACTTGATCATAAGCTCTTTGCATAAAAGTACTATAAATTGCTATAAAAGGTTTAAAACCTTCTTTTGCCATAGCCGCCATAGAAGTAACTGCATGTTGTTCTGCAATTGCGACATCCCAAAAACGTTCAGGATATTTCTCTATTAATTTATCAAGTCCAGTACCACTTGGCATAGCAGCAGTTACACCCACTATATTTTCATATTTTTGAGCTAAATTCAGTAGGGTATTTGAAAAAATTTCTGTGGCGCTTTTTTTACTTATATTTGCCTTTAAACTCTCCCCGCTACTTCTATCAAAAGCACCTACTCCATGCCATTTAGCATTTTTTCCCTCGGCTAATGCATAACCCTTGCCTTTGATAGTTTGCGCATGCACAACGCAAGGTTTTTTCATAGCTTTTGCTTGATTGAGTGCATTAATAACCTCATTTAAATTATGTCCATCAATAGGACCAATATACTCAAGTCCTAATTCCTCAAACAAAAGTCCAGGTGTGATAAGCCTTAAGCCTTCTTCAAAACGCTTTGCCATATAAGAAGCGCCTTGAGGAAAGTACTCTAAAAGATTTTCTATGCGTTTTTTAAATTTTTGATAAAACTGCGTTGCCATTGCCTGAGAAAGGTATTTTGAAATAGCTCCAATTGGCCTTGATATACTCATTTCATTATCATTTAAAATGATTACACAAGGGTATTCTCTATCACCAAGTTCATTTAAAGCTTCATAAGCCATACCTGCACTTAGCGCTCCATCACCTATTAATACAACAGGCAAACGATCTTCGTTTTTTAATCTTATAGCCTTGCAAGCTCCAACTGCTAAAGATATAGAAGTGCTTGAATGTCCTGCTACAAAATAATCTCCCTCATCAGGCTTTGTATAACCACTTAAACCATTAAACTGTCTTAGAGTATGAAAATTATTTATTTTACCACTTAAAAGCTTGTGTGGATAAGATTGGTGTGAAACATCAAAAATAAAAGGATCTTTTTTTACATCAAAAACACAATGCATAGCTATACTAAGCTCAACTACACCTAAATTTGAACTTAAATGTCCGCCATTTTTACTCACTGTGTCTATAATAACTTCACGCAAATTGTTAGCTAAATTTTCTAACTCTTTAATTTGCATATTTTTAATATTTAAGTTATTTAAGTCTATCATTCATTAACCATATTTTTGATTTTTTGCAAACGATTATTAAGGTTTGATTCTATATTGCCTGCATCACTTAATATTAAAATACTCCCCTTATTAATCGCATCATCAAGACTAAATTTGATATTACTTTGCTCTTGTTCTAAATGTGATTTTACATATTCAAAATCATCAGGGCTAAGTTTTAATTCTATTTTAGTAGCATTTTTAAGCTCATTCATAAGCTCTTTTGCTAAATTTAATGCTATAAGTGAGGAATTTTCCTCAAGTTCTTTTGCAATCACTTCTTTTGCGATAATTACAGCTGTATCGGCTAATTCTTTTTCATTTTTAGATAAAAACTCATTTAAATTTTGCACTGTATTTTCAAGTTTTTCTACACTTTTTAAGTATTTTTCTTTTAAAGCTTCTAATTCACTTTCAAAATTTTTTTGAGCTTGCTCATAACCTTCTTTGGTAAATTTTTCTTTTGCATGTTCTAATTCTGTATTTAAGCGATTGTTAAATTCAGCCTCTTGACTTTCTATTTGCATTTGTAATTTAATAATATTTCCTGACATTTCATCAGTTTTTTTAAGCAAATCTTCTACAAAATCAGGTTGGATTTGTGGTTGTGGAGCTTGTGGGGTAGTTTCTACTGTTTGATTTTCCACTGCTTGCTGAGTAGTATTTTGAGCCAGAGGAGTTTGATTTATAGTTTGAGTTTCTTCTTGTTTTTGCTCTTCATTAGAAGACATTTCACTCATAACTTTAAAATGATATCCCTCAACTACATGAGCAGAAATATTTTCAGGTGAAATTACATTAGTTAATTTAGCCATAATCTTACTCTATCATCTCATCAGCCTCACCCACTTGGATAAGACCTTGTTCTGCAAGTTTTTGCACCACTTCTACAACTTTTCTTTGAGCCTCTTCAACATCTTTTACACGTACAGCACCCAAAAAGCCCATTTCTTCTACAAAAGCTTCAGCAGCACGCGTTGACATATTTGCCATAAATTTTTGTTTTAAATCCTCGCTTGCACCCTTTAAACCTATCATCAAATCGCGTTTATCAGCAGCTTTTAAAACTTCTCTAATCGCATTAGTACTAAGCTGAGAAATATCATCAAAAGTAAACATTAAATCTTTAATGGTTGTAGCAAGTTTTTCATCACTTTGCTCAATATAAGAAAGTGTTGTTTTGGATGCTTTTTGACCCAAGCGATTAAGCACTTCAGCAACCGCTCTTGGACCACCCACTTCAACTTTATAAGAAGTAAGACTTTCAAGTTTACTTTCAAGCACCGCAGATACTCTTTTGATAATTGAAGGTGAAATATCCCCAAGATTTGCCATTCTTATTACAACCTCAGCCCTTAACTCATCGCTAAAATATTCCAAAGTTTCAGCAGCTTGAGTAGTATCCATATGAGCTAAAATCAAAGCTATAGTTTGCGGGTGTTCTTTAATGATAAAGTCAGCAAGCTGTTGTGGTTTGATTTGAGAAAGATAAGCAAAATTTTGATTATTTTCCATACTTTTGGTAAGTTTTTCCAAAATTTTATTGGCAATTTCAGGGCCAAAAGTTCTAAATAAAATTTCTTTTGCATATTCCAAACCGCCACTTTTTAGGTATTGGTTTGATTGTAATAAAGTATAAAATTCTTCTAAAACTGCAGTAGCAACTGGTTTGTCAACATTTTTTGCTAAAGCGATATAGCGAGAAATTTCAGTGATGACATTAATATCCATATGAGAAAATAAAACTGTCGTTACATCTTCTCCAAGTTGAATTAAAAAAATTGCGACCTTTTCTGGCATAGAAAGGTCATCATAGACCATTTTTTGTTCTTCACTAAGCTTTATCATCAGATATCCTTCTCACCAAATTCAGCTTCATTTTCAACAAGTTTTTGTAACAATAATGCCACTTCTTCACCTTTTTCATTAGCCACTGCTCTTAATTTTTCGAGCAAGACATCATATTGAAGTGCATCTTCATCAAAATTATCCCCAAAGCCAAGTTGTTCTTCAACTTTCTTACGTGCTGCGTTGAATTTTTCAATAGCATCTTCAGCCTCGTCAATGATTTGTCCGTCTTTTCCTTCCATCTCTTCTTCAAGCTTGATATCTGCAAGCATTTTTTGTGAAAATGGCACAATAACTTTTTTATAAAAGATGAAAAGTAAAATCGCAGCAAAGACATACTTAACAGGCGGGATAAATGGCTCAACAAATCTTGAATAGAAAGTTTGAACCTTATTTTCAACTTTAGCTGTTCTATGAAATTCCAAATTATTTACTTCAACCGCATCACCTCTAGCAAGATTAAAACCTATAGCGCCTTTAGTGAGATTTTCAATAGCTTGAATTTCCTTATCGCTCAAAGGAATATATTCATTAGTAATATTTCCCTGATCATCAGTAATTACTTTGTATTTTCCATCTACTACAACGGCTGCAGAAATTCTTTTAACGGTTGCAAATTGCTTAGTAGTATTGGTAATTTTTTTAGAAATTTCATTATTAGTTGTAGTTTGGTTTTTAGTATAAACCTCGCGTGCACCTTTATCATCTAAACCTTCTACAGGACCGATATTTGAAACAGCACCTGGCACACCTTGAATTTCTTTATCTTTATAGCCTTCTCTATGTTCTTCTAAAGTTTGCTCACTACGCACGACTGTGTTTGGATCATATACTTCACTTTGTGATTCTTCTTTAGAAAAATCATAATCAATACTAACCTTTGCCACTACTCTATCATAACCACCCGCAAATGGAGCAATAGAAGCAACAATTTTTTGCTCTAATTCATATTCTTGATCTCTTTTATATTTAATTTGAGCAGCGATTAAATCACTCTCAAAAGCACCCTCATCATCTAAAGGAATACCTTTTTGATCCATGATTTTTACATTTTCAGGGGTAAGTTTTGTCACTGAAGAAGCAATTAAGTTTTTAATCCCCATAATTTGCTTTTTATTAAGCTTTAAGCCTTCTTTTATCGTCAAAGCTACTGAAGCAGTTGGTGGGACTTGTTGTTGAGTAAAAAGTGTATCTTTAGCAAAAGCAATATGCACTGTGGCGCTATGAATAGGCTCTAAACTTTCAATTGTTCTAGCAAGTTCACCTTCTAATGCTCTTTGGTATTTTACCTTTTGCTCAGCTTCTGTTGCGCCAAATTCTTGTTTATCAAAAAGCTCAAAACCTACTTTATTATCTTTTGGCAATAACCCTGCAGAAGCAATAGCCAAACGCTGTTTATACACTTGTTCATTAGGTACTAAAATAGTTCCCTCATCACGCAAAATATAAGGAACCCCGCTTTTTTCAAGTTGCGTTACTATCATCGCTGAATCACTAGTATTAGCATTTTCGAATAATACTGAATATCCAGCCTCACTAGCTACTGTAGAACCACTTCTAAAAAGGGTTAAAAATACTAAAAATCCAACTACAACAACAATAGAAGCAGCAATGATAATACGCTGTCTTAAACTTAAATTTTGATAAAGCTGACCTACTTGGTGCAGTATAGTTTTATAATCCATTTATTTCCTACAAACTAAAAATTTTTAGAAAACTCTTCAAAAAACCTTGAATTTTCATACTCTGTACCTATACTTATACGCACAGCATTTAAACCATAACTTTGTAAATTTCTTATTATTATACCGTTTTTAAGCAATTTTTCAGATAAATCTGTGCTATTTTTTTCATCAAAAAAATAAGTAATAAAATTTGTATAGCTTGGAATGTATCGAATTTTATAATTTTTAGCAAAATCTTCATAAAGTTTCATTTGTGAAAAATTATTTTCCAAAGTTTTTTGCACAAACTCATCATCATCTAACACAGCAACAGCAGCTTTTAAACTCAAATTAGTCACATTAAAAGGTGCTCTTAATTTATAAAACGCATTGATAATTTCCTTGCAAGCTATACCATAACCTACTCTCATGCCACCCAAACCATAAAGCTTAGAAAAGGTTCCTAGATATACTGTATTTTGAAATTTATGGATTAATTCCTTAGGATTGATATGTTTTTTGCTATCTTTAAATGAAGCAAATTCATTATAAGCTCCATCAATGGCTACCAAACAATCCTCATCAATTTTTTCTAAAAACTCAAAAACCTCACTTGCGTCTAAACACTCACCTAAAGGATTATTAGGCAAGCATAAAAAAATTACTTTGATTTCATTTTTATGCTTTTGATATAACTCATACAACTCATTTAAATCATGGGTTAAGCTTGGGGTTTTATAAACCTTAACTCCTAGTTGTTTTGCATAAATTTCATACATAGTAAAGCTAACCCCGCATTGCAAATAAGCCTTAGAATGATCAAGTTTTGCATGCACTATATATTCTATGATTTGATCACTCCCACTACCTATGATGAGATTTTCTTTTAAAATATCATATTTTTGTGCTAAAGCTTGTTTTAATTCACTCATAGTATCATCAGGATATAAATGAGCTAAATGTGCATTATTTATAATGGCTTCTTTAGCTTTTTTGCTTGTACCATAAGGATTTTCATTACTCGCTAGTTTAATAACTTCTTTTAAACCATATTCTTTAGCAATTAAATCCATATCCTTGCCACTTTCATAAGTTTTAATAGCTTCTAAAAAAGGATTAAATTTCATTACTTTCTCCTGATAAATACGATCCAAGCCATTTTATATGATCAGCTTTTTTTAATACTCTTTGGACATTTTCATCATCAATATGTCCTTCAAAATCTATATAAAAACTATGTACAAATTCTCTTGTTTTTATAGGGCGTGATTCAAGTTTTGTTAAATTTATCCCCTCTTTTTTAAACTCATATAATAAATCACTAAGCCCACCTGGTTTATGTGCAGTAAGTGCTAAAATAGAAGTTTTACAATGAGGCATTTGAGGTATTTTTATATCACTTAAAATCAAAAACCTAGTGCGATTTGCCAAATTATCCTCAATCGTTTCAAATAATATAGGCACATTATAAAGTTTTGCTGCAATCTTAGAGCAAATCGCAGCTGAAGTAACATCTTGCGAAGCTAAATAAGCTGCATGAGCTGTGGATTTGCTTGCTACAAATTCTACTTCACTTAAATCATGACTTTCTAAAAAATTTCTACATTGATTATAGCCTTGCGGATGAGAATATATGCGTTTAATATCTTTTAAATTTTCACTCATACTTACAAAAGAATGATGAATGTCCATATAAATTTCAGCAAAAATCTTTACATCTTCATATTTTCCAAGACAATCAAGCGTCACACCCACTGCACCTGCTGTATTATTTTCTATAGGCACTACTCCATATTTTGCTTCTTTGTGGGCTAATTCTTTAAAAACATCTTCTATATTTGCAAGTGGGATATAACGACTCATAGCACCAAAACGCGTTCTTGCTACTTGATGAGTATAACTTCCCTCAGGGCCTAAATAAGCTATGCTTTGGGGCATTTCTAAATTTCTTGATACAGCAAAAATTTCTTGGTAAATTGCTTCGATTGCATTTTGATCTAATAAACCATGATTATAATTTTTAAGTCTATTTATAATAGCTCTTTCGCGCTCAGGTCTATAAATACTTCCACCTAAATTTTGCTTAATAACTCCTATATCTTTAACATGAAGCATTCTTTCATTAAGTAAAACCAAAATTTTATCATCGATAGTATCGATTTTATTGCGTAATTTTTCTATCTCTTTCATTTAAACCTCGATATGTAGTAATCCTTAATACTATCATATACAAAATTAAGTTTAGTTGTATCAAGACCTTGAGTGTTAGAAATTTTACCGCTTAAAACTAAGCCTGTTTGCATGCCAAGCTCATAAGCACCAAGCAAATCACCTTTAAAATCGTCACTAATGATTAAAGTCTTTTCAAAACTCACATTACAATCTTGTTGTTTTAATAAATTTAAAGCACTTGCATAAAAAGCCTTACTAGGTTTTCCTATCACCTTATAATCAAACTCGCATGCATTTTTAAGCATAGACATAATACTTCCAACACCTGGATAAAGCCTTGAGTTTTTCTTATAAATACTACTTTCATGCATTGCTATAGCTTGCACACCATTTTTAAGATACTCTATCATACTAGCAAAATCTTGAAATTTAAAATTATCATAACTTGCTAGTAAAAATGCTTTTGGGTTTTTATAATCAAGCTCATAACCTAACTCTTGAAGTGAATCTAAAAATTCTTTTGCTCCAAAAGCTGCTATTTTACAAGGTTTTAAATGATCTTTTAAAACACAAAAAGGATCAATATAAACTTTTTCATTAATTTCAAAACCCAAATTTTGCAAATAATTTAAAAAATCTAATTTTTTGGTATTATTGGTAATAATCACATAAGGAATTTTTTCTTTATTTAAAGATTTAATGAGTTCTAAAGCACCATCTATAGGACTTTTATCATGATCTGAAATCAAAGTCCCTTGTACATCTAAAAATAACATTTCAATCCTTTAAAAAATCAAGCTCTAAAGCAATTTGATCCTCATAACTTTCTCTTTTTCTAATCATTCTTACTGTGCCGTTTTCACAAGCTAGCTCACATACTCTATTGCGAGTATTATAATTACTACTCATGCTAAAACCATACGCACCTGCGCTTTTAACTATGATCAAATCTCCTGCTTTTGTCTTAGCTAGTTTTCTATCTTTAGCTAAAAAATCTCCACTCTCACAAACCCCACCAACAATATCACAAAGGCTCTCTTCTTTATTTTCACCCAAAAGCTTAATTTCATGATAAGCACTATATAAACTTGGACGTAATAAATCATTCATCGCCCCATCAACAACCACAAAACGCTTTTTATCATTAAATTTTTCATATAAAACTTTAGTAACAAATTCACCTGCATTTGCTACCAAAAACCTGCCAGGTTCCATACCTATACACACATCAAGACCTTGTAAACTTGCTAAAATTCCTTGAGCATAATCATATAAATTTGGCTCTTGTTCATCTTTATAACAAACCCCTAAACCCCCACCTATATCAAAGAATTTAATATTAATTTTTAAAGCCAAAAGTTCTTTTACTAATTTTGCAACAATCACAGAAGCCTCATGAATACTGCTTATATCAAGAATTTGCGAGCCTATGTGAAAATGCACACCAACTGGCTCTAAAAATTGTGAGTTTTTAGCATAAAGATACATTTTTTTAGCACTTTCTATATCTACGCCAAATTTATTTTCATGCAAACCTGTAGAAATATAAGGATGTGTTTTAGCATCTACATTTGGATTTACTCTTATGCTTATACGAGCTATCTTTTGATTTTCTTTAGCAATTTGTTCTAAAAGAAGCATTTCTTCATAGCTTTCTAAATTTACATAAAGTATGTTTTGCTCTAAAGCATATTTTAACTCATCAGCACTTTTACCTACCCCACTAAAAATAATTTTATAATTTTTAGCCCCTGCTTTTAAAGCTCTATAAATCTCACCCGCACTAACACAATCAAACCCACTATCCAAAGAAGCTAAAAGTTTTAAAACACTTAAATTAGAATTTGCTTTAACTGCATAAAAAATTTGTGACTTTCTTGCTTTAAAAGCATCTTTTAACATTGTAAAACGCTCTTTGATTTTATCAAAATCATAAATATAAAATGGTGTGTTATATTCTTTTGCTAGTTTTAAATAATCCATAAAAACCTCACTTGTAGTTATTTGTGTTTAAAATAATAAAAACTTCCTATACTCATTAAAATAAATACTGGTAGCATTATACCAAGCTCTGGAAGTAAAATTTCATTTTCACTCAATCTTGTTAATAAAAACAACAAACCCCAAACCAAAAGTATGCACACAAAAAATACAAAAGCTAAAAGTGCGAGATTAAAAAATCTTGCTGTTAAAGGGAAATAATAATACACAATAAGCATTAAAAATGGCGCAAAAAATGGTGTAAGAACCAAAGAATACAAGCTTGTTCTAAGTGTATTAGTAGAAATATTTTGTTTTGCAAAAATTGCCATACTTTCTAGCGCGTCTAAAATAGAATAAGAAGGATTACTCTCTACTAAAGAAATTCTTTCTAAAATTTTTGGAGAAAAGTCTTCTAAACCTTTAATATTTTTAAATTCTTCTATACTTAAACCCTCTTTTGAAACAATCAAATTTTGTGGTACATTAGTAGCTTTAGCATCATTTAAATCCCAAGAATCTCCATTAAATTTAGCAGTTTTTGCATGGATTATGCTTTGAATGTCTAAATTTTTTACATCAAAGATTTTTACATTATATAGGGTTTGAGAACTTGTTTTTTGTATATAAATAAATTTATCATTATATTTAATCAAAACTTCCCCACCCTCTCTATCTACAACGCCACGCTTAAGAATATTACTTTTATATTCATCTGCATAAGCAAAAGAGCTAAAATTAAGTCCTATATAAACACAACAAAAAAACATAGCCCATAAAAAAGGATAAAAAATCACTTGATTTTTACTTAAACCCAAAGCATATAAGCTAACAAATTCATTCGAACGTATCATATTAAAAATACATAAAACCAAAGCAAGGACTATAGCTAAAGGTAGTATATAAGAAGCTGCTGAGCATGTTAAGAAAAATATATATAAAAGCTCTAAATTTGCGCTTTTTGGCAGTCTATTGAAATTGAGCAAAAAATCAATCGCTACAAAGAAAAAAGTCAAAGAAAAAAATAAAATAAAAAATGATTTTAAATACAAAGATGAAATATAGCGAAAAAATATACTCATCGTTTAACTTTTTAAAGAATATTTTGAAGCGATTTTTTCTATATCAGAATTTAAAAGCTCAAGTAAGGCTTTTTTGCTATGTTCTAAAACCTTAGTTAAGCTTTCTTGTTCTTCTTGTTTAAATTTCCCCAAAACGTGAGAAATTACATCTTGTCCTTTTCCTACTCCTATGCGTACTCTCTCATAAGCATTACCACAAAGATTATCTATACTTTTAAGTCCATTATGCCCACCACTTGATCCACCTATTTTAAATTTCAAAGCACCTAAATTTAAATCTATATCATCATGGATTACAATAATTCTATCACATTTATAATATTCACTAACAGCTTTTACGCTTTCTCCGGATAAATTCATATAAGTGGAAGGTTTTAAAAAAAGAGTAGAAGAGCTTTTAAAAAGCTCTCCTTTAAATTTAGCATTTGAAAGCTTTGTTGTTTGCAAGTCTTTCAAAATTAAGTCAATTAGCATAAACCCTACATTATGACGGGTTTGGGCGTATTGTTCTCCTATATTACCAAGTCCTACGACTAAGGTCATTTTATCTTGCTTTTTCTACGCCAACTACAGCTACTCTATCAGCATCAACCATAGTTACACCCTCAGGTACAACTACATCGCGGATTAAAAGTGCATCACCAACATCAAGTTTGGTTACATCTAATTCAAAATAATTTGGTAAGTTTTCAGCTGCACATTTTACTTTTAATCTTCTTTTTGATTGGATTAAAACACCTTTATTTTTAAGACCCATAGCTGTTCCTACGATTTTTACAGGAACCATATATTTAGAAATAACACCTTTTTGTGCTACTTTTAAATCTACGTGTTTTAATTCTGCAGTTACAGGATCTTTTTGATAATCAACTACCACAACATTTAATACTTTGTCTGCTACTTTTACATCAAAAGCTAAAGTAGTTTTTTTGCGTACTTCTTTAATAAATTCATTTACTTTAAAAGCAGCATTGATGTTTTCTAATCCTTTTCCGTAGATGTTTGCGATTAGATAACCATCTCTTTTTAAAGCTTTAGCAGCTTTTCTACCGATACTCTCTCTAACGATACCTTCTAACATCTGTTTCCTTTCTAAAAAAATAAACGCTAATTATAGCTAAATAAGTTTATAAAGATTTTAAAATATCTTCATAAGCTATGCAAAATTGCTCCAAACCATCATCAAGCAAATCTTTACAAGCTTTACTTAAAGCATCTTTTGAAATATTTGCATTCAATTTTTTCTCTATACATTCATCTTTTAAAGGCTCTTTAAATACGATTTGCTTACCTTTAAAAGCCTTAATAGCATCTAGTGGTGCAGTATTAATAGCTTTATCATAGAGTAATTCTTTAATATAATAATCTTTTTCTAAATCATCACCCTTAACACCCGTGCTTGCAAACAAGGCTCTAATATTTGCTTCATTTTGTTTAATGATATAATTATAAGCCTTAGTTGCAGTGAGAATTCCTATATAATTTTTATCTAAAACTTGATTATTTAATAATCTATCAAAACGGCTTACAAAAATACTAATAACGGCTTGAGGTTCTTTTTTGGCTGCAATATTATTTTTTCTAAATTCTTTTAAACCCAAATTTAAAGCTTCAAAGCATTTTTTAGTTTGTTCAAAATCAAAAATCAAAGTAGCATTTACACTAATACCATTTTTCATTAATTCTTGCATTACTTCATAAGAAGCTTCTGTAGCAGGAATTTTCATCATCACATTTTCTTTTGCAATTTGCGTGTATAATCTTTTTGCCTCAGCCAAAGATAGGCTAGTATTATCTTTTAATCTTGGGTCAATTTCAATACTAATAAAACCATCATTATTTTCATAATAATTAATAGCTAATTTATCTGCAGCCTTAGCTATATCTTCTATCGCAAGATACTCATATAAGGCTTTTTTATCTTTGAGATTTGATTTTTTGATTTTTTCTTTATAAATAGCCGAGTTTAAAATCGCATTTTTAAAAATAGCAGGATTTGAAGTAGCACCATTGATTGTTCTTGAGTATATTAAATCCAAAAATTCATGATCTAAAAATTCATTTTCTATAAAATCACACCATAGTGAAAATTTTTTCATTGTATTACCTTTATTATTTCTTTTAAATCTTTTTTATCTACACAAATATCTGCATGAGATCTTAAAATTTCTTTGGCACAAAAAGCTATTTTTAATCCACATTCTTTAAACATAGAAATATCATTAGCTCCATCGCCCACACACATAATTTCTTCTGTTTTTAAATTTAAAAATTTCTTAAGTCTTTGTAGTATAATACCTTTTGAGTTGTTAAACATAATTTCTCCACCAACTTTTCCCGTTAAAACACCGTTTTTACTATGCAAAAAGTTAGCAAAACCAAAATCAAAATGAAGTTTATTTTGTATTAAGTCAATTCCCTCATGAAATCCACCGCTAAAAACAATAATTTTTATATTTTTATTTTTTAAATACTCGCATAATTCTTTAGCGCCATTCATCAAAGGTAAATTTTCACAGCACTTTCTTACTTGATCAACTGGCATTCCCTCAAGCAAGGCTACTCTAGCACTTAAGCTTTCAAAAAAATCAAGCTCACCATTCATTGCTTTATCGGTGATACTTTTAACAGCATCACCGACATTATACTCTTGTGCTAAAATATCGATGGTTTCTCCATCCATTAGCGTAGAGTCAAAGTCAAAGGCACAAAGCTTTATCATTAAAACTCACGCTTTAATAAAGCTTCGGCTTTTAATATAGTTAAAATATTTTCTTCTCTTTTACCTATACCAAAAATCATACCTTTTTCTTTTAGTAAAGTTTCAGGTGGCGGATCAATTCTGCTTCTGTGAATTTTGATAGCCTCTGTTAATCTATCTATCACAAAACCCGCATTACCTGCAGGAGTTTGATTTCCATTTGCTACGCCTTTTAAAACAATATATCTAGTTTGAGGTGTCATTTTAGAACTACCTTGATTAAATCTTTTTGCAAGATCTATCAAAGGCATAACATTACCCCTCATATTAAACACACCTAAAACATAATCAGGTACACTTGGAACCCTAGTATATTCTATAGGTTTAATAATTTCTTGAATATTAAGAATAGGAATAGCATATTCCTCATCTCCTACCACAAAACCAACAAGCTGAATAATATCCTCTTCTTTATCCACATCTGGTTCTGCAATTTGCGCTTGTTGTTTTTGCAAAACCTGGCTTAATTTATCATTCATCTTCTTATCCTAGTTTTAAATTTTTTCTAACTACATTTTCTAAGTACTCTGGAGAGTAAGGCTTAGTAATATACTCAGTCATTCCTACTTCCACACCTCTTAGACGGTCTGATTTACTAGTTCTTGAAGTTACCGCAACAAGTGGAAGGTTTTTGTATTTAGAATATTTTCTAATTTCACCTGCTAGGGTATAACCATCCATTCTTGGCATTTCAATATCAATCAGCACTGCATCAATATCATGCTCACCTGATTTAATTGTATTTAATGCCTCAACACCGTTAGTTGCTTCTATAATACTCACACCTAGTGGTTCTAGTGATTTTTGCATGATATTTCTATCCATCTTAGAATCATCCACTATAAGTACTGTATAATCACTTGGTTTTTCTTTCACAACTTTTTTAGCTTGCGCTTCAATTTGTGCTTTAATATCTACTTTGATCTCTTTAGCTATATCCATCATAGCAGCAACATCAATAATCAAAGTAACTCTACCATCGCCACGAATCGTCGCTCCTGCTATACCTTGGATGTTTTGTAAATATTCACCCATAGACTTAATAACGATTTCTTCTTGACCTACTAAAGTATCTACTATAATACCAAGCTTACTTTCTGCTACACCTATAACAACTACATAAGTTTGATCAGTATTTTCAAGCACTTGTTTTACACCAAATACATCTGAAAGTCTTACTAAAGATAAAACCTCATCTCTTAAGCGAAGTACGTTTTTACCTTCAATGGTATAAATATCATCAATTGGCACTCTAACTGTCTCAAGAACACTTGCAAGAGGAATAGCATAAAACTCTTCTTGTGTACCTACAAGCAATGATTGAATAATTGCTAAAGTAAGTGGGATTTTAAGCTTCATCACAGTGCCTTTTCCAAGTTCACTGTCGATTTCAATCACACCATTTAGTTTTTCAATATTAGTTTTAACAACGTCCATTCCAACGCCACGACCTGAAACATTAGTAATTTTAGCAGCAGTTGAAAAACCTGGTTTGAAAATCAATGCAAACGCTTCTTTATCGCTCATTTGATCAGCTTCGCGCTCTGTGATTAAGTTTTTCTCTATAGCTTTTGATTTTAAAGCATCCGCATCAAGCCCTTTACCATCATCAGCAATTTCCACTACAATGTGGTTTCCTTCATTGTATGCTTTAAGATTAACGGTTCCTTTTTCTGGTTTGCCATTAGCTACACGCGTTGCTGGATCTTCTATACCATGATCACACGAGTTTCTAATCATATGCATAATAGGATCGCCAATTTCTTCCACAATAGACTTATCAAGTTCAGTTTCTTCCCCTGAAATTTCAAGCTCCATTTGCTTGCCAAGTTCACGACCCAAATCACGTACAACTCTTGGGAATTTGTTGAAAACTTTTGCAATAGGCTGCATTCTTGTTTTCATAACTGCTAATTGAATATCTGTAGTAACAATGCTAAGTTGCGATACTACTTGGTTTAATTCTTCTAAGAATTTTTCCCCATCATATCTTTCTTCAACATCATCATAAATTTTTAATAAGCGGTTTTTACCAAGAACAAGCTCGCCAATTAAGTTCATCAAATGATCAAGTCTTTTTACTTCAACTCTAATGGTTTGATCCATATTTGCACCACTGCTTCCACCACCTGCTGCAGGAACTTTTTTCTCAGCAGTTGCATTTTGTGCTTGAGCGGCTGGTTTACTTGGAGCTGGATTAGCTTCTTGTGTTTTTTTCTTTTCAGCACGTCTTGCTTGGTCTTCAGCTTTTCTTACTTTTAAAAGTCTTTCAATTTCAGCCTCAACCTCATCATCGCTGAGTTTATTTACATCAACTTCAGGTTCTTCAGCCTTTGGCTCTTCTTTTACTTCTTCTTTTGGCTCTTCAGTTTTAGCCGGTGCAACAGACTCTAAACTTTCACCCTCTGAAATAGCGGTTAATCTTGTACAAATTGGAGCTATATCAAGCCCTATTGCTGTATCATTTCCATTATCTCTAATAGAATTTAATAAGGTTTTCATCATATCAATAGACTCTAAAACCACATCCATTACTTCAGGAGTAATTTTAAGCTCATTGTGTCTTGCTTTATTTAAAACATCTTCCATGTGATGAGTAAGTTTTGTTAAAACATCAAAATTTAAAAAGCTTGACGAACCTTTAACAGTATGTGCGACACGGAAAATTCTATTTAATAGTTCTAAGTCTTCAGGATTTGCTTCTAATTCAACCAAATCATGGTCAATTTGCTCAACTAGTTCAAAGGCTTCAACTAAAAAATCCTCAAGTATTTCTTGAATATCTTCCATTTTTACTCCTCACCTTTTTCATGTTTTTTAATAACACGAGAAATTTCAGCAAAGAAATCACTTGCGTTAAATTTAACCAAATATCCCTCACCACCTGCTTCTTTAACACCTTTATCACTCATAAACTCATTTGATAAAGAAGAGTTAAACACGATAGGAATATTTTTAAATCTCTCATCTTCTCTTACTTTAGCTGCAAAGTGGAAACCATCCATTTGAGGCATTTCAACATCACTTACGATGATTTTTAGATGTTTATTTAAATCATCACCATATGCCCCATATAACTCTTGAAGTTTTTGTAAACCTTCAACCCCATCTTTTGCTTCTACAACTTTTAAGCCGATTTTATTAAGTAAATCTTTAACAAGTTTTCTTGCAGTAGAACTATCATCAAGTGCTAAAGCTATACCCTCGATTTTTTGAATCTTATCATCTTCAATATCAGTTTGTGGAGTATAAATTCCAAGCTCTTGCACTATACTTTCTAAATCTAGGATAAGTAAAACCTCATCACCCTCGATTCTAGTTACACCTGTTATTTTGCTTTTATCCAAACTACCTGCACTTGTAGCAAAATTAGCTGGCTCGATATTTTTCCAATTAATTCTACGAATTCTTTTTGCCTCATGTACGATAAAACCGATTAATACATTACTAAATTCAGTAATGATAACTCTAGGTTTTATATTTGTCATTTCTGGCTCTTGAATTTGCATCCATTTAGCTAGATTAATCACAGGAATCACCACACCACGAAGATCAAAAATACCTTCAACATACTCAGGCACCCCTGGAATTTCAGTCAAAAAAGGAATTTTTATGATTTCTCTAACCTTAGAAACATTTACACCATAAATTCCCTCATAGACTTTATCTTGGCCTTGCTTAAAGATGCGAAAATCAACAAGCTCCATTTCATTTGAACCTGTTTTAACGACATTCTCATCAAACATTATGCCTCCTTAAGTTCTATTTTGTGAAATCTGATTTCTGGTTCATATTTTACTACAAAAAAACTTTCCTTGTATGCAAAAGTAGGTAAATTTAAATATTTTGTATCCTCAAATTCTAAAAATACATCTTGATGATAATGTCCTTCTATTATAAATTTTACATTGTAGTGTTTTATACGCTCTTTTACTAAAGTAGCAAATTGAGGAATTTTTCTAATAAGTTGTTTTTTATTTTGATTTTTTAAAATTTTTTGAGTAATTTTTTCTTTACTAGTAACATTTAAAAAATTTAAAAAAAGTAGTAAATAATGATTTCTCAAACTTTTTAAGCAAAATTGCAAAAAAGGTTTTAAAAAAATATCCCCATGGGCTAATTCTACTAAGGTTTTATCTTGAAATTCGCAAAGCAAAGGTTGTTGTTTTATACTAAAAACCTTCACTTTTTTAAAAAATTTAGCCAAATTAAAATCGTGATTACCTTCTAAATAAATGACTTCAATCTCATCAGCAAGCTCTTCAAGTAAGTTTATATAAGCTTTTGCAAAATCATGCGTGGCTTTTACCTCATAAATTAAAAGATCAAAAATATCACCCATTAAAAAAAGCTGTGGAGTTTGAATTTTTTTATCTTTTAAGGCTTGTAAAAAATCCCAAAAACCACGCCTATTTTCATTTTCATGCGCATCAGCGATAAAAATAGCATTTTCTTTTATAATTATTTTTTGCAAAAATTAAAATTCCAAAGCTTTGTATTCTATAGAAATGATTTCAAATTCACTCTCGCCTTTTGGCAAACGCACTTTAAAATCATCGCCTTCTTTTTTACCAAGCATTGCTTTTGCAATAGGCGAACTAATGGAAATATAACCTTTTTCTAAATTTCCCTCATTTACCCCTACCAAAGTATAAGTGCTTTGTTTTTCACTTTCTAAATCCTCTACAACAACAGTTGAGCCAAATTTCACACTATCATGCTCATAAGAAGATGGATCGATGATTTGCGCTCTTGAGATCAAATCCCCAAGTTCAGCTATCTTTCCTTCTATAAAAGCTTGTTTTTCTCTAGCTGCGTGATATTCTGCATTTTCTTTTAAATCTCCATGGCTTCTTGCTATGTCTATTTCTTCTACTACTTTTGGACGTTCAACTTTTTTTAAATGCTCTAATTCTTTTTCTAATTTCTCATAGCCGTATTTACTCATAGGTTCTTTTTGCATGATTTATCCTTATTTGATTTCATAAAGTATTTTAGCCAAATTTTTTGCACTTGCAAATTGTAAATATTCTTTTAAAAAACCTACTTTATCAAAAAATGCCTTATAATCGTATTTAAGATAAGCTTGATATAAATTTTCTACATTCACTTGCTCTTGTAAAAATTCAGGATTAAGCTCACTTTTTCCTGCAAAATCTAAAAAAATATTTGCAAGGCCTATGTGTTTGAGTTTTACAAAACATCTTGCGATAAATACATCAATAGCTTTAGCCTTATAAGCAAGCACGAAAGGCGTGCCGACCAAAGCTGCTTCAAGTGTAGCTGTGCCGCTACAAATAAAAGCAAAATCAGCATTTTTAAGCACTTTTGGAGTATTGCTTTTAATTTCAAAATTACCCACATCTCCATAAAGATCTAATCTTTTTAGATTAAACTCAGGCACGCAAAGGATTTTTTTACCTTTAAATTTAGTGCTTAATTCTCTAAAAATAGGCATTAAACGTTTTATTTCACTTTTTCTTGAACCTGGCAAGAAAGCGATTGCTTTTTCATCATCATTTTTTGAAAGTATAGAATTTGTATCTTCTTGATTTTTAAACTCCTTTATCTCATCTAAAAGCGGATGACCTACATAAGTGCTTTTGCTAAAAAACTCACTATCAAAAGGCAAGATAGAAGCTAGCACGTCAAAATGACTTTCTATGATAGGTATGCGACCTTTTTTCCATGCCCAAACTTGAGGTAAGATATAATAAATTCTTTTTACTTTAGAATTTGCTTTTTTTAAAGCCTTTGCAAAAGGTATGTTAAAAGCAGGAGAATCTATACACAAAATCGCATCAATTTTTTGAGTAAGACTTAAATTTACTAGCTCTTTTATAGCTTTTTTGGCTTTTAAAATGAGTGGCAAAACCTCTATAAAACCCATAGCACTAAACTCATGTGAGCTATAAAGTGGCTTGGAGTTTAGACTAAATTCTTTACACAAACTCTCATCATAAATTCCTACTAAATCAAATTCTTTATACTCATTTTTATAAGCTTTTAAAACTTCTTTTAAATGCAAATTTGCTGAAGGCTCTAAGGCACAAACTAAAAAGGTTTTCATTAACCTACCTTATATCAATTTTAAAAGATATTTTAACAAATTTTAACTTAGAGTTTAAACCCGCAAAGCGGGTTTAGTTTAATAAAGCGGAGTTGCTTCAACGATAGCAGGGGCAAAGAAAAATAATTCTTTTAATTCTATAGGTACAGAAGGATTTACGGTACAATCATCTAAACCAAAGCGATTTTCTATAGGCACGCGTGCTTCATAAAAAGTGCTCATACATTTTACCCCGCCATGCGTTAAAGACCTAATTTGCACAGCAGAACTTGTAGTAGGCATGATAGAAAAAACCGTTTGCATTTGTCCATCTTGTAAATCTTGCTTGCAAGATTTTGTTCCAAAAGTTTTTTCATCTAAAACAGCCAAACACACATCAGCACCTCTAGGATTTATAAACTGCACATAACCAAAAGGGCGTTGCACAGCATACCTGTCTTTTTCTTTTAACTCATCGCTAAGTATTATTTCTTTTAAAAACCAATTTTGCTCTTCTAGTATTTCAGAGCTATACCTAAAAGGACTTAGTGAAATTCCTGTTTCTAAAGATCTTATGGCAAACATAGGTGTAAAATCTTCTAATTCATCTAAACTAACCTCAGCTCTTAAAAAACTCAAAACCATAAAAAATAAAATACCAATTTTTTTCATCATTTACTCCTAAGGTCTTCTAAAATTCACAGGAAAATGATCAGAAGCTAAAAAAGTTCTAAGTCCTGCTACAGCTAAAAGAGCAATGATTGGCGGTGGATTATACAAAGAAGCTGTATTGGAATTTCCCGTGATAGCATAGTCAATAATCCTTCCGCTAGTTTGAGTATTAGTATTTGGAGGGATCACACGCGTACGCGCTCTTAAATCTGGATCAAGTAAAGAAACCAAAGATCCTGCTTCTCTATTAAAATCACCCAAAATCATCCAATTAATCTCTGGTCTATTTCTAAAAAAACTATCCACAGCACTCACAATAGCTCCACCATCATTACCTCCACTTGCTAAAGCATGTATGCTAAAAAACGCATCATTTCCTATGCGAATTCCTATAATAGGTCTTGAAGCAACGGTTGGAGGTGGTAAAACAAAAACCTCATCAGCTTGCACTCTACTTACTATAGCCATATTTACACGGTTTGCTCCAACATCAACTCTTGAATAATATATAAAAACAGAATTTGGACGGCTTGATGAGCCTAAATTCCACTCATACTCATGAATTGGAATTCCAACTCCCACAGGTTGAACTTGTCTTGGAGTCATTATAGCTGTGCTTGGTAAAACTCCTGCTTCTTGAACAGCTAATATATCCATAGGATTAGCACCCGTTACAAGCTGTCTTATACTAATATTCCATTTGCTTTCAGTAGAAGCTGATGAGCCTTGTAAATTCCAAGTGCCACTATTATAATTTTCTAAAGCTCCAAATAATAGATTAAAACTAAAAACTAAAAATATTATCTTTCTCATTATTACTCTCCTGTATAAGCATAAGGTGATCTTGTTTGAAAAGCAGGTGCGCTTATACTCCATTGTCTATCTAAATTTTTTTCTTTTGGTTTCAAACAAGGCGTCAAATAAATACTATAATAGTTAAAATAAAATTCCTCCATTACATTTCCAACTGTTGTTTGTATACATTGTTGGGTAGCATAATTTTGAATTTGATAAGCGCCATTACTCATAGGAAAGAGTCTCCAATACTGAGCAAAATTGCTTTGATCACAAGGATAATGCACAATGCCATTTCCATAGGCATTTAAACAAGTTAAAGTTTTTGCATTTTTAATCATTACTTTATTATTTGGAAATTCAATGAGCTGCCAAACTCTTGCATCACCAAAAGGCTTGCTATCAAATAAATTATAACCCCATATCCAATTCCCTGGATTTAATGCCCAAACAGTTAATGCAGCACCATTTGGATTCATAATAGTTACAAAATCACTTGCAATACCTGAATTTTCATACAAAGCGTTTGAAGTAAATTTATTATCCGAAGTTAACCTTGGCAATGGTCCTTTTATGGGATTATCTCCTTTAAAAGTATTTGTAGTAATTACTGGTGGCACAAGCGGTATAGCAGGAAAATGTTTCCCATCTACTAAAGCTGGTGTTTTTTGCTTAGCAGGCGGTGTTGGATTTTTACCTATTTTTAAAGGATCAATATCATTTACACCGCCCAAAGAACGTGCCAAAGGATTAAATTGCTCTTTAGAAGAACATCCGATAAAAAAAGCTACAAATACACTAAATATCATTATGAATTTAATTTTTTGCATTTTTCCTCCTTGAATTAAATTTAAATATATTATCATAATTATAAATAAATTGTAATACAAAACACCATTAATAATTTTTCTTTATTTAAAAAAATATTTTATCACTTATGTTAAAATTTAAAAAAAGGAAAAATATGAAAGAAATTTTAATAACAAACGATGATGGCTACGAAAGTGAAGGTTTAAAAAAACTTATTAAAATGCTAAGAAAGCATTTTAAAGCTAAAATTACCATAGTAGCTCCTGCTAGTGAAAAATCAGCATGCTCGCACTCCATAACACTAACCAAACCTTTAAGATTTCACAAGGTTGGCAAAAGATTTTACAAGCTTGATGATGGCACGCCTGCAGATTGTGTTTATCTTGCTTTGCATGCTTTATACAAAAAGCGTTTACCTGATCTTGTCATAAGTGGGATTAATAAAGGTGCTAATGTAGGCGAGGATATAACTTACTCAGGAACTTGCGCAGGTGCTATGGAAGCTGTGCTTCATGGAATTCCTGCCATTGCTTTATCACAATTTTACAAAGATAGCCAAAAAGAGCTTGATTATAAACTTGCTTTAAAACTTACTAAAAAAATAGTCAAAAATATCTTTGAAAAAGGCTTTCCTTTAAATAAAAAAGAATTTTTAAATATCAACTTTCCTTCTAGCAAAACAGCCTTTCAGGGCTTAAAAATTTGCAAAGCAGGTAAAAGAATTTATAGTTATAAAGCACATTCAAATACAAATCCAAGAGGTGTAGAATACTACTGGCTAGCTGCTGCTAATCTTGATCATGAAAACGAAAAAGATTCAGATATAGCACTTTTAAAACAAGGCTATGCCACAATAACACCTATAATGCTTGATCTAACAGCTTATAATCAAATGAAAAATCTCAAAAAATGGATGAAAAATGGATAGATACACGCGTATAAAATGGCTTGTTAATGAAGAAAATTTTATTAAATTTCAAAATACTAAAGTTTTAGTTTGCGGACTTGGTGGAGTTGGTGGAATTTGCGTTGATGCGCTTTTTAGAAGTGGCTTTAATAATCTAACTTTAATTGATGCGGATAAATTTGAAACTACTAATCAAAACCGCCAACTTCATAGTGAAAATATAGGCGAGGAAAAAGCTAAGGTTTTTGAACGCATTTACAATGCCAAAGGTATAGTTAGTAAAATCGATGATGAGTTTTTGAAAAGTTTTGATTTAAGTGAGTTTGATTTAATCATTGATGCGATTGATGATATACCAGCTAAGGTTGCTTTGGCTAATTTAGTTGATTTAAAAAAGCAAATTTTTATCTCATCGACCGGTGGAGCTAGAAAGCTTGACCCAACGCGTATTAAAACGACAAGCATATTTAAAACACATGGCGATGCTTTAGCTAAAAAATTCCGCTATGAGCTTAGAAAATCAGGCTTTAAAGGAGACTTTGATGTGGTATTTTCAGATGAAGAAGCTCATTGTAAAGATCTTGGCTCATTTATGGGTGTGACAGCCTCTTTTGGACTTGCTTTAGCTTCTTTGGCTTTAAGGAAAGTGCTTGATAAGAAAGCTTGATATAAAAGACTTAGCTTCTTGTATCAAGCTTTTTAAGCAAAGCGTATCCACTCTTTGTAAAAATGATTACACAAAAGAACAAATTCATGCATGGATTAATATAGATCAAAAAGCTTGGGAAGAAAAATTTCAAAATCAACTAGGCTTTGTTTATGAAGAAAAAAGTCAAATCATATCTTTTATAAGTATAAATTTAGAAGAAAAAACACTCGACCTTTGCTTTACTCATGCAAGCTATGCTCATCAAGGTTATGGCAAAGCTTTATTAGAATTTGCTCTTAAAAACTACCCTTATAGTGAAATTTATACTTTTGCTAGTCTTAGTGCTAAAAATTTCTTTTTAAAAGCAGGATTTAAAATCATCAAAGAAAACATTGCTATAAGAGATCAACAAGAATTGAAAAATTTTTTAATGAAAAAGGAAATAAATTGAAAAAATTACTTTTACTTTTTAGTCTTTTTTGCTCTTTTGCTTTGGCAAATGAAAATTTAGAAAATCTTTTTAAAGATTACAATGAAAGTGGGGTTTTTGTAGCTTATGATGGCAAGGATTATTATAGTAATGATTTTACAAAAGCAAACAAACGCATTTTACCTGCCTCTACTTTTAAAATATTCAATGCCCTAATCGCACTGAATGAAGGTATTGTAAAAGATACCAATGAAATTTTTTATCACTACAAAGGTGAAAAGGTATTTTTACCCTCTTGGAAAAATGACGCAAATTTAGCCCTAGCTATGCAAAGATCACAACTACCTGCCTATAAAGAACTAGCTAGAAAAATCGGCTTAGAAAAAATGCAAAAAAACTTAAATAAACTTAATTATGGCAACCAAAAAATAAGTAAAATCGACGAATTTTGGATAGATGATTCTTTACAAATTAGTCTTAAAGAACAAGCAAACTTACTTTTTGAACTAGCAAATCTAAAATTAGATTATCCTAAAAATATACAAAAAGAAGTTATAAATATAATAAAACTTAGTGAAAATGATCATTATGAGTTTTTTGCAAAAACAGGCTGGGGTAAAGAAAAATACGGACAAATCGTAGGTTTTATAAAAGATAAAAAAACTCATCAAATTTATGCTTTTGCTTTATGTATGGATATAAGTGATTTTAACAAGCTTTATCTAAGAGAAGAATTAGCAAAAAAATATCTATCAAATTTAATAAACTTGACACATAAAAAATAAAGGATGGTAAGTCAAGGTATTTTGAAATTCTTTTTCATAGTTTTTTAAAAATGCCTTGCTTATGAAAAATTTTTCACTCAAAGCATTTACCCCGCTTAATTTCAAATGCCTAAAAAGCTCTAAAGTATCATCAAATTTTAGCTCTTTTAACTCCTCTTTTGCCTTTATGATCTTAAATTTTTTAGAAAGTTTTTGTGCAATTTGCTCTAAAGTTAAATATTTAAGTGATAAATTAGTGCTTTGTTTTATTTGAGTAAAATTTTTTTCTCCAAAAGTAGAAAAAAGCAAAATCCCATTTTTATTTAGCATGTTTGCAAGATTTTCTAAAAGCTCATCTATCTTTAGCCACTGCATGCAAGCATTGGAAGTTATAAGATCAAATTTTTTCGTATAAAAATGATGATTTTTAAGCTCATTCATATCAAAAACACCAAATTCATCAAACTTACAAGGATTTTCAAAAGGATAAATATCATTTAAAAAATAATGCTTAAATTTAATACATTCTTGCAAAGCCTTGCTAAAAACCCCTACCCCACAGCCAAATTCAAACACCGCTTCAAAATCTCTAAAATCACTCTCACTAAGCATTTTACAAAGCTCTTTAGCCATTTCTTTTTGCACAGGTGTATTTGCGCTATAAGTGTCTTTTGCTCTTATGAAAGTTTGCAAAGTGCTTCCCAAGTGTGGTATTTAAAAAATGCAAAATGTGGCTCATCGATAAACATTGCCTTTTCTTTGAAAAAATTAAAAGCATGCTTTGGTGGAAAGATCTTATCATCTTTACTGATTATGGCTTTATCCCAAGTGAATTTTTCGTTTAAATCTTTAGTGCAAAACTCATATAAGCTTAGAAGTTCTGCTTTTAAATGCTCGTTTTTTTCAAAATAAAATCCATCACTTAAATTCATTCTTTTTTCAAGCAAATTTACTTTAAAATCTTCCAAAGCAAATCTTTTCATAGTAAGTTTAAAAATGGCTTTTTTAATCCCAAATTCATCATCTATAGGTAAATTTGTGCCATTTATGGCTATTTTTTTATCAAATTTCATATCTTTTAAAATTTTACTCGCCACGCAAACTCCCATAGAAAAGCCAACAAGGGTGATTTTTTCAAATTTATTAAGATTAATTTCCCAACCAAAACTCGTATAATCATACACCATTAAAACATTTACATCACTTTTTAAATGCGCAAAATGGCTAAAATGTGAGCAAAATCCTGAAAAAAATAAAATCAACTCAGATGAATTTGCATTTTCATGTAAAAAATGAGTTTTCAAAGTACCTCCAAAACCTTTTCTAAGTCTTTTTTCACTAGCCCAGCATGCAAAGAAAAGCGAATTCTAGCTGTATTTTTAGCCACAGTTGGCTCTTTAATAGCAGGTGCAAAAATACCATTTTCTAAAAGCTTTTGTGAAATTTCACTAGCTAGTGCATTTTGCCCTAAAATAAAAGATATCACATAAGCCTCGCCTAAAACTGCACCTTTACTTGCTAAAGCATTTTTAAACCAAGTGCTTAATTTTAAAAGTTCTTTTCTTTGAGCGCTAAATTCATGCAAATACTTAAAAACATGCAAAGTCCAAGCTACATTGATGGGTGCAATAGCAGTTGAGTATATAAAGGCCCTTGCTTTGTTGATAAAAAAATCTTTTTCATCACTTATCATACAAGCTCCCATGGAAGCTATGGCTTTACCAAAGGTAAAAACTAAAAAATCCACTTCCTTTTCTAAACCCAAAAATCTCACATAACCCAAACCATCATCATTAAAACAACCTATGCTATGAGCTTCATCAATATAAATTTTGATATTTTTAAACTCTTTTTTCAAATTTATGAATTCTTTTATAGGTGCAAAATCTCCATCCATACTAAATAGCGCTTCACTTACGATGATGATATTTTCAAATTCTTTATAATGCTTTTGTACTAAGCTTTGTAAATGCTTTATATCATTATGTTTAAACCTTATAAATTTAGCCCCGCCAAGCCTTAAACCATCGATGATACTTGCATGTACTTGCTTATCTGCTAAAAATAAAGTATTTTTAATGCTTGCTAAAGCTTGCAAACAGCTAACATTTAAGGCATAGCCATTGTTAAAATGCAAAATTTTTTTGCCTAACTTAGCTTCTAAAAAGCTTTCAAATTCATCAAAAATCGCATAATTTCCACTCAAGCTTCTTGAACTTGAACTAGAAAATTTAAATTCTTTTAAATGCGTTAAAAAATCTTGCTTTAATGCTTTTTCATTGCTTAAATTTAGATAATCATTACTCGCTAAATTTAGCAATTTTTGCTCATTATAAATAACATATTTTCCCTCATGTTTTAATGAGCGTAGAATTCTAAAATTATCTTGTTGTTTTAATGCATCTAAAATTTGTGCAATTTGCATTATTGTTTAAGCCTTGCGTAGTTTTGACAACCCTCATCGCTTTTTAAATCACAAGCCTTGCCAAAATATTCTAAAGCCTTAGAAGTGTCTTTTCTAATACCTCTGCCATTTTCATACATAAAACCAAGACTATTACATCCTTCTTTATAATTCATATCACAAGCTTTTTTATAAAATTCTACGGCTTTAAAATTATTTTTACTAACAACTTGTCCTTTCTCATATATAACCCCAAGGTCAAAACAAGCATGAAAACTATTTAAAGAACAAGCCTTATTATAAAGTTTTTCCGCCATAGAACTACTCATTTTAACACCTTTTCCAGTTTCATATAAAAATGCAAGTTCCCAACATCCATCACCGTCATTTAATTCACAAGCTCTTTTATAAAATTCTGCCGCTTTAGGATAATTCTTATAATGAAGTCGATATATAGCTCCTAGAAAATAACATCCTTTTTTGTTTTCTATACAATCTTTTTCGAGCATATCCTCTTGCGAATATGCAAAATTTAAAAATAAAATCGCTAAGATAATCAAAACTTTTTTCATACTTTACCTCTAAATTTAAGATAAAAGCTAATTATATAAATATTTTCTAAATAATCCTTTTTCATTTTAAAGCATAAATTTGAGTAAAAATTGTAGTATCATTAGTAATAAAAATCAAAGAAGTAAAAATGAATTTAAAAGAACTAGACTTAAAACACATTTGGCATCCTTGCACGCAAATGAGCGATCATGAGTTTTTACCTTTAATACCTATAAAAAAGGCTAAGGGGGTGTATTTGTATGATTTTGATGAAAAATCTTACATAGACTGCATTAGCTCTTGGTGGGTAAATATCTTTGGCCATTGTAATGAATATATCAATGAAAAAATCAAAGATCAACTTCAAAATTTAGAGCATGTCTTGCTTGCTGGTTTTTCACATGAGCCTATCATAAAACTTTCGCAAAGACTTTGTAAGCTTTTACCTTTTGATAAATGCTTTTTTGCAGACAATGGTAGTTCAGCCATAGAAGTGGCTTTAAAAATGAGTTTTCAATACCACTTAAACAATGGCTCTAAAAAGGATAAATTCCTATCACTTAGCAATTCTTACCATGGAGAAACCTTAGGTGCATTAAGCGTTGGCGATGTAGCACTTTATAAAAAAACCTATGAGCCTTTACTTTTAAAAAGTATCACAACGCCTGTGCCAACAAGCAAAGACTATACAAAAGAACTTGAAATTTTAGAAAGTATTTTAAAAAATCATCATCATGAAATTTGTGCTTTTATACTTGAGCCTTTACTTCAATGTGCAGGCAATATGCACATGTATGAGCTTGGGTATTTAGATGAGGCGATTAAACTTGCTAAAAATTATGGCGTGCAAGTGATATTTGATGAAATAGCCACAGGTTTTGGACGCACGGGAGAGATGTTTGCGCTAGATTATTGCTCACAAAGCATTGATTATATATGTCTTTCTAAAGGTATCACGGGTGGGTATTTACCACTTTCAGTGGTGCTTACTAAAGATGAAATTTATGAGAAATTTTATGATAGCTATGAGAGCCAAAAGGCCTTTTTACACTCTCACTCTTACACAGGTAATGCCCTAGCTTGTGCAGCGGCTAATGCGACTTTGGATATTTTTGAAAAAGAAAATATCATCGCAAAAAATAAAATCAAAAGTGCTTTTATAAAAACACAATGGGAGAGTTTAAAAGAATTTGACTTTTTAGGAAATTTTAGAAATTTAGGCATGGTAAGCGCATTTGATATACAAAAAAGCAAATACCAAAGAGCAGGACTTGAAGTCTTTCAAAGAGCCTTAGAAAAAGGCTTACTTTTAAGACCACTTGGAAATACAATTTATTTCATGCCACCATATGTTATAAATGAAGATGAGATTGCTTATGTAGTGCAGTCTTTAAGAGAGATTTTCAAGGATTTTTGAAAGTTTCTCACACACTTTATCATCAAATTCTATGATAGGAATTTTAGCGTAATTGCTTATAAAATCCTTGCTAAAATTATCTTGGGTTTTTAAGATTAAAGCAAGGATTTTAATATCTCTTTGTTTTAGTGCTTCTATACTTAAAAGCGTGTGATTGATACTTCCTAGATAGTCTTTTGCCACTAAAATCGTAGGGTACTTAAACGCACTCATATAATCAATCATCGTTTTTTCATCATCAAAGGGCGAAAAAAGCCCACCAGCTAACTCGATGATGAGTTTGTCACTTTGTGGAATTTGTATATCAAAGGCTTTATAGCTTAAATTTTCTAAAATTCTGCCTTTGTGTGGTGAAGCAGGAGTTTGCAAAAACACGCCTTCTTTGAAAATCTTAGTTTTTGGACTAAACTCAGCTACTACCTCACTATCTTTTGGTGTGCCTGCTTGGATAAGCTTAAAATAATCAAAACCTAATTCCTTGCAAATTCTAGCACTTAGATAAGTTTTGCCAACATCTGTGTCTATACCACTAATGTATATTTTCATTTTAAACCTATGAAAGTATTTTTAAACCCACAGTACAAGCAATGATAAGAGCAATTAAAAAAAGCTTTAAAAAGCTTTTGCTTTCTTTATAAAAAAGCACTCCGATGATAACCCCGCCTGCAGTTCCAGCTCCTGTCCATATAGAATAAGCCACACTCATAGCAATGCTTTGCATACTAAGGCTTAAAAACCCAAACGAAAAACCAAAACACACTATCAAAGCTAAAAGATAAAGCTTATTTTTAGTGCTTACAAGTTGCTTCATGATAATCACACCAAAAATTTCAAAAGCAGTCGCTAAAAACAAAAAGAACCATTCCATTATTTAGCTTCCTTGCTAATGATTTTAAGGCCTATGATACTTAAAAGTAAAATAGCTATTAAAGTAAGCTTGGTGATAGAACTTGGCTCATTGAAAATAAACATCTCATTAAGCACCACCCCAACCGTGCCAATACCTACAAAAACACTATAAGCAATGCTTACTTCAAGTCTTTCACAAGCTTTTAAAAAACATGTAAAAGATATGCAAACCCCAATGGCTGTTAAAGCATAATGCCAAATTTCAGTTGAGTATTTTAACCCACTCACCCAAAAACACTCAACCAAACCACCCAAAATAACCATAAACCAACCAAAATTAGAGCTTATTTTTGTTCTTTCTATCATAATCTACCTTTTTTCAAAAGCGCAAATTATAGCTAAAATTACAAAAATAAAACTTTAATCAAAAACTAAACATATAATAATAAAAAATATCATTATTATAAATATTTTTATAATATTAATTTATATTTAATTTTTATTATTATAAAATCAAAAGCTTGTAACAAGGAGATAAAAATGAGTTTTTTAACAAATAGTAAAAAGGCTTTATTAATATTAGCTAGTTTAGCATTTTTAACAAGTAATAATACTTTTGCAAAAGATTTTGAACCTATCATCGTGATACACGGTGGTACAAGTGGCTTAGGACTTACTAAAGAAGAATTTGCTAAAAGGGAAAAGGTAATGAAAGAATCTTTAAAAGCAGGCCAAAGCATACTTGAAAAAGGTGGAAGCTCTATTGATGCAGTTATAGCTGCCATTAAAGTAATGGAAGATAGTCCTGAATTTAACGCTGGAAAAGGTGCTGTTTTTACTTCTGATGGATTTAACGAACTTGATGCATCTATAATGGATGGAAAAAATTTAAGAGCAGGTGCAATTGCTATGGCTAGGACAATTAAAAATCCTATAGAGGCAGCAAGACTTGTTATGGAAAAAACACCTCATACTTTAATAGCGGGCGAGGGTGCTGATAAATTAGCCAAAAAACATGGTTTAGAAATAGTAGGACAAAAATATTTTTTCACAGAGCACAGATACAAACAACTTCAAGAAGCTAAAAAAAGCAAAGAAGTATTACTAGATAGCGATAAAGCAAAGGCTCATCTTGGTATAAGCACAGAGCCATATTTAGGTACAGTAGGTGCGATAGCTTTAGATAAAAATGGCAACCTAGCAGCGGGCACAAGCACAGGTGGTACTACAAATAAAATGACAGGACGCATTGGAGATTCTCCTATCATAGGGGCAGGAAATTATGCAAACAATGACTCAGTTGCGATTTCTTGCACAGGAACAGGTGATATTTATATAAGAGTGGCTGTGGCTCATGAAGTTGCGTCTTTATATAAATACAAAAAACTTTCAGTACAAAAAGCAGCTGAAGAAACTATCAAACAAGTAGCTAAACTTGGTGGCACAGGTGGAATCATCTCAATAGATAAAAATGGAAAAGTTGGCTATGCTTGGACTAAAGATAAGCTTGGAATGTATCATGGACAAGCAAAAATCGGCGAAGAACCAAAAGTATTTTGGCCACTTGGAAAATAATTAGCGTAACTTAACTTTTTTAACGCCTCGAAGTTTAAAAATCTTTGAGGCTCCGCTTTCAAAAAACTTTTCATCTACTATTTTATCTGCATTTTGCATAGCCCAATTTAGATCAAATTTTTTTCCATGAAGATTTGCAGAAGTAGAATAAAGCCAATCAAACTCTTTTAAAAATTCCTCATGGGCACAATCTTTCACGACGCGTATTGCTTTAGAATTAGGATATAAAAAAGTAGTTTTTTTGGATTTTCTAATAGTGTTTTTAAAATGATTTGGCACTCTTGTAAGTTTTTTAAGCTCGCTAAATTTAGCTGTGGTAATCAAACAATCCTGACTTAAAGGCCTTTTTTTTAAAGTATTAAGGGCTTTTAAGTCCTTGCTTAAAAACCCCGCTGTTGTATCAGTTTGAGCAAGATAAATCATGCTTTTAAGTATTCTTGCAAGCTCTTTACTTCAAGACATGATTTATTTTGTATAGCTTTAATCGCTTTAGCACCTGCATACGCTGCTCTTAGGTTGGTAAAATATGGGGTTTTAAAGCGTAAAATATTTGCTCTGATTTTTTTAGTATCACCTTTAAAACTATGCTCATCGCTAGTATTAATAGCAAGTTGAATTTGAGAATTTTTTAACTTATCCTCTACATTTGGGCGTCCTTCAGAAATTTTATGCACAAACTCACACTCTAAACCTGCTTCTTGTAAAATTTTATAAGTTCCACTTGTAGCAATGATTTTAAATCCTAGCTTAATGTATTCGTTAGCTAAATCTACTGCAGATTTTTTATCCTGCTCTCTTAATGATAAAAATACATTGCCACTTTCTGGTAAGAAATTTGAAGAAGCAAGTTGGCTTTTTGCGTAAGAGTTTTCAAAGTCTTTGCTTACACCCATAACTTCACCGGTTGAGCGCATTTCAGGCCCAAGCTCAAGGTCACTTCCACTAAGTTTGGCAAAAGGAAATACTACTGATTTTACGCTAATATGTTTTGGTTTTTTAGCTCTTAAAATTCCGTTTTTTTCTTCTACCACTTTAAAGGTATCATAAAATTTCAAACTTTCTCTTAAATTTCCTTGCCACATCACACGTGTTGCAACCTTAGCTAAAGGAATTCCTGTGGCTTTGCTCACAAAAGGCACGGTTCTACTAGCTCTTGGATTTACTTCTATCATATAAAGTTTATTATCATAAATAGCAAATTGTATATTTAAAAGTCCTACAACACCTAAATTTAAAGCAATATCTTTTGTTTTTTGCTCAATCATTTCAAGCATAGCTTCATCAATATTTACAGCAGGCAAAGAACAAGCACTATCGCCTGAGTGAATTCCTGCTTCTTCAATATGCTCCATAATACCTGCTACATAAACTTCTTTTCCATCGCTTATCGCATCTACATCAAGCTCAGTTGCATTGTCTAAAAATTGATCGATTAATACCGGAGATTTATCACTCACATCCACTGCTTCTTGCATATAAAGTCTAAGCTCGCTCTCATCATGCACCACACGCATTGCACGACCACCCAAAACATAGCTTGGTCTAACAAGCACAGGATAACCTATCTCATTTGCCTTTATAATCGCTTCTTCTACACTTATGGCTGTGCCATTTTTAGGTTGATTTATGCCTAAATCCTCAATAAATTTAGCAAATTTCTTTCTATCTTCAGCTAAATCTATCACCCTTGCACTTGTTCCTATAATCTTTGCTCCAAAAGCACTAAGGCGTTTTGCAAATTTAAGCGGAGTTTGACCACCAAAATGCACTATCACCCCATCAGGTCTTTCTCTATCAATAACTGCTCTTAAATGCTCAAAATCAATTGGCTCAAAGTATAAAATATCACTTGTATCATAATCTGTTGAAACCGTTTCTGGATTACAATTATACATTATAGTTTTTACACCCATATCTTTTAAAGCAAAAGAAGCATGCACACAAGCATAATCAAACTCAATGCCTTGTCCTATGCGATTTGGTCCACCACCTATAATCATCACTTTTTTATCTTTTTTATCTTTACTTTCTTTTACTTGTGTAGCTTCATTTGCATTAATACTTGAGTATAAATACGGGGTTAGTGCTTCAAATTCGCCTGCACAAGTATCTACTTCGCTATATTGAGCAATGATTTTATGTTTAATTCTTGCATAATAAATATCATTTTGGCTTAGCTCAAGATTATCTTTTTGATTAATCAAGCTAGCGATTTTTTTATCTGAAAAACCTAAGGTTTTGGCTTTTCTTAATAGTTGTTTATTGCTTAAAATATCCATATCTATTTGGTTTTCAAATTCCACTATTTCTTTGATTTGATTTAAAAACCAAGGATCTATTTTGCAAAGCTCAAAAAGCTCTTGTGTGCTAAAACCTTCTCTAAAAGCTTGTGCTATATAAAGCAAGCGTTTTTCATTAGCTTGGCGAATTTTTGCTAAAAGCTCATTTTTATCACATTCTATAGTATCAAACCCACTTAAATTTCTCTCAAGTGAGCAAAGTGCTTTTTGAATGCTTTCTTTAAAAGTTCTCCCTATAGCCATAACCTCACCCACGCTTTTCATAGCAGTGCCAAGCTCTGTGCTTGCATTTGGGAATTTTTCAAAAGTAAAACGAGGAATTTTAGTTACGATATAATCAATTACCGGTTCAAATGAAGCAGGAGTTCCTGTGATATCATTTTTAATCTCATCTAAACTAAATCCAACTGCTAAAAGCGTAGCTACCTTAGCTATAGGATAACCCGTTGCTTTACTAGCTAAGGCTGAAGATCTTGAAACCCTAGGATTCATTTCAATAACTATCATTCTACCATTAGTTGGATTGATAGCAAATTGCACATTTGATCCACCTGTATCTACTCCGATTTCTCTTAAAATAGCAAAAGAGGCATTACGCATTGCTTGGTATTCTTTATCAGTCAAAGTTAAAGCAGGAGCTATAGTAATAGAATCGCCCGTATGAACCCCCATAGGATCAACATTTTCAATAGAGCAAACGATAATACAATTATCATTTTTATCTCTAATGACTTCCATTTCATATTCTTTCCAACCAAGTAAACTTTCTTCGATTAAAATTTCATGGATAGGGCTTAATGCTAAAGCAGTATTTGCAAGTTCTGCAAACTCATCCATATTATATACCACGCCACTTCCTGCACCACCTAAGGTAAAAGAAGCTCTAATCATCAAAGGAAAACCAATCTCATCAACAGCTTTTAAAGCCTCTTCATAATTATACGCATACATAGATTTTGGCAAATCCATGCCAATTTTTTTCATACATTCTTTAAAAACTTGCCTATCTTCGCCCTTTTTAATCGCTTCAGGATTTGCACCTAAAAATTTTACATCTGCAAGCTCGCCACTTTCATAAACTTCCATAGCAACATTTAATGCAACTTGGCCACCCATAGTAGGTAAAATCGCATCGATTTTTTCTTTTTTGATTATACTTAGAATACTTTCTTTGGTGATTGGTTCTATATAAGTTGCATCAGCAAATTCAGGATCTGTCATAATCGTAGCTGGATTAGAATTGATCAAAACCACTCTATAACCTAGCTCTTTTAAGGTTTTTGCTGCTTGAGTTCCTGAGTAATCAAACTCGCAAGCTTGACCTATAACGATAGGCCCACTGCCTATTAATAATATATTTTTTATATCTGTTCTTTTTGGCATGTATTTTCCTAAGCTGAATTTTTAGCCAAATTATAACAAATATAAGTTTTTTAGAAGTTGAAATTAATAAAGAATTTAGCTCTTAAAGAGCTAAATTTTATTGACGCTTACCAAAAGTTATAGCATAAGCTTCATTTCTTACATCAAATAAAGGATCTTGTGGTGGATTAACCCCTTGAGGTACATCTGAAGGAAAATATACATCAAAATTACAATCTTCCTTGCTCAAAGCTTTAATTTTAAAAGTCCCAACTAAACTTTCTTTGTGTTTACCACTCCACAAGGCCGTTGTATCATTAGTAATATCATTTTTATTTGCATATACTAAATACATCTTATACTCAACTGGCTTATTAGTCTTTATACGATTTTGAAAATCTTCTTTTAAAAAATCACTACTTGCACTTTTCATTTGTGCCTCATTTAAATACGCCACACCTTCGCTTGGAACTAATTTCCATCTTGCTGGTAGATAATTTTCTCCATTTGCTTGTTTAAAATAAAAAGTATGGATACTAAAAAATGGAGTATTTGCTACGCTTTTACTGATACCAATTTTATCCGTATATGCAGCAAAATTTCTATAAGAATCAACCTCTTTCATCATCTTGCTTATTTTTTCTTGATCGACTTTACCATTTACAGGAAGTCTCATTTCAAAAAACTGACCAAACTCTTTAGGATTTTTTGCAAAATTTATTTCTGTATTTAGCATAACCATAGTCCAAGAGGCAGAATCTTTAGGATCAGTAATTCTAATAGCCATACCCCTTGTTTTGCTTTTATCATCTTTAAAAGCGCCACCCAAAGAATATCTTACTTGGATTGGTAAGCTTTTTTGTGTTAACAAAGACACATCAATTTCTTTATTGATAGACAAAGCTGGCTCAAAAGTTCCCATAGCACAAAAACCCTTTGCATGATTAACCTTTGCTTTTGGATTTTTAGGGTCTGCATTAAGTTGATAAAAAATATCTGCTATTTTTTGCGCATCATATTCTACTTCGTTTGCATAAATAGCACCACTTAAACAACAAATAGCCAAACAACTGCTGATATATTTTTTCATTAAAGCTCCTAGTTTTAAACTTAGAAGCTATTGTAATATTTAATTCTAAATAATAATTTATATTAATTAAAATAAATAATTTTTTACTATAAATTTTCTACCATATAAAAATAGCTTGGTACTTTCATCTTAGCATAGGGTTTAACATAAGCATTTTGATAAGCACCCTCTTCTTCTATTTTAAAAATTTCTCCCACTGGAATTCCTGAAAAGAAAATCTCATCTAAGCCACTTGTATAAACCTTATCACCCATTTTAAGCTCAAGCCATTTAGGGATATATTTAACTAAAACATAATCATTTCTTCCATGAGCTATACCTGGTGCTTGTTCTTTACCTATGTAAACAGAAAAAATACATTCTTCATCACCTTGCAAAAGACCCAAAGCTCTTCCATTTTTTTCTATGACTATGCCTGCTGTATAGCCATTATAAATTAAGCCTTTGATTTTTCCTTTATAATCAACATCAAGCCAAACCTTATGATAATCACTAATTTGCGCATAAGAAGTTGCCTTAACTAAACTCACATTAGGATAATAAAAACTTGAGTTTTTATCACTTAAAATATTATTTAGCTCATTAGCAAAGTTTTTCATATAAATATTATTTTTTTCAAGCTCAGTATTTCTTTCTCTTAAAGTTCTAATTTCTTCAGCTTGATTAAAATGTTCGTTGAATTTGTTTTTTAAAAGATCAATACTTTGAGAAAATTGATTAACAATAGCAATATTTAAATCTAAAACATTTCGTTTTATTACATCTCCATAATAAAACGAAATAAATACTAAAAAAGATAATATTAAAACGCTAAGAATTTTACTCTTCATTCGTTAGCTGGTGTAATAATGAAATTTCTTCTAAAGCTTTACCTGTACCTTTTGCAACTGCTAAAAGTGGCTCATCAGCTACATATACTGGAAGTTTTACAATTTCAGATAAATATTTATCAAGCCCGCGTATTAAAGCTCCACCTCCTGTTAAAACAACACCATTTTCAACAATATCAGCTGCAAGATCAGGCGGCATCATTTCAAGAACGATTTTTAAAGCATCAGCGATTTCTTTTAAATGTTCACGCATAGCCTCTCTTACATCTTCACTTGTTAGTTCGATTCTATTTAACAAGCCTGTTACTTGATCACGTCCTTTAACCACCATAGAAAGCTCTTTTGGAAGTTGAACTGCTGAACCTATTGCGATTTTAATTTCCTCACCCGTTCTTTCACCTATGACAAGGTTGTATTTTTCTTTTACATAATTTACTATACTAGTATCAAGTTTATCGCCAGCTGTGCGGATAGATTTTGAAATCACAAGCCCGCCCAAAGAAGTAACGCCAATTTCAGTTGTACCACCACCAATATCTACCACTAAGCTCCCTTGAGGCTCTCTGATTGGTAAATTTGCACCAATAGCTGCTGCCATAGGCTCTTCTATCAAAAATACTTCTCTAGCACCCGCACTTAAAGCACTTTCTCTAACTGCTTTTCTTTCAACTTGAGTTAAACCATAAGGTACTGAAATGATAATTCTAGGTCTTAAAAAAGATTTTCTTCTATGAGTTTTTTCTATAAAATAACGGATCATTTTTTCAGTCATATCAAAATCAGCAATCACACCATCTTTCATAGGACGGATTGCTTCGATATTACCTGGGGTTTTTCCTACCATTTCCTTAGCTTCTTTTCCAACAGCTAAAATTTTAACCCTACCATATCTTTCACGCTCTACTGCAACAACTGAAGGTTCATCAATCACTATACCTTTATCTTTTACCAAAACTAAAGTATTTGCAGTACCTAAGTCAATCCCCATATCACTTGAAAAAAATCCAATTATTTGATCTAAAATCATTCTCAGCCTTTAACTTTTTTATTTTTTATAAATAAAGGTTTTGCACCTTCTTTGATCACTTCTTTAGTAATTACTATGCTATATCCATTATACTCTGGTAAATCAAACATCAAATCTACCATCATCTCTTCAATAATACTTCTTAAACCTCTAGCCCCTGTTTTACGCTCTAATGAAAGCTTAGCAATCTCTCTTAGTGCTTCATCTTCAAATTTTAATTCCACATTATCAATAGCAAAAAGTTTTTGATATTGTTTAATAATGGCATTTTTTGGCTCAGTTAAAATACGCACCATACTTTCTTCATCAAGCTCTTCTAAAGAAGCAAGCACATGCAGTCTTCCTATAAGCTCAGGGATAAGCCCAAAATGCACTAAATCATCAGGCTCTAATCTTTGAAGCAAGGCTTCTTTTTCATCTTTTTTATCATCAGTAAAAAAGCCCATGACATTATCGCCTAGTTTTCTTTTAATGATATCGCTAATACCATCAAAAGCCCCACCACACACAAATAAAATATTAGTCGTATCTATTTGTATAAAATCTTGATTTGGGTGTTTTCTACCACCTTTTGGTGGGATATTTACTAAAGATCCTTCGATGATTTTAAGTAAAGCTTGTTGCACACCCTCACCACTTACATCTCTTGTAATGGAGCGATTTTCACCCATTCTTGCGATTTTATCTATCTCATCAATAAATATAATCCCTTTTTGTGCTCTTTGCACATCTCCATCAGCAGCTTGTAAAAGACGTGTTAGGATATTCTCAACATCTTCTCCCACATAACCTGCTTCAGTTAAAGAAGTCGCATCGCAAATTGCAATAGGCACATCTAAAAATCTAGCTAAAGTTTGTGCTAGTAAAGTTTTTCCACTTCCTGTTGGACCTACTAATAAAATATTTGATTTTGCTAATTCTGTATCGTCATCTTCTAAGTCAGATCTAAAAAGTCTTTTGTAGTGATTATACACCCCTACGCTAAAGATTTTTTTAGCTCTATCTTGTCCGATGACATATTTATCTAAATATGCTTTTAATTCTTTAGGGGTTATGTCTTTAAAATTTTCTTTATCAACTTCTTTATTTTTTAGCTCTTTTTCCTCTCCAAAGAAAATATTGCAAGCACTTTCAGCACAATACTCACATATAAAGGCATTATTATAATCATTTACTAAAATTCTTCTTTCGCTTGTTTCTATTTCGTTACAAAAACTACATCTTTTAACCATGGTTTTTTTCCTTATATATAGGAATTCCTCTTTTTGTTTCTAAGATAAAATTACACATTTTTTTAACATTTTCACTAGAAGTACTTTCTAATAAATTCAAAGCGTTATCTTTTAAATTTCCTTGTCTGAATAAAAATTTAAAAGCCTTGCTTAAAACATCCACTTCTTCTTTGTCAAAACGTCTTCTAATGCCTACTAAATTCAAGCTTCTAATACTTGCACGGTTGCCCTCAGCTAGACAAAATGGCACCACATCTTGAGAAAGCGCACTAGCGCCTGCTATCATACAACCCTCGCCCACTTTAACAAACTGATGAATAGGGGTAAGTCCACCCACTACAGTATAATCACCAAGTTCTACATGTCCTGCTAAAGTGGCATTATTTGCTAAAATAATATGATCTCCCAAAATACAATCATGTGCAATATGCGAATAAGCCATGATAAAAGCATTATCGCCTATCCTTGTGAAGCCATCGCCTTTAGCTGTACCCGAATTAATAGTCACAAACTCTCTAATAACTGCATTCTTTCCTATGATAACACCTGAGCTTATCTCATCTTTATAAGATATATCTTGCGGGATATCTCCAACTATAGCATAAGAAAACACTTTTGATTTCTCACCTATAGTCACATTAGGCAAAATTCTCGCACCTTGTTTGATGATGGTATTTGCGCCTATGTTAGCATTTTTACCAACATAAGCATAAGCTTCTACTACAACATCATCAGCTATAATAGCTCCATCTTCTATAACTGCACTTGGATGAATTTTACTCATCATTTATCTACTATCATGGCTTTAAGTTCAGCTTCTGCAACTAATTGCCCATCTACAAAAGCTTTTCCTTGGAAAATCCACATATTTCCACGATTTTTTACTACACTCATTTCATAATCAAGTCTATCGCCTGGACGCACTGGATTTCTAAATTTTGCATTATCAATACCCGTAAAATATACTACCTTAGTGCTTGGATCTACTTTATCATCCATACTTTCAAATGCTAAAACCCCTCCAGTTTGCGCCATGCCTTCTAAAATTAACACACCCGGATAAATTGGATGATCTGGAAAATGTCCCATAAAAACATGATCGCTTATACTAATATTTTTATAACCTCTAACAACTTCTTTGTTTTTTAATTCTACGATTTTATCTACAAGTAAAAATGGATACCTATGTGGTAAAATTTTTTGAATTTGCATTACATCTATCATAAATTTAGCCTTAAAATATATTCAAAATTCAGATTTTACAAAAAAAATATTAATAAATTAATTAAGTTTTATAACTTCACAATCTTTTCTTTGCTATCAAAATAAATTTCACTTTTTGCCATAAATTCATAAGCACCTTTAATAATATTTTCAACAATAATCACCGGTGAAAGATCATAAGCACCAAAATGCTTTTGTCTTATTTTGATTTCTTGCTCTATTTTTAAAGGATTTTGTAAAAAATCTTCGTAATTTTTAAATCGCATTTTACATAAGCTATTAAAATAATCAAAACTCCATAAATTAATCTCATCCTTTGCACTTTTATAATGCTTTAAACCCTCATCTAAAATACTAAATTTAGTGTAAGAATTTTTAAAATGTGAGTAAAATAAAACATGAGTTTTTATAGCTTGCTTGTTTTGTTTTATCAAAGCTCTTAATAAACGATAATTTAAAAATTTCTCTCTTTGAATTTCAAATTTAATGCCCTTTTTTTCTAAATTTTTTACTTGGTTGTAGAATTTAATTTTCTCTTCTATACTTGAAGGCAATATTTGTTTATTAATAGGACTCATCAGCTCATCTATAAAGGCTTTTTGACCTTTTTGCTTAGAAAGCGCATAAATACATCCGCAATAATTTTGATGATAAAGCATATCTTGCTTTGCTAGGGCAAATTGTCTTTGCGTGCCTCCATTTTTTCTAAAATCAGGCGCTAAAAACTCTATGCCAAATTTATCACATTCTTTTTGTAATGCTAATTTTAGTTGCTCTAGGTCTTTTTTAGGAGATGTTAAAAGAGTTGTTGTAAGTTTTTTTTCTCCTATTTTTTGAGCAAATTCAACACTTTTATGCATTCTAAAATCAAAACAAATTTGACATCTTGCACCTTTTTCAGGCTCATCCTCATAGCCCTTTACACTCTCAAGCCATTTTTCATACTCATATTCACCCTTATAAAGTTTAATGCCTAATTTATCACAACTGCGTTTAACATCTAAAAATCTAAGTTCATGCTCACTATATGGATGGATGTTTGGATCATAAAAATACCCGATGATTTTTTCTTCAGGATAGGCTTTGCTTAATTCTTGTATAAAATAATGACTATCCACGCTACAACAAATATGAACTAACATAATTCTTTTAACACCTTAAAAGCATGATCTTTAGCTTTTACATTTTTATAAATTTTTGCGATATTTCCTTCCTCATCAACTACAAAAGTAGATCTTATAAGCCCTTCATACTCTTTTCCATAATTTTTCTTTAAACCCCAAGCACCATAAAGTTTGCAAATTTCTTTTTCGCTATCACTTAACAAAGTGTGCTTTAAATCATATTTTTTTATGAAATTTTCATGTGATTTCACACTATCTGGACTAATACCTATAATCACAGCATTTTGCCCTAAAAAATCTTCATAATTTTGACTAAATTCACAAGCTTGTGTAGTACAACCTGGGGTATTATCTTTTGGATAAAAATACAAAATAATTTTTTTACCCAAAAAATCACTTAGAGAAATTTTAACCCCATCTTGATTTAAAAGTTCAAAAACTGGGGCTTTATCGCCAATTTGCAATTCTTTCATTTTTTACCTTTCAATCTTAATTTTTCTACACTTTCACCACCAAAAGCAATATTATATGGCTCAATATCTTCTAGCATTATGACTATATTTTGCTTTGGTTTATTATATTTTGTATGCAAAAGCTCTGTAATATCTGCTATTAACTCTTCTTTTTGTACTTTGCTAAATTCTGGTTTAGCGAGTTTGATACTAATAATAGGCATTGTTTTTCCTTGCTTTAAATAAAGAATTTTACTATATTCTAGCAATTATTAGTATATTTTTGATAAAATTAGTTTTATTTTCAATAAAGGCTTACTCATGATTAGGGCAAAAAAAATTTGGATGGATGGAAAAATCATTGATTTTGATGATGCAAAAATTCATGTTTTAACACATTCATTACATTATGCAAATGCAGTTTTTGAAGGAACAAGAGCTTATAAAACACAAAATGGTTTAGCAATTTTTAGATTAAAAGAACATACCAAAAGACTTTTAGAGTCTGCAAAAATCACTTTAATCAACTCACCTTTTTCTCAAGAAGAACTTGAAAATGCACAAGTTGAACTTTTAAGAGCAAATGATTTTCAAAATAACACTTATTTGCGCCCATTGATCTTTTTGGGTGATGGAACTATGGGAGTTTATCATGCTAAAGCTCCTGTTAGAGTAGCTATTGCTGCTTGGGAATGGGGTGCTTATTTGGGCAAAGAAGGCTTAGAAAAAGGTATTAAGGTTAAAATTTCTTCTTTTGCTAGAAATAGCGTAAAATCTAGCCTAGGTAAAGCCAAAGCAAGTGCAAATTATTTAAATTCTCAAATGGCTAAATATGAAGCTATAGAAGCAGGATATGAAGAAGCTTTAATGCTTGATGAAGAAGGTTTTGTAGCAGAAGGGACAGGCGAGTGCTTTTTTATGGTTAAAGACGGGAAATTAATCACCCCGCCAAATGATTTTTCATTAAAAAGTATTACCCAAGATACTGTTTTAAAAATTGCACATGATTTGGGCATAAGCGTAGTGCGCCAAAGAATTTCAAGAGATGAAGTTTATGTGGCCGATGAAGCATTTTTTACAGGAACTGCAGCAGAAATAACCCCAATAAATAATATTGATGCAAGAATTATAGGAAATGGAAAAAGAGGTGAGCTAACAACAAAGCTCCAAAATGCGTATTTTGATATAGTTTATGGACGCAATGAAAAATACGCTTCTATGCTAACTTATATTTAACAAAGGAACTAAATGCCAGCTGATTTGAATGATTATTTTAATAAAAAAAACAATCAAAACAATAATAAGCAAAATTTAAATTTCAAAGCCCCAGAATTTAATTTCAAAGGTTTTGGAAAATTTTCTCCATTAATTTATAGTGCGATTGCAATTGTTTTAGTCTTTGCGCTTTTTAAACCTTTTGCAATAGTTAATTCAGGGGAAATGGGAATCAAGTCTACCACGGGTAAATACAGCCCTACTCCGCTTGAACCAGGACTTCATTTTTTTATGCCAGTATTACAAAAAATCACTATAATAGATACTAGAGTAAGACAAATTAATTATGCTTCTATTGAAGGCGTAAATGAAAATTTACAAATAGGCTCAGGTGTTGTAAATAAAAATAGCATCTCTGTACTTGATTCAAGAGGTTTGCCTGTGTCTATTGATGTAACCGTTCAATATAGATTAAATCCTTTACAAGTTCCTCAAACCATAGCTACTTGGGGGCTTAATTGGGAAAATAAAATCATTGATCCGGTTGTAAGAGATGTAGTAAGAAATGTGGTAGGTCAATATACTGCAGAAGAGCTTCCAACAAATCGTAACACCATAGCAGTGCAAATTGATCAAGGCATTAGAAAAACCATAGAAAGTCAACCAAATGAACCTGCTGAGCTTCAAGCAGTTCAACTTAGAGAGATTATCTTGCCTATAAAAGTAAAAGAGCAAATTGAAAGAGTACAAATTGCTAAACAAGAAGCTGAAAGAACAAAATATGAAGTAGAAAGAGCTAACCAAGAAGCACTTAAAAAAGCAGCTTTAGCTGAAGGGGAGGCAAATGCAACCATCATTAGCGCTAAAGGTAGAGCAAGTGCAGTTAAAATAGAAGCTGATGCGCAAGCATATTCAAATAGAGAAATAGCAAAAAGTTTAAATAATCCTTTGCTTGATTTAAAACAAATTGAAACTCAAAAACAGTTTAACGAAGCACTTAAGGTTAACAAAGATGCCAAAATTTTCTTAACACCTGGTGGAGCTGTGCCAAATATTTGGGTTGATAGTAAAGATAGCAAAAGAACAAGCTCGGTAGCAAACTAAAATTAAAGAGTGATAATGAACGCCCAGCACATTCGAGAGCAAATGATTTTTTATACTACTCATTTGCACTTGATTGATTTTTTACTAATGGCTTTGGTTATATTTTTTTTCATTATCACTTTATTTATTGCTTTAATTATCAGAAATAAACCTGCTTTTGCTTTTACAGTTATTTTTTTAGGAATTTTATGTTCAGCAGGTATCGCTTATTTAGGATATTTTTTAATTGATACTAAAGTTAGATCAAGAATAACCAGCTTAGATAATGCTCAATTTTTTGTATACGATAACTCACTCAGCGTTGATTATAGCTTAACAAATACTTCTAAAAAAAGCTTTAGATACTGCAAATTAAAAGTAGAAGTTTTTAAGAAAAGTGATGATAATAGTACTTTTAAAAATTTAATACATACTATAAAACCTCTAAGAAGCAAATCAACCATGATAGAAAAAACAATAAATCCACAACAAACTATTAATTTAAAAACCAAATTTTCCGATTTTAAAGAAGGTCAAAATTTTGACATTGAGATTAGTTCAAAGTGTTTTTAATGGGATATTTTACATTTTTTCATATTTTAATCATTGTTATTATGTTAGCTTCTACAGGTTTAACTTGGGTTTTGCTTTACTTAAAAGTTCAAAATAAAAAATATATGATTATTTTTTGCATAGTGAGTTTTATACTAGCATTAATTTTAACCATTTCATTACTATTAACTATAGATCAATATACCAAAAAAGCAAGTTTGAGTAATTTTTCAACCTACAGACGCTTAGCAACAGAAAGTATTATTGTAAAAGGTAGAGTAACTAATGATACTAATTTTAAAATTTCTGAATGCTTTTTAGAACTTAGGATAATTGATGATAACAAAAAACATGAGGTAAGTGGTGAAATCTTTAATCAACAAAATTTTGATAGCATAAAAAGAGCAAATCAAGAACAAAGAGATGCTTCATATAATATCAATATTGCAAAAAATTTACCAGGGCATACTTATAAAGATTTTTCATTTGAAGTGGGATTACCGCCTCATTTTCAAAGCTATAAGGTATTTAAACAATTAAAATGCAGATAAGGATTATTTAATAAAATAATCCCCATCAAAACTAATTAAAGAGTATTTTCTTTCATTGCCTATACTTGAAACTAGTTCATTAATATCCAAAAAAGTCAAGCTATCTGCACCTGTATACTCTCTAACCTCTTCAACGCTTTTATTAGCTGAGATTAATTCTTCAAAGGTGGGTGTATCTATACCATAAATATCAGGAAATTTAATTTCTGGACATGCAATCGCTAAATGGATTTTTCTTGCACCTGCTTGTTTTAAAAGTGCAATGATTTTTTTAGAAGTTGTTCCTCTTACCACACTATCATCAATCACCACTATATCTTTACCTTCTAAGACTTTTTTCATAGGATTGAGTTTTAATTTTACCTTCAAATTTCTCATTTCTTGAGTTGGCTCTATGAAAGTTCTTCCAACATAGTGATTTCTCACTATTGCCATTTCAAGTGGGATTTTTAAATATTGCGCAAAACCTATAGCAGCACTTACACCACTATCTGGAACTGGCACTACAAAATCCACTTTTTCTTTAAATTTTTTAGCCAAGGCTTCACCCATTTTTTTACGCACTTCATATACGCTTTTACCTTCTATAATACTATCAGGTCTAGCAAAATAAATATACTCAAATGCACAAATTCTTGGATCTGTCTTATCAAATACTTGAATGCTTTCAAACTCATCACTACCTTGAGTAAAAATCAACATCTCGCCTGGTTTTACATCGCGGATAAATTCAGCCTCTATCAAATCAAAAGCGCAAGTTTCACTCGCTACAATATACCCACCATCTTTTAATCTACCCAAAGATAAAGGTCTAACCCCATAAGGATCTCTTACTACAAAAAGTTGATTTTTGCTAGCAAGCATAAAGCAATATGCTCCCTTGCTTTGAGTCAAGCTTTCTATAAATCTATCTTTTAAAGTTTCTTTTTTGCTTTTTGCTATTAAATGTACCACATTTTCTGTATCCATATTAGAATGAAAAATAGCCCCATTGTTAATCAATTCTTTTCTAACTTCTTCTTTATTAATCAAATTTCCATTATGCACTAAAGAAATATCACCCAAAGAACAAGTAGCTGCAACAGGTTGGGCATCATGCAAAGAAGAATTTCCTGCAGTAGAATAACGATTATGTCCTATAGCTATCTCGCCTTTTAATCCTGCTAGAATTTGTGTATTAAAAATTTGCCCTACTTCACCTTTAGCTTTGTGTGTTTTGATACCCAAACCATCACTTACGCTAATCCCACTTGCCTCTTGTCCACGATGTTGCATAGCAAACAAAGCATAATAAGCCACCGTACTTGCATTTTTTGAATTAATTACTCCAACTACTGCACACATTTAAATTCCTAAACAATCATCTATATCATATAAGCCATTTTCTTGAGAAGCTAACCATTTTGCACATTTTATCGCACCTTTTGCAAAAGTAGCTCTTGAAGTAGCCGTATGATTTAATTCTATAAATTCACCTTCATTGTAAAAACCAACCCTGTGTGAACCTACTATATCACCGCCTCTTAAACTCATCACTGCGATTTCATCTTTACTTCTTTGTCCAATAATCCCATCTCTACCGCTTACTCTGACCTTTTCTAAGTCTAAATTTCTAGCCTTAGCAACATTTTGTGCTAAAGTCATTGCGGTACCACTTGGAGCATCTTTTTTCTTATTATGATGCATTTCAAGTATTTCTATATCAAAATCTCTCAAAGTCTCACTAGCTAAATAAGAAAGCTTTTTTAAAATCGCCACACCCAAAGACATATTAGTTGCATAAAGAATAGGCATAGTAATACTTGCACTTTGCATTAATTCATTTTGTTTAGCATCTAAACCTGTAGTACCTATCACCAAAGGCTTGGGATTACTTCTTGCATATAAAAGTAAATCCTCACAACCCTTTGGAGTAGAAAAATCAATAATTACATCACATTTATTAAAAAAATCTTCATAATTTGATCCTTGATCAAAAAACGCACTAGCCTTTGCCTGCTCATCATCTTCTAGGCAAAGTCTTATTTGAGTACCCATACGCCCACTACTTCCATGGATTCCAATATTAATCATTTTAAATCTGCCTTTTTAGAATTTGGAAAATTGTAGCGTTTATTTATTTAAAAGCAAATAACGCTTTTAATTAATCATCCCATTTTTGCCCTAAAAAATTTCCATTTCTATCAAAAAACATTTCCATATTATTACTTAGTTTAATTTCATAACCAAATTCTTCCCAATCCACATCTACAATAAAAGCTCCAGGAAAAGAACTTTGAATTTTATCCATAATAGGTTTAGAAAGCCCATAATAATTTTGCGCATAAGGATTATGCTGAGGCATATGAGGCATATTTTGTTGATATGAATTAGTATTTTGTTGTGTAATATTTGCACTAGCCATTAGCGCTAAAGTTGTACTTAGAATTAGTATTTTTTTCATTTTAGATTCTCCTTGATTTTTTATAGGAGAATCTTAATTAATTTTTGTGAAATTTATGTGAAGATTAATGCAAATTTTCAATATATGCTAAAGCACTAAGTGCTGCTACTGCTCCATCACCTGCTGCACATATTACTTGTTTTGGAGCATCTTTTCTTAAATCACCTGCTGCAAACAACCCTGCTATATTAGTTTGCATTTTAAGATCAACACTCACTTGACCACCTTCTTCCATAGCACATAAAAACTCACCATTTTCTTGTTTTAAGATTTCATTTCTCACATTCAATCCAACAAAGGTAAAAATTCCAGGCACATCAAGATCTCTTTTAGATCCATCATTAAATGCTATTTTTACCTTATTAACACCCATATTATCACCACAAACCTCATCAACTACTGCATTTGTGATTAATTCTATTTTATCATTATTTCTTACTTTTTCTACCGTTGAAGGCGCTGCTCTAAACTCATCTCTTCTATGGATTAAATATACTTTTGAGCAAATATTAGCTAGATACAATGCCTCTTCTAAGGCTGTATCTCCTCCACCTAAAACAGCTACTTCTTTATTTTTATAAAAAAATCCATCGCAAGTTGCACAAGTACTTACACCTTTGCCAAAAAATTCATCCTCGCCTTTAAAACCTGCACGACGTGGAGTAGAACCTGTACAAACAATAACAGCCTTTGCTTGTTCGACTTTACCATTTTCTAATTTGATATTAAAACTACCATCAGTATTTTTGCTAATTTGTTCTACACCTATCATTTCATGTTTTAAACCAAAACGCATACATTGCTCATTCCATGGAGCCATAAAAGAAATTCCATCTAAAACTTGTGCAACTCCAGGATAATTTTCAATTTCTGAACTTGAAGTTATTTGCCCACCTGGTGTACCTTTTTCAAACATTACAACATTTTTTAATCCGCCTCTAGTAGCATATAATCCCGCACTTAAACCAGCAGGGCCACCGCCTATAATAGCTAAATCTAACATCATTGTTTTCCTTGTGATTTATTTCAGAGATATTATACAAATTTTTCTTTAATTATAAATAATAAAAATTATTAAATAGTAAAAAATATGAAGAAAAGCCACTAAAAGTGGCTTGAGATTATAAAAGTGAGTTTAGTTTATCTGCTAAAACTTGTTTTGATTGAGCACCAACCAATTGATCAACCACTTCACCATCTTTAAAGAAAAAGATAGTTGGAATAGATCTTACACCAAATTGCGCAGCTAAATCACCTTGCTCTTCTGTATTTACTTTGCAAATTTTAGCCTTGCCATCAAAATCGTTTGCAAGCTCATCAATTACCGGTGCAAGCATTCTACAAGGTCCGCACCATGGAGCCCAAAAATCTACTAAAGCTACGCCTTCTTTTGCTTGTGCAAAATTTTCTGCAGTTAAATCAATATATTTTCCCATGTTATCTCCTTTAATTTTTTAAGATTTTATTAGATTAAAATAAACATTCTCTTAATAACTAATGTTTTCTAAAAGTTTTATATCATCTTTATACACGCAAAGTAAATCTAATTGAAAATTTTCATTACTTTTGTGTTTCATAAAGTAATACTCTATGGTTTTAATAATTTTGTTAAATTTTTTGCCATCTAGTCTATAGGCTACTTCATAATTTCCTTGTGTACTTTTAACTTCAATAAAATGTAAAATTTTATCTTTTTTAGCAATAATATCAATTTCTCCAAATTTAGAATGAAAATTTCTTTCTAAAATTTCAAAATCTTTATTTTTAAGATATTCACATGCTATATCTTCACCTTTTATACCAAAAAGATACTGTGATAAAGCCATTTAATCTTCTATTCTCATCATAAAAACATCATCTTTAACAAATTCTTGTTCTTTAAGTTTTTGAGTTAAAATTTGTATATTTTTTTCATAAGTTTGATGAGTAATAAAAAATAAAGTACTACAATCTTGCTTTTCTTTTTTTGGCTTTTGCAAAAAAGTATCGATTGAAATTTGATGTTCGCTCATTAATTGTGTAATTTTTGATAAAACACCTATTTTATCTAATACCTTTAATCTTAGATAATACCTTGTATAAATTTCATCCTTATTTAAAAGCTTATAAGAAGTATCATTTAAATATCCAAAAATAGCACTATTTTTTTCTTTTCTTGCTATATCGATTAAATCTGCTACAACAGCACTTGCAGTTGCCTTACCACCTGCTCCTGGACCATAGTATAAACTTTCGCCCAAAATATCCCCATCTATACTGATAGCATTCATCACCCCATCAACTTTTGCTAACATTTTATCTTTATTTAACATAACAGGATGAACCCTTAATTCTATTTTTTCATCTTTTATTTTAGCAATACCTAAATGTTTTATGGTGTACTCAAATTCCTTTGCAAAATAAATATCCTCATCGCTTACCTTACTAATACCCTCAATCAAGATATCCTCAGGTTTTACTCTTAGTCCATAAGCAATATTTGCTAAAATTAAAAGCTTGTGCGCAGCATCAAATCCTTCTATATCAAAAGTAGGATCAGCTTCAGCATATCCTAAATCTTGGGCTTTTTTTAATACCTCTTGAAATTTGGCATTATCTTCTGCCATCTTGCTTAAAATATAATTACTTGTGCCATTTAAAATGCCTTTGATAGAAACGATATTATTAGCACTCAAACCCTCTTTTAAAATTTTAATAATAGGAATTCCACCCGCTACACTTGCCTCATAACCAAAAGCTGTATCTTGTGCTAATTTTTCAAGCTCATAACGATGATAAGCAAGTAAAGCTTTATTAGCAGTTACTACTGATTTTTTTCTTTTTAAAATTTTTGAAATTATTTCAAAAGGTAAATCAATACCACCCATTAACTCCACAAATACATCAATATCTTCACACTCTAAAACCTCATCAATATCATTAACCACAGGAATCAATGCATTTGGTTTTGCACTTCTTGCTAAAGCAATTACCGGAATAATTTCTTCATCACATCTTGCTTTAATTAAATCTTGATTTTTTAACAAAGTTTCTACAACAGCACTTCCTACCGTGCCATAGCCTAAAATCGCTATTTTCATTTTATTCTCTTAAGTATTTTTTGATATTTCTTGCTGCTTGACGAATACGGTTTTCATTTTCTATTAAAGCTATTCTAACATACTCATTACCCGCTTCACCAAAGCCAACTCCAGGACTTACTGCTACATTTGCTTTTTGTAAAAGCTGCTTAGAAAATTCCATACTACCAAGATGAGCCTTGCTTTGAGGGAGTTTTGCCCAAACAAACATACTTGCATTAGGCTTTTTTAATTCCCATCCTGCTTGGTAAAATGATTCTAGTAAGACTTCCAATCTTTTTGCATAAGTTGCCTTAATCTCTTCAACACAAGTTTGATCCCCATCTAAAGCTACAGTAGCAGCAACTTGTATAGGCGTATACATACCATAATCAAACCAAGATTTGATCTTTTTCAAAGCCGCAATTAAGCGTTTATTACCCACCACAAAACCTACACGCCAACCTGCCATGTTGTAAGATTTTGAAAGTGTATAGGTTTCTACTGCTACATCTTTAGCACCTTCAACTTCAAAAATCGAAGGAGTTTTATAAGAGCCAAAAGTTAAGTCCGCATAAGCAATATCAGAAATAATATAAAATCTTTCTTTTTTTGCCATAGCAACCAATCTCTCATAAAAACTTTTTTCCACTGTAACTGTTGTAGGATTATGCGGAAAATTTACCACTACATATTTTGGACGCGGAATACTTTCATGTAGTGTTTTTTGTAAATTTTCAAAAAAAGTATTTTCGTTTAATTCATAATTTTCATTAAAATCAAAATTCATAGTTGCTACATTACCACCTGCTATGATAAAAGCTTGAGTATGTATAGGATAAGCAGGTGTAGGCACAATAGCTACATCCCCTGGGTTAATAACAGCTCTTGCTAAATTTACAAAGCCTTCTTTAGAGCCCATCGTTGCAACTACTTCACTTTCAGGATCTAAATCAACATCATATTTTCTTTTATACCAATTACAAATTGCAAGTCTTAGTTTATAAATTCCACTCGAAGCAGAATACCCTGAAGTTTTGTCTTTATTTGCACTTTCGCAAAGCTTGTCTATAATATGCTGAGGAGTTTTGCCATCAGGATTTCCCATAGAAAAATCTATTATATCCTCCCCTGCTCTTCTTGCTGCCATTTTAATCGCATTAACTTCAGCAAAAACATAATTTGGAAGTCTTTCTATGGTATTAAAATGAATTTCTTCAAACATCGTCCGTCCTTTTTAGCGTCTTAAGTAAATTTTTAAACCCCTTTTTATATTATCAAGGCTAAACATATCTCCTATAATAGCATATTTTGCGCCCAATGGTATATTTACATTTACTTCATTTTGCTTATGTGTATTTTCTACACCTTGTATAAAATTCAAGTTTTTATCTAAAAATTGAATTTTGCAAAACCAAGAATCAAGATTGTGCGCACTAAGCTCCATACTTTTTGCACCTTGCAAATCAATAATATATTCTCTTAAAGGTTTGTTTAATTGAGTAATAGTATTTAATGGAATTTGAGTATTGACTTTAGGTTTTGCTTTTGAAAAATCTAGCTCATATTCATAATTTAACTCTGAAATTTTATAAATATCCTTAATAAAAACAGAACTACCCAACAAAGCCTTATAAAAAACTCCTGGATCAAGCATGTACTGAGAATCTACAGCTAACTTATATGTGATATAGTTTTCCCTTAAAGTTAATTCAGTTGGTATAAAATAAATATAACCTAGTTCATTTAAAGTATCATTGATTGTTTTAAAAAACAAAACAGAATCAGCTTGGGCTTTAAAACTAAAAGTTAAAGTTTTTGGTTCATTTAATATAAAATTTGCCAAAGAATTGGTTTTTAAAATTTGAGAAATAGTGTAAATATCTACATTTCCACGCTCATCTTTATAATCATTTCTTGCAAACAAAAGTTCCAATTGTGCATCTTTAGAATTATCATTAACAATATGCTTAGCAACTTCTAAAGCACTTAGCGCAAAAGCATTAAGAGCAAAAAAAATGGAAAATATTAAAATTCTTACCATAATTTTCCTTTATTTTCTTTTATAAACTCAGCTTTTGTAATTTGTTTGATTTTACCATCTTTAATCATTAAAAACTTAGACACACCATTTTTAAACTCTAAAGTATTATTATTCTCATCATTTAAACTAAAAGCAGCATGACCCGTAGTAATAAGCATATCTTTATCTAAAGATAAAGTATAATCATTTTTAATAGTCAAAGAACTTTTTCTAAAAGTTTTTAAATCCACCATACCAAGCCAAAGCTCAGCGCTTGGTTTTATAATACTTTCTTTAAGCAAAACCATATTTTCTTCAGGCATATTTAAACTAGTATTACCCTCTAATGTTTCTTCTATAGTATTATTACTCTCATCTATTGGTTCTAAAATAGCACTTGTATTTGTTTCATTGTTTTCTGTGGTTTCATCAGCAAAAAAATTAAGAACTGGAGTTTCATTCTCATCAACTTTTTCTTCTAAGATAATTTGTTCTTGATTTAGCACATTAGTAGTATTTTCATCTAGTGTGGAACTTTGGAAAAATCTTGAAACACCCCAAGCTAAAGCCACTATCAAAAGCACTACTACTATAATCACAATATACCATACACTTGAGCTTTCTTTGGTATATGAGTTCATTCTAGGAGCAATATGCACATGATTTTTTTTCTCAATACCATTTTCTTCTAAATAGGCATGATATTCTTCTAAAAAGTTAGAAAAATCAAGCTCATATTCTCTTTGTAAAATTTTGATAAAACCATTTATATTAAAACGAGATAAAGACTTAAAATCTTTTTTAATAATATATTCAAGACAAGTTATTTCTATTTGTGTTCTTTTTTGAACTTCTAATAAATTTAAATCTTCTAATTTTTTCCAACTATCCATTTTTCATCCTATCGCAAAGTATTGCAAATGCTGCACTAACATTTAAACTATCAAAATCATTGTGCATTTTTATCCCCACACATTCATCGCATTTTTTAAGCACCTTTGGTGCTATACCAAAACCCTCACTTCCCATAATCAAAACTTTTTTATTTTTGGCCTTGATAGTATGTATATCACTACCTCCGCTTGCACTAGCATAGATATAAAAACCTTTTTGTTTTAATTCATTTATCATGCTTAAAATATCATCATTTAAAACTATTTTCATATCTAAAGCCGCGCCACTACTTGCACGAATAACTCCATCCATAGCCACACTTTTAGCTACCAAAATAATCCCATCAGCACCCAAAGCATAAGCACTACGCACGATAGCGCCTATATTTCCAACATCGCTAATATTATATAAAATAACTATAAAATCTTTTTCTTTTAAACTCTCAAAAGAGCTAAATTCAAAATCATCAATTTCCATTAAAAAACCTTGATGATTTCCACCTCTTGCCAAACTTTGCGCGGCCTTAAAATCAAGTTTTTTAATTTTTTTTGATGCCTTTGCTATTTTTGAAAAATCAGCTTTTTCACATTCTTTTGCTAAATAAATTTCTTTAATTTTTTCTTTGTGCTTTTCTAAGATATAAAAAAACACTTGCTTACCATAAACTATCATTTTTAAATAATAACCAAATTCAACTTAAAAGCAGTTTTTGATAATTTTCTTTTGGAGATTTCGCATTGATTTTTGAAAGAAGCTTTGCCTTTGTTTTTAAAGGCAAATCAAGTTCATAAATATCTTGCTCACACAAGGTATTTTGGTGAAATTGCTTTTCTTTAGCACTTACGACTACACACCATTCGCCACGCAAGTTCATTGTTTTTAATTTTTCTAAAGCTTCTAAGGCATTTGCTCTAAATTTGGCTTCAAATTTCTTTGTTGCTTCTTTTATGATAAAAATTTCTCTTAAAGGATCAATTTTACTAATTTCTTCTACTAAATTAAGTATCCTAGTAGGTGCTTCATAGACTATACTAGGATAAGGATTAAGCATTAAATTTTCAATATCTTTTTGTCTTTGAGGATTTTTATTAGCCAAAAAACCCATAAAAATAAATTCTTTTTTACAAAATGCACTTGAAACTAATGCAAGTAAAGCAGCATTTGACCCTGCCAAGACTTCATAATCAATATTATTTTTAACGGCATATTCAATTAAAAATTGCCCCGGATCACTAATACCTGGCATACCCGCATCACTCAAATATGCAACATCTTGTTTAAAAAAATCATCATCTATTTTTGCTAAAAAATCTTTTTCATTATGAGTATGTAAGGCTAAATATTTATCAGGTTTTATTTCTAAATTAAATTTTTCATTAAGGAGATGAACTAAGGATTTGCAAACTCTCGTATCTTCGCATAAAAAGAGTTTGCATTTTTGTAAAATTTCTAAAGAATGAAAAGAAATATCGTTTAAATTTCCTATGGGCGTAGGAATAAAATATAACATTATTGCATTGCGTATTTTTTCTTAAATTTCTCTACACGACCCGCAGCATCTACGATTTTTTCACTACCTGTAAAAAATGGATGACAACTTGAGCAAATATCAACTTTAATTTCTGATTTATTTGACTTAGTAGTAAAAGAATTTCCACAAGCACAACTAACTTTGCATTCTACATATTCTGGGTGAATTTCTTTTTTCATTGTTTATCCTTTTTCAAAACATTAAGGCGTAATTATATAAATTTTTATATAAAAAATAGCTAAATTTAAGCATGTTTTTAAATTATGAATTTTGAAGCAACCCCTATTAAAGCTGTTTGCGCTTTAAGTATAAAATCAGCCTGTAATTTTGCTTTTTTTACATTCTCCCCTCTTTCTTTTTGCGAAAATCCACCTTCAGCGCCTATTAAAAACACATGCTCACTAGGTTCAAATCTCATCAAATCTTCACCTTCAAAGTCTATTAAAACAATATTTTTATAAACTTGCTGAAATTTTTTAAAATCACCAAAGCTTTCAAGCTCCATTAAAGAGGCACGACCGCATTGCTGGGATGATTCTATAAGAATCTTTTCCATTCTTTTAAAATCTAATTTAAAATTCTTTTGTGAATAATCCATATACACAAAAGAAAGCTTTGCTACTCCAAGCTCGTTTAAAAAAGGTAAGGTTTTTTCTATAATCTTTGGATCAATCACTGCTAAAGCCAAATGTAAATGCGTTTTTAATTCTTGTTTTTCTTCTTTTTTATCAAGTAAATTTAATGCACATGAGCGTCTAGAAAACTCTATGCATTCATAAGTATAAGCAAAAAAATCTTTTAAATTTTTTAATATGATTTTATCGCCTACTTTAATTCTTCTAGCTTTTAAATGCAAGAAAGCTTCATTTTCTAGCTCTAAATTTAAAGCACCACTTTGTGGGTGATATAAAAATCGCATTAAAAATAAAACCTTTGAAGCAAATAAGGCACAAAAAGTAAAAATATACCCGAACACAAAATAAAAAAGCTTAAAAATCTAAATTTAGCATAACGTTTGAACAATCTTGCTTTTTTAAATAAAACAAATTGATAAATAGCCAAAGCAAAGATAAAAATCCAACAAAACCACATAGAAAGCATGTATAAATTTAGCTCAAAATGCTTTAAAGCCCAAAGCAAACTTCCTGTAAAAAGTGTAATTGCTAAAAATAAATAATAAATTGGCAAAAATAGGCGAATTCTTTTTATAAAAATAAACTCTTGCGAAAAACTACTTTGAGTTAAATACAAATAAAACAACATTAAAAAGCCATTTGCGTATAAACTATACACATGCAATGCTAAAAAAAACTCATAACTTTGATCCATCACTGTCCTTGTGTGTTATTTTCATCTTTGATATCATCATCTACAGGTATAGGAAGCGTATCATCATCTATAATCACATTAGAATCACTTTGCTCAATTTGAACTTGCTCAGTCTGCACCTCTTTTTTTACGCTTGTATCTTCTTGACTTGAGCAAGCAATAAAAAACAATAATGGCACAATCAATAAAATCTTTTTCATTACACCTCCTTTTGATTAATAAAAACAAAATTTGCATCTTGAAGTTTTTTAAAAAAATCTTTATCTTTCCATTCATCGCTTATAGCTTGTGAAAATTCAATATCTGCCAAATTTATCTTTGGTAAAAACTCACTATAAGCATCTTCTCTAAAACCTTGTGCATAGCCTGTTCTTGTTTCATGCACAATAATACTTTTTAAGCTAACACCTTGCTCGCCATTGACCATCTTAGTCTTTAAAAGCAAGGTATCTATCAGTACAAAAAATATGCGTACAAAATTTTCTGCACTTACATTCACAGGTAAACTTACCCATCTTTGTGAGTGTTTTTTCATATCTTCTAAATAAACTTTATCATCATCTTTAAAAAGCGTAATAGCATGGTCAAAACTATCAATAATTTGTTTTATTTCATCTTTTAACAAACCAAAATCATATACCATTCCCGCATTGTCAAGGTATTTACTCTCAAGTAAAATTTCTACCTTATAAGAGTGGCCATGTATGCTTGTTTTACATCGCTTGGAGCTACAAAATCTAACAATATGAGCATTTTCAAATTCAAACATTTTTCTAATAATCATACGCCTTCTTTATCTCCCCAAATTCTAATATGCAATCTATCGGAGTAATTATATCCATTTTTTATACAAAATTCAGCAACACTTAAGGCATTTTTAGAAATTTCTTCTTCACTTGACCCCATAGGCATGCAAAATACCTCATTTTCACAAATTTGTAAAATTTCATTAATTTCGCCTAAGGCTTTATTTTCTTGTAAAAAATCCTTATCTAAAACAAATTTATAAAAACTATCTTTAGCATAATATTTAAAAGCTTTCAACGCTTTTTCATTAATCCTTTTTTCTTTTTTAACCCCGCTATTACTAAGCTTTACACCCAAAGCAAAATAACATTTTTTATACAAAGGATATTTTTCAAAATCAATTTCAATGCTTGCATTTGTTTCAAAATGCACTTTAAAATCATTTTCTAAAAGCAAATTAATAAAACACAAAAAATCTTTATTTTGATAATTTAATAAAGGCTCACCACCGGTAATAACAACCATAGCTTTGCGTGAATTTGCTAACTTTAAAACCTCATCAAAAAGCTTTGCTGAAGTATAGGTTTTATAACAAGTTTTAAATTCTTTGGTAAAAACAGCTCTTATAGTATCACAGCCCAAAAGTATTTTAGAATCTTTTTCTTTTTTTACTCCAAAGCCTATACAGTTAAAATTACACCCAGCAAACCTTACAAATACAGCTAAATTTCCACTATATTTTCCCTCACCTTGCAAGCTTAAAAAAGTTTCAACAACTTCCATTATCCACCTGTTTGATAAAAGGCTCTTGTAGAACTTTGATTGGCTTCATTTTCTGCCCATCTATTTTTTTCTGATTTATTTTTTATCACGGTTTTTAAAACCTCACAAGCACCTGCTATGTCTTTATTACGTATAGCCTTTTTAATGCTTAAAGCTTCATCATAATATAAACAAGGTATTAAAAGCCCTTCAGCTGAAAGTCTTATACGGTTACAACTATCACAAAAATCATGGCTATGTGGATCAATAATGCCAAACTCATACCCATCTTCAAGCTCATAAATAGTCGCAGGTGCATTTGGACTTTTTTGTCCTTGTTTAAAAGAATATTTTTGAGCAATAATATTTAAAATTTCTGCTGATTTTAAGCCTTTTAAATCTCCATAAGCATGATAATTTTCCATAAATTCTATAAAGCGAATTTGGCTTTTGCGTGCTTTGGCAAATTCTAAAAGATCGATAAATTCACTATCATTAATCCCTTTAAGAGCTACGGTGTTAAATTTAATATTAAAGCCTAATTCTAAAGCCTCATTAATACCATTTAATACATCTTTAAGTATATTTTTTTGGGCTAACTTAAAAGCCACTTCTTCTTTTAAGGTATCTAAAGAGATATTAATTCTTTTTAAACCTGCCTGTCTTAAATCTTTTGCTTGTTGTTTTAACAAAGAAGCATTAGTAGTAAGTGCTAAGTCTATATCCTGCTTATACTCACTAATCATAGCAATAAATTTATGCAAATCTTTTCTTACTAAAGGCTCACCGCCTGTAATACGAATTTTCTTAACCCCTTCATCAATGCAAACTTTAACAAACATAAAAAGTTCTTCAAATGATAAAAGATTTTCCTTAGCACTCCATTCAAATGGAGTTTTTGGCATACAATAAAGGCAACGAAAATTACATCTTTGTGTTACTGAAATTCTTAAATAATCTATCACTCTTCCATAACTATCTACCAACATCAAAGGCCTTTATAATAATTTATTAAATTTCAAAATAAGCTCAACTCTACCCATACCTATACGCAAATCTTTGGCAATTTGCTCAATGGATTTTTTTTGATTAAAAAGCTCTATTACCTTTTGTTCTTCATTATCATAACTTGGGCTTAATTTTGTAATGCTTTGGGTTTTTTGTTCTAAATTTAATAAACGATTTTTTTGCTCACTTTGAAATTCTTCAATCACCTCTTCTACTTCTTTTAAAGCACTTAAAATAGGAAGGATATTTTGATTAATTTTTTGTTCTAATATCTGCAAAAGTTCTTCTTTTAGCTCTTCTTTAATGGCTTCAGTATCTATTTCTTCTTTTTCTTGTTCTTGTTCATCTAAACTTTCTTTTTTTAAATAATGATATTGCTTGTTTAAATCTTCTATCATCTTACCAAGCTCGTTAATCTTAGCAATACTTTCTTTTTCTTTTATCATCATATAAGCAAACATAGCAAAAATTAATAAAGCTACCACAAGCCACAATAATAAATCACTACCCATTTTCTTGCTCCTTTAAAATCTTAATCATCGCTCTTTGCATATTTGCCACAAAATTATCATACACAAGCTCATCTTCTGCTTTTATTTGTGTGATTTTTGCCTCATTTTCACTTAAAGCTTTAAAAAAAATACTAATTTTTTGACCATTTAACTCAAATCTTGCATAATATTCCTCATCTTGAGTCAAACACTTTTCTTTAAATTGAATGTGTGCAAAATTTACACCTATCACAAAGGCTTTATATTTTAAATCTGTAAATAATTTTGTTTTATTGATATCATTTTTTATCAAATACAATTCTTGCTTTAAATCCATAAGCAAATCAAAAATAATTTGCTCACCTTCGCTAAATTCCACTCTTGAGGCAAGCTTTTTCCATTTGCTTAAATTGACATAATTATTACTTGAAAGATATTCTTGCAAAAACTCTTCATATCTTTCTTTACTCTCTTCAAACTCAAGCTCTAATGAGCTTTTAAAAAATTTTATCTCCATAAAAGATCAACCCAAATAAATATAAAAAACACTATACTTAAATACCCATTTAAAGTAAAAAATGCTTTATCAATTTTTGCAAAATTCTTTCTAACAATGCGGTGTTCAAAAAATAAAATAATCGCACTAATTATCACACCTAAAAAGGCAATATTTCCCGTTGGAGCCACCCAAACAAATAAAAACCAAAAAAGCACTGCTAAAACATGACAAAATGCTGAGATAAATAAGGTTGCCTCGAGCCCAAATTTAGCAGGTATAGAGTGTAAACCTGTTTTTTTATCATATTCCATATCTTGCAAAGCATAAAGCAAATCAAATCCAGCTGTCCAAAAAGTAACACCCAAACACAAAATCACACTATAAATTTCAATACTTCCCAAAACTACAATGCTACCTGCAATAGGAGCAAGCCCTAAGCAAAATCCTAATACTAAATGCGCTAAGGATGAAAATCTTTTAAAAGCTGAATAAATAGCTAAAATAAACAATACCGGCAAAGAAAGAGCAAAGGCTAATTTATTAATAAAATAGCTTGCCAAAACAAAAATAATAGCATTTAAAATAATAAAAAGTAAAATACTAGCTTTGCCTATACGCCCATCGATATTAGGTCTATTTGCACATCTTGGGTTATTTTTGTCAATATCCTCATCCATCAAACGATTAATCGCCATTGCAAAATTTCTTGCACTTACTGCACAAATAACACCCAAAAATAAAGCCTTAAAGCCAAACCAAGTGCTATCATTTAAAATAACAGAAGCCACAACCATTGAAGTGAATAAAAAAGGTAGGGCAAAAATAGAATGCTTAAAAACTATCAAATCTAAAATATCTTTCAATTTTTCTTTTAATATAGGCATTTTTTCTCTTTATAATATATTTTTGTTATGATTTTACTAAAATAATTTTAAATTTAGGATATTTTTACGATGTTTTTTGAATTTGCACTCATTGGAACCACTGCAAGTGGCAAAACAGAACTTGCTAATAAACTAGCTTATGAATTTAACGCAAGTATTTTAAGCCTTGATAGTCTTTGCGTGTATAAACAAATCAACATCGCTTCAGCAAAAACAGAGCAAAAAACCCTAGATGAGCTTGATTATTTTGGTATAAATTTATTAAATGTCAATGAGCATTTTAACATTGCTTTGTTTTTTGAAGAATACAAAAAAGCAAAAGCCTTTGCTCAAAAAAACAATCAAATGCTTATCATCACAGGCGGAACTAGTTTTTATCTAAAAGCCTTAATGGATGGTTTGAGTGAAAATTTTAAAGAAAGCCAAAGCACACTAAGTAATGATGAAATTTATCATTTAATGATAAAAATTGATCCGCAAGCAAAAATAGAAAAAAACGATACTTATCGTTTGAAAAAATGGCTTGGAATTTATGAGCAAACTAATAAAATTCCAAGTGAAGTTTTAAAAGAAACCAAACAAGAAGCTTTGATTAAAAAACTTGATATTTTTGAAATTTCTTGGCAAAAAGATCTTTTAGAAAAACGCATTATCAAGCGCACTAAAAATATGCTAAATGAGGGCTTAATAGATGAAGCTAAAATGTTATTTGATAATTATGATCATCATTTAAAAGCACTAAATTCCATAGGTTTAAAAGAATGCAAAGAGTTTTTAGATAAAAAAATAAATTTAAATGAGCTTGAAGAGCTCATCATCATCCATACAAGACAACTTGCCAAAAGACAAAGAACTTTTAATAAAAAATTCAATAAAGAAATTTTAGATTTTCAAAGTGCTTATGAGAATTTAAAAGCTTATATTTTAAAAAAATATCAAGGCTGAGTATTTAAGACATTTAATTTATCTTTACATAAATTTTGCCATTTGCTTGTTGTGTTAATATCTATACAATTTTGCAAACTTTGTTTTTGATTTTGCACATCTTTTAAATCTTCATAAATATTGCTTTGCACATAAAAAACTCTTGCGCGCTCATCATCTTTTAAAGGATTAGCAAGTAAGTCTTTAAACAAAGTTAAGGCTTTTTGAGCTTGATTGCTTTGTTTTAAAGCTTTGATATAGATAAATTCTAAATCGGGACTAAAAAGATTTACTCCCTTTAAGTTTTGATAATCAATAGCCTTTGGAGCATAGTTTAAAATACTTGTTAGAAAATTATTTTTTTCACAATAACGCAAAAACTCATAATATAATTCCACCATACGATAATTCATAGGAAATTGCTCTAGTTTTTGTAAAGTTCTTATCATGGCATTATAATCTTGCAATCTAAGTTCGGCAAAAAATTTAATATAATTTGCTTCAAATTTTTCATTATCGCTAATAATCGTTCTTGTGTTTAAAATATCGCTAATTGTTTTTATAACAAAGTTATAGCGTTTATCTTTAAGAGCTAAATCAGCACTTTGAAGCTTATAAAAGATAATATCATCGTTTTCATTTTCCACTATGTATTTTTTAGCTTCTTCTATACGCGTTGTGCGTTTAAAACACTCAAGCATTTGTTTTTTATTTTGTATTTTGCCTCCTATATTATAAGCTTTAAAATCATCATATATTTTAATAGCAGCCAAGCACTCATCATTTTTTAATCTTTGCTCTAAAACCAAAATAGCAGCTTGTTCTAAAAGATTTTTTACTTCTTTATTGGAGTATTTTTCAATGTCTTTTTGATAACTTATAACCTTTTCATAATTTTTTTCTTGAAAATATAATTTGACATTATCAAACAACGCCTTACTAGAAATTTCTCCAGCGTATTTTTTCATAATTTCTTCATATTTTTGATGCAAAAAGCTTGCATTAGCATCTTTTAAATATAAAAAGTTTTTATCTTGTGCTTCTTTAATTAAACTCACATATTCACCCAAAGGAAAATCTTCTGCATAAAGATCTAAATATTTTTGAGCTTTAATATGCTCATTTGCATTTAATAAAGACAAGGCAAGATCTTTTAATACTCTTTCATATTCTTTATCTACCTTGGTTAAATGCGTAAAAATATACTCATAAATTTTAGAACTTAAATCATAAACCCTATTATTAGCAAAAGCTTTTGCTAATAATAAAGAATTTTCCAAATCGCTCATGAAAAATTCAGGGTTTGATTCTAAAATTTTATTTGCTAATTCTTCGGCTTCTTTTATATTTTTTGCCTCTAGATGATTTTTTGATAAAAATAAAGCAGCTCTACTGGCTAAATCTGCATTTGGAGTAGAATAATACACATCTTGATAAATATTATTTGCGGTATTTTTTTTACCCAAATGATACAAATAATCTGCATAATCAAGTAAAGCCATTATAGTATATTTATCGCCTTTGTGTTCAGTATTTAAAGTATCTATAATATATTCAACATTAGATCTTTGCGATAAACCCATATAAACTCTCATCATAATATACATCACTTCTGTATAATCTTTATCGTTAATATAAGTTCTTACCCATCTTTTAGCATCATCTAACATTTGCTCTAAAATTACCTGGTCTTTATCAAGTTCATAAGTGTATAGTTTATTTTGAGCTCTTAATTTATAAAGCTCAAATTCATTCATAAATACACTACCCTGATAACGCTTAATAGCGCTAGTTGCATCCCTTAAAACCTGATCATATTTTTTTGCTTCATATTCTTGTTTTATACTAAAATAAGCATTAAAATCTGCACTTTTTGAAGTTTCCATAGGATTAGAATTTAAATCTAATGCTCCAATATAAGGCATTAATGCATCATCAAAATAAATATCAAAATCAAGCCCATCGCTAGGCTTATAATACCTTAAATCTTTGGTAAAAATAAATACAAAATGCTTAGAAGCATCTTCACTTTGACTTTGAATTTCTTTAGCATTAAAAATATCTTGAGAATAATTAAACATCTTAGCTAAAATTTTAGGATAGATTTTGATTGTCAAAAAAGTTTGGTGCTTTTCAAAATAAATCGTAAAATCATCAAATTCTTTATTTTGAAACTGCATATTACTAACACCTAAAACATTGCATTCAAAATGGGTTTTTTCAAATTCAAAAACACTTTTGCAAGTAAAATCCTTATCATCTTTTAAATGCAAAAGCGTAAAAGGGCGTTTATGCTCTTCCCCTTTATTAACAATAATTTCAAAAGAAAATGTATAAGTTATACTTAATAAAAATAAAAATAAAACCCTTATCATAAGCGTGATTATAGCAATATTATTTTACAAAAGCAAAAACACACAAGAAACACTTCCAATCAAACACAAGCATAAAATAATCTTTTGTTTTACATCTAAGTTTGCACTTTCTATGATTTGAGCCTTTTTGAAAAAAACATAAATTAAAATTTTTAAATAAGCATAAAGCATAATCATAGAACTTAAAGCTATAGCAAATACAAGTACATAATAGCCTGAGTTTAAAATAGAAGCTAAAATTAAAATTTTACCCCAAAAAATACCAAAAGGCGGAATACCTGCTATACACAAAATGAATATAGCTAGCATTATAGACAATACTGGTCTTTGATTAAACAAGCCCGAAAAACTCTCAAATGAACTTTTTTGAAATAAACTCAATATCAAAAAAATTCCATAATTTGCAAAAGCAAAAGATATCCAATACACAAACAAAGCAAAAATTGAAAGCAAATAAGAAGTCCCATCTCCTTGAGAACTCACACTCATACTAGAAACAATAACTGCTAATATAAAAGAAGAATGAGTAATAGAACTATATGCTAGCATTTTTTTCACATCTTTTTGGATTAAAGCTACTATACTTACAACAAGCATAGAAAAAATCGCTAGCAATGCTACTATGTATTCAAATTTTACTCCACCGCCCAAAGCAGAAAAAATTCTTAAAACTACTATTATCATAGCTATTTTTGGTACTATAGATATAAATGCTATAAAATTTGTATACACTCCACAATACACATCTTTTAACCAAAAATGAAAAGGTGCAATAGAAAGTTTTACTCCAACAATAACTAAAAACATTACCCCAGCACAAAGCAAGATAGGATCTGAAATATATTCAGAATGCAATAGATTATCTAAATCCAAAGATTTTGTTTTTAAATATACAAAAGCACAAGCAAAGACAAAAAACCCAGCGCCTACTGCAGCTAAAGTAAAGTACTTTATACTAGAGCTAATAGCATTATGAGTTCCTCTTAGTGCTATTAACGTATAAAGAGCTAAAGAAGAACCTTCTAAAGCTAGGAAAATTACAATTAAATTAGTGCTTGATATCATTAATATCAAAGAAGCAATCATAAATAAAAACAAAGAAAAAAACTCTGCCTTTTGCTCATCTTTATCCATTAATAAATAAAGCATTGAAAAAACTAAAATAACTATTTGAGCAAAAATTGCATAATTATCACTTACAAATAAACCAAAAAAGGCATGAGAATTATCTAAAACAAAGCCATTATAAAGCAATAAAAAACACAAAGCGCTAAATAAAGCTATAACACTTGCTCCTATATAAAAATTTCTAGAAAGTTTTTTAAATGCATCCAATAAAAGCAAAACAATAGCCCAAAAAAGCAATGATAACACAGGAAATAATAATACAAAATTGAATTTTTCTAAACTAAAGCCACTCATTAAAAACCTCTTATATCATCTATGATTTTTTGATTTTCTATTGCAATATTTCTTGTTTGCATAACTTCAAGAATGCTATTTACATTCAAAGCAATTTCATCAAGCATAGCACTTGGAGCTATCCCTAAATAAATTACCAAGGCACTTAAAATACCCAAAACAAAAATTTCACCTTTTTTTAATATTAATTTCTCCATTTTTTCTTCACTAGTGGCAAAAAACATATTTCTATAAATATTTAGCATATAAATAGCCCCTAAAATAATCACACCACCTGCAAATAATGCATACCACAAATTCACACTTGCTATGCCTTGTAAAATTAAAAACTCACCTACAAAAGAAATAGTCAAAGGCAGTGAAATAGATGAAAATAATAACACCGCAAAGAAAAAGCTAAATAATGGAGCTGTTTTAGCTAAATTTTTATAAAAGTCTAAATCAAAAGTATGATATCTTTTATAAAGCATATAAGCAGCCAAAAACAAACCGCCTGTTACTATACCATGTGCAAACATGTAAAATACAGAACCACTTAGCCCATTATAAGTAAAAGTCACAATACCCAAAATCACCACACCCAAATGTGAAATTGAGCTATAAGCAATTAATTCTTTCAAATCTTTAGTTTTAAAAGCAATTAAAGCTGCATATAAAATTCCAACTATACATAAAATAGCAAGTAAAGAATAATAATGATTTAAAGTATCAGGTGTTAAAGGCAAGATAAATCTCAAAAATCCAAAAGGAGCCATTTTAAAACTAACAAGCATTACAGATACTAAAGTCGGGCTTTTTGCATAAACTTTTGGCGCCCAAGTGTGGAAAGGAAATAAAGGACTTTTAATCGCAAAAGCGATAAAAAATCCTATAAAGATTAAATTTTGCACACTTTCAGGTATGAAAAATTCACTCTTATACCAAGCAAGTAAATCAAAACTCCAATACCCAAAACTTTGATAATACAAAAATCCTACATAAATAATCGCTAAAAGCATGAGCATAGAACCGCAAAATGCATAAATGAAAAATTTAATCCCTGCTTTATAATTATCTGAATATCTGCCTATTAAATAAATAAGCGGTATAAGAGAAAACTCCCAAAATACATAAAATAATAAAGCATCTAATGAAGCAAAAAGCCCTATAATACAAAATTGCAATAAAAATATACTTACTACAACACTTTTATCTTGAATATCCAAACATACAAAAGATAAAAAAATCATAATAGAACAAAGCAACATTAAATAAAGCGCTATAGCATCTACACCAATATGAAAATTAACTATTAAAGAATTTAAACTAAACTCATAAGCTATACCACCATGATAATTAAACAACAAAAAAATATTAAAAACTAAAATCAAAAAGCTAACTAAAATAGCAAAAGACTTACTATCTTCTTTTTGTAAAAACAAAGCTATAAAAGCTGCAAAAAATGGAAATAACATTAACAAACTAAGCATTCTACACCGCCAACGCTAAACAAAATAAACATACAAAAGCCAACACTGTAATTCTTAAAACCAAAGAATAATCCTTACCTATGCTAAGAGTTCTAGCAAAAGTTTTAAGGAAAAATGCAACACTATCTACCAAAGTATCTAAAATTTCTTTATCAGCTTTTCTTAAAAATTCACAAAATAAAGCATATTTACTAACAATAAATTGATGATAAAACCTTGGTATATAGTATTCATTAAACAAAAGCTTATAAAGACTTGTTTTAGAAAGTGAAGGTTTAAACCAATTTTTCCAATAAGCTATAATAGCTAAAAGCACCCCAAGCACTGCAGCAGCACTTGCAAGCACCATAACTAAAGAATTTTGTCCATCAATAAAAGCTAAGTTTTGACTCACAAACTCCATAAAACTATGCTCAAAAAATCCTGCAATAATAGCAAGTAAAGCCAAAGGACTCATCGCAAGCAAGGCTATTTTACTAGCTTCATGAGGATGTTCTTCATGTCTTTTTGGGGTAAAAAATACAAGCATTAAAAGCCTAAAACTATAAAAAGCTGTCATAAAAGCTGCTATTAAAAGCACCAAGAAAATTCCATGATGATGACTTATAAAAGAAAATCCTAAAATTAAATCTTTAGAGAAAAATCCTGCAAAAGGATAAATTCCTGCCAAAGCCAAAGAGCCTATAAGCATCAAAATAGCACTAAAACGCATACTTTTATAAAGCCCACCCATTTTACTAATGTCAAGCTTATCATTCATCGCATGCATAACATTACCTGCACCTAAGAATAATAAAGATTTAAAAAATGCATGAGTTGCTAGATGAAATAAAGCTATAGCATAAGCTCCAAGACCTGCTGCTACAAACATATACCCAAGTTGAGAAAGTGTTGAATAAGCAATAATTCTTTTTAAGTCTTTAGCTACCATAGCCATAGAAGCGGCAAAAAGCGCTACAAAAGCTCCAAGTATAGCGATAAAATATCCTACTTCAGGAACTTGCAAATAAAGCTCTCCAGCACGAATCACCAAATAAACTCCCGCAGTAACCATAGTCGCAGCATGGATTAGCGCTGAAACTGGTGTAGGTCCTGCCATAGCATCAGCAAGCCAAGTATGAAAAGGAAATTGCGCTGATTTACCCATAGCACCCACAAAAAGTAAAAGCGCTATTAAAATCAAAATCATATCATTTTCATGCCCTAAAGATAAAAGGGTAAAAAACTCATCGTATTTTAAAGAATTGAACTCTATATAAATTAAGAAAATTCCTAAAAGCAAAGCCAAGTCTGCGATTCTATTCATGATAAATGCTTCATTAGCAGCAAAGGTGTATTTTTCATTATGATACCAAAAACCTATCAAAAGCCATGAACAAAGTCCAACACCCTCCCAGCCTATGAAAAGTCCTAAGAAATTATCACTCATAATCAAGAACATCATAGAAAAAACAAAAAGTCCCAAATAGCTAAAATAGCGATTAAACCCTTCATCATGCTCCATATAAAATATACTATACAAATGCACAAAAGTAGCAACTATGCTTACTACATTCATCATAACTAAAGTAATAGAGTCTATTTTGAAACCAAAACTAACATCTACCAAAGATATCCAAGTGCCAAGTTCAAAGTTAAAATGCACTCCATTACTTAATAAAATAATTGAAGCAAATGCTGAAAAAGCTATAAATAAAGAAGCTAAATAACCTAAAATAATTTTCTTAGCACTAAAAGCAAAAATACCTAAAACAATAGCTGAAACCAAAGGAGAAAAAAGTGCAATTAAGGCTAAATTTTGCATTTTAACTCTCCTTTTTCAGCTAAAGAGCTAAGCTCTAGTGTTCCTGTTTTTCTATACCATAAAACACAAAGTGCTATCCCAACAGCTACTTCACAAGCTGCAACCCCCATTACAAATAAAGCAAAAATTTGTCCTTCTATATCTTTATGGGAAGCCCCTGCTGTAACTAAGGCCAAATTAGCAGCATTTAATAAAATTTCACTTGAAATAAAAAGCATAATTAAATTTTGGCGTTTTATAATACCTATTAGACCAATGATAAACATCAAAATAGCCACAATGTAGTATTTTTCTAACATCATTGCTCATCCTTTTTTATATTTTTTTGAGTAAGTGCTATAGCGCAAATTAAAGCTATTAAAAGTAAAATTGCCATAAATTCAAAAGCGAGCATGTATTTTGTAAATAAAGTAAAACCTATTTGCTGAGTTGAATCAAGATCATAAACTTCACTAGTTTCATTTAAACCAAAGTTATAGCCCATAATAATACTAATTAACAAAATAGCACTAAAAATCACAGCAAAAATAAATACTCTTTTACCTTTTAGACTTTCCTTTACTTTTATCGAAGCATCAAAAAACATCATAGCAAAACTATAAAGACCTAAAATAGCCCCGCTATAAACGATAATTTGAATCGCTCCAATAAATTCAGCATTAAGTAAAAAATAAAATCCGCTCAAAAAAACCATAGCCGCAGCCAAAGAACTAATAGCATAAAGTACACTAGTACTTAAAACGCTAATTAGAAAAAATCCCAATACCAAAACACTTAACAAACAAAAAGCTATCGTTTCAAACATTTTCTTCCTTTGGGGTATCTTGCTGTCTTTGCAAATCTATCTCATAATAATTTGGAGTTTTCTTTACTAAATCATCAGCATCTTTTCTTAAACTACCACTTCCTTCAAACACCACTTGATTTTTAAGCTCATCAATAGGAGTTAAAAAATCTTCCTTTTGACCAAAATAAGATCTTTGTTCTGCTGCATTTTCATACTCTTTGCCATGTACAATAGCAAGTTCAGGACAAACATCAGCACAAAAGCCACAATAAATACAACGCCCTAAATTGATACTATAATTTTCAACCTTTTTACGTCCATCTTCGCTTAAACTTGTTTCCATTCTTATGCAATTACTAATACAAATTTTTTCGCACAAGCCACAACCAATACAACATTCATTTTCACTTTCAATAAAACGCATTAAGCGATGAACTGCACGGTAGCGATTATCTAAGGCAACTTTTTCCATAGGATATTTAATCGTTGCACTATTATTCTTTTTAAACATTTCTCTTAATACGACAAATAAACCTACAAAAAGTTCTGTATTCAAAGAACGCTTGATTACTTGTATGAATTTTTCATAAGCATTTTGAGGATTTTTACGCTCAAAATCTACTTTAAAATAACCTTTTTTCATTGTTTTTCCTATATCACAAGCACTAAAGCACTAATTAATAAATTTAAAACCGCTAAAGGAATTAAAATCAAATAACACATTCTCATTACTTGATCAGGACGCAGTTGCGGAAAAGCACCTCTAGCCCAAAAATACCAAAAGAACACAAAAGAAACTTTCAAAAGCATCATAATAGCTCCTGGTATAATCCAAAAATCATTAAATCCACCCAAAAATAAAAGCGATATCATAATCGCTCCGGTGATCATGGCTGTATATTCACCAATAAAAAACATACCCCATCTAAGCCCACTATATTCGGTGCCATAACCTGAAACAAGTTCAGTTTCATTTTCACTTAAACAAAGTGGGGTTCTATTAGTTTCTATAAAAATGGCTATTACAAATAAAATAAAAGCTAAAGGCTGTTTAAAAATAAGCCAAGAAAGTATGCCTTCACTTTGATAATTATTAATATCTACCAAAGACAAAGAACCAACAAGCATTACAACACATACCAAAGAAAGTCCTGCAACGCTCTCATAAGAAATGATAGAAACAAGCCCTCTTGCTCCACCTAGCAATGACCATTTATTATTACTAGCCAAGCCTCCTAAAAAAATCGCATAAAAACTAACCCCGCCCATACCTATGACAAATAGTAAGGCCACATTAATATCAGCGATAATAGGACGAATCACTCTACCAAATAAAGTAAATTCAGGAAAAATAGGTATAGCTGCAATTGCCACAAAAGCACAAATTGCTGCAATCAATGGAGCGATTAAAAACACCACTTTTTGAGCATAAGTTGGCACTATATCTTCTTTAGTAAAAAGCTTAATCATATCAGCAACTACTTGAAGCAATCCAAAAGGACCTACCATATCAGGCCCTAAACGACGATGAAATAAAGCCAAAGCCTTTCTTTCAAGATAAGTTGCCAAGCCTGCTAAAGTTGCAAAAATAGCTATAACAAGCACGCATTTGATAATTGTTTCTATAATAAAAAAAGTAATATCACTCATATTTTAGCTCCTACTTTTTCAAGCCAAACTTTTGCATATCGAGTATTATTAAATAAAGATTTAAAATCAATCTTACTATCATAATCCCCCAAATACGCTCCATTTTCTAAAGATTCATCGCATTTTACACTTATAGCAATTTGAGTTTTTTCATTTTTTAAAATAACACTATCATCTTGGTTTAAATCAAATTTTTGCATTAAATCAGACGATAAAAATAAAGCTCCAACCTCATTAAAAGCTCTATTGCTAAGCTTTGAAAACTGGTGAATACAATTTGCATGATATAAGGTTAAATTTCCTTCATTTTGCTCTTTGACTTCTTGAGTGCTTAATGTTTTTTCAAACTCAAAATGAGAAAAATCAAGCTCATAGCCTCTATGATTTGCCCCACCATTATCATAATGATTTTCCAACTCATCAAAATCAATTGCCCTAAAGCCTTTATTTTGTGGTAAAAATTTAGTATAGTTGATTGTAAATTCCTCATCAAAACCTAAAGCATTTGCTAAATCATTTAAAAAATAACCTTTAAATTCTAAAGCTGCATTTGTAGGAACTAATCTTTTGTCATAATTTACAAAGCTACCTTCTTGTTGATTTAAACTAGAACTTGCAAGATCAAAATGCCCATCATAAGAAAAAGTAAAATCGCCTTTTTCGTTATAACCTAGTGTTTTTCCCGCTTGAAAATCTTGACTTAAATCACAAATTAAACTCACGCCTAAAGTATTGGTGCAAGTTGGATTTAAAAAGACTTTAAAATCAGTATATTTTTGCACCAAAGCACAAAGTTTTGCTAGCTTTGCACTTTGCTCATCATAGTAAAAATCACTTCCTATAATAAGTGTAAATTTTTGCTTTTTAGCTAATAAAGTTTCTAAAATATCCTCATCTATGCCAAGATTTTTCGCATAATTTGATCTTTGCACTTCTATGCTTTTTTTAATTTTTTTAGGCACAAGTTTTTTAACTTCTTCTATAATAGTTTCACCATTTTCATTTTGCTTTTCTGTCTTTTCAATAACTTCTTCATTAATAGTTTCTTCTATTTCTTTAGTGCCTTGGTAATACGCATTTTCTAATGTATTTTTAAAATCTTGCGGAAACTCTTTGGCAAATTTTTGCAAGATAAATAATAAAATACTTTCATTATCTTTAATATCATGATTAATCTGCAAGAAATTTTTAGAATATTTATCCACACCCTTATCTTTTATAGGGTGAAAATATAGCCCTGCACCTTTATTCACCACTAAAGCATTATTAACTTTATATCCTAGCGTTGGCGCATCATAGCGTAAAAACGAACCTACGATGATTAAAAAATCACTTTGAGTGATATCATCTGTATTTGCATTATACATTGCATTTGCATTTTGATAAAAACAAGCTAGGAAATCTTGGAATTTTTTAGCTTCATGGTTTATAAGGTTAAGATTAAATTTTTTACTTAAATTTTGCAAGATTAAAGCTTCTTCATTGGTAATAAAACTATTAAATAAAATATTTTTTATTTCATCATTTTTTATCATATTTACTAGTTTTTCAAAAGCTTTTTCATCTTTACCTTGAACTTCATTTTGGGTATTAAAACCATATCTTGCAGCTTTATTTAGCGTAGCAAAAGCAAAATCATTACTCACTCTATAAATTTTTTCTTTTTGATTATTAATACTAGTTTGTTTAATATCATAATACATCAACTCACAATCACTTGAATGTGGATTGCTAGCTGGAATTTTCTTTAATTCCCAAGCATTAGATGTATATTGAAAAGCCGAACCCACCAAGGCTCCTGTTGGACATACACTTGTACATTCTCCACAAAATGAACAATCAAGTATATCACCACTACTTGGCGCAATTAAACTCTTTTGAAATTTAGTCCAAATCGCTAGCGCGTCTTTACTCATACTCTCTTTAAAACTTGCATCGGGTGCGTTTGCTCCTCTTGGAGTAGTTTTTAAAGCGCTTTCTCCTATTTTATCTTTACAAACTGTGATACATCTTTCACATACTATACATAAAGCTGGATCATAATTAATCTCGCCCCATTTTTTATGCTCTTTATGGGTATCTTTAATCCAATAATTTTGCACATTCACTCTTGCTTTATGTGTAAAGTTTTGAAGCTCACATTCGCCAGATTTATCACATACCCCGCATTGTAAAGGGTGGTTGATACAATATGCTTGCATGATAGCATTGCGTTCATCCCATAAATTTGGCAAATCACTCTCTACTACCATACCTTCTTTAACTTTAGTATTACAAGAATAAACCTTTTTACCATCAGCTTCTACCATACACATACGACATGCAAGTGTTGGAGAACAACCATTTAAATAACAAATTGCAGGAATGAAAATATCATTTTTTCTTGCGACATTTAAGATATACTCACCCTCATTTGCCTCACATTCTATACCATTAATGATAACTTTCATTTTATAACCTTAACTTGAGCTTTTGAAAAAGCAAAACCAGCGCTTTCATAATCAAACAAAGCCACCGTGCCTTTTAAATCATGATTGATTTTTACTATAGTTGTAAATTCTTGAGTGTTTATTTTTAAATTAATTTTATCCTCATCCTTAACCTTGGCAATCAAAGCAAAAGATGGAGAACAATGCAAATTTTTATCCTCTAAAGGTGCTTGCATGATGATAGTTCCGTCAAAATTATCAAGTTCTAAAAGTTCACTAAAAGAATTTTGTATTGACAAATTTTCTTCATTTTCTTTAGAACAAATCAATAAAAGTTCAAATTTATGACAAAGTTTTTCTAAAAAATACTTAATATTTTCAAAGTCTTTATGTTGGTATAAATTTTCATCAAAAATAATACACTTTGCTTCTTTTAAAAACTCCAAAATCTCTAAAGCCTCTTCTTCGCCAAAGCAAGATTCAGCACTTAAATAACCCTCATCAAGCTCGTTAAATTCAGTATCCAAACTTATCTTACAAAGTAATGCAAGCACAAAAGGCACACTCGCAATCTCACATTTATAAAAGCTTGCTTTTAAATTTTTATCTTCTAAACAGGAAATATTGTAATTTTTACTTTTGTTAAGCTTAGCACAAAGTGAAGGATTTTTTAAAGAAAGCAAATCCACAAAACACAAAGCATTTAAGCCTTCTTGATATTTTGCTAATTTCATTGTCCTACCTTTTTAAAAACTATAGTCCAATCTACTTGATTAAATTTTAAAGAATTTAAAAGTTCACAATTTCGCTCTTTTATGAAAGCAAAACTTTTTTCTACATTAGAAAAATCTCCTATTTCAAACAAAACCACTAAAACTTCACCCATATAGGCTTTTTGAATGATTTGTTCTAAATCCTTAAATAAATCTTGACTTTTTCTTAAATCCACGCGTCTCATCGGTCTATCTCACCTAAAACTATATTAATACTTCCTAAAATCGCCACCGCATCAGCCAAATATGACCCTACAAGCATTTCTTCTAAAAATGCACAATGAAAAAAACTTGGGGTTCTAGCTCTTAATCTATATGGCCTACCGCTACCATCTGAGTGGATAAAAAATCCAAGTTCGCCTTTTGGACTTTCAGTTGGTACATACACCTCTCCTTTTGGTGGTTTTAAGCCTTGGGTTACTAGGACAAAATGTTGCATAAGCGAATAATTTTGTGTCATGATTTGCTCTTTTGAAGCACTTACATACTCAGGATGATTGCATAAAATTTCAGGCGGAGTATCTTGATAAAGCTTAGCACATTGAACTAAAATTTTTAAACTTTCTCTAAATTCTTGCATATAAACTTTATATCTTGCATAAGAATCACCCATTTTAGCCACAGGTACGCCAAAATCTACCTCATCATAAAGCAAATAAGGTTCTTCTTTTCTAACATCATAAGCAATCCCGCTTCCTCTTAGCATAACCCCGCTACAACCCCAACTTAGCGCTTGTTCTTTACTTACCACTCCTACATTTTCAGTTCTTGCACGCCAAATTCTATTATCATCAAGCAAGGCTTCATAATCTTTTATATCATTTGGAAATTTATTGCAAAATGCCAAAAGCTCATCTAAAAAACCTTCAGGTAAATCAAGCATTACCCCGCCTATTCTCATAGATGAATGTGTAAGTCTTGCCCCACAATATTTTTCTATTAGATCAAGCACATATTCACGCTCTCTAAAGCAATATAAAAATACTGTCATCGCACCAATATCAAGAGCATGTGTAGCAAGCCATAGCAAATGCGAAGCAATGCGGTTTAACTCAAGCAAAATCATCCTTATCACACTTGCTCTGCGTGGAATTTCCAAACCACAAAGTTTTTCCACAGCAGCTACATAGGCATAATTATTTGCACTAGCTGCGATATAATCCATTCTATCGGTAGTTGGGATAAACTCTTGATAGATCATATTTTCAGCCATTTTTTCCATACCACGATGCATATAGCCTATGCAAGGAGCAGCCTTGGTGATTTCTTCTCCATCAAGTTCTAAAATAAGGCGTAAATTTCCATGAGCGCTAGGGTGTTGGGGACCAAGATTTACTATCATAGTACCATCTTCACGCTCAAAGCTTATATTTTCATAATAAGGTTTTAATTTAGTAGAAATTTGCATTTTATCTTCTCTTATCTAAAATTTTTATTTGCGTTCTTTTAGCTTTTTTCACAAAAGGCACGCCACCTTCTTCTTGATATTCTTGTAGATATTTATCTTCTCTTGGGGCTTCGCCTTTACCAACCTCATGATAAATTCTGCTAAAGTTTAGCGTGTCTTTTTCATCTACAAAACCTGGATCTCTATTTTCCTCACCTACAACCTCGCGATATTCTTTTCCAAAAATTTTATCTATCTCGTACCATTTAGCAAATTCATCACCATGCAAAGGATAGCTTTTTAAAAAAGGATGTCCATACCAATCATCAGGCATTAAAAGTCTTTTTAAATTCGGATGATTGATAATGAAAATTCCAAACATATCATATATTTCTCTCTCGCACCAATTAGCACCCTTAAAAACACTCATAACACTTTGAAGTCTTTCTTTTAAACCAACGAAAGTCTTTATTCTCACTCTTAAATTTTTCTCCATATTTAAAAGCTGATAATATACTTTAAAACCTTGTTTTTGAGCGACAAAATCAATCGCACTTGCATCAGTAAAACAACTATAACCTAAATTTTTAAGCTTGCTAAGAATAGCAACATTATCATCTTTATTTATTTCAATCACCCAAAAATCAAGCTCTATAAAAGAATTTTTTAACTCAAATTCTTGGCTTAAAATTTGATGATCACTCTCAAAAACACTACTCTCTGTACTTAGTTTTTTAGTTGCAGATGCATGGTAAAATCTATCTTCATAATAATTTTTTAGCTGAGCATTTTTCTTATCGCTATATTTTCTCATCATATAAGCCTTTTTGGAGCTATTTTTCTGCTTGCTTTTTCTTTACGAATTCTTTTTTGCAAAATCATCAAAGCAAATTGAAAAGTTTCAGGGCGTGGGGCGCAACCTGGTACATAAATATCAACAGGAATGATTCTATCTACCCCTTGAACGGTAGAATAAGTATTAAACATACCACCGGTATTTGCACAAGAACCCATAGAAATAACCCATTTAGGATCAGGCATTTGATCATAAAGTCTTCTTGTAAATTCAGCATGTTTTTTGCTTAAAGTACCCGCTATAATCATTACTTCAGATTGTCTTGGGCTTGCTCTAAAAATCGTTCCAAATCTATCAAAATCATATCTTGCACCACCTGCTGCCATCATTTCAATAGCACAACAGGCAAGCCCATAAGATAGTGCCCATAAAGAATTACTCCTACCCCATTGCACTAACTTATCAACCGTAGTTAAAACAACTGGCGCATTGCTCATTTTTTGATACTCTGCCATGCGAATGCTCCTTTTTTATAAGCGTATAAAAAACCTATTGCAAGCAATAAAATAAAAACAAATACTTCCACTAAGGCAAATAAAGATAGGCCATAATTTGAAAGCTCTGCGGTTAAATCTTTAAAAATTACCGCCCAAGGAAATAAAAATACTACTTCAATATCAAGCAAAATAAAAATCAAAGCAAAAACAAAGAATTGAGAATTAATTTTGTTTGCTTGCTTAGAAGCCATAGGCCCACACTCATAAATCCCAAGTCCGAGTTTTTTTCTATTATGAGAGGCGAGTTTGGATCCTATTTTAGAAGAAATGTACACCAAAGTAAAAAATATAACACTTGCAATAACAAGCATTGCAAAGATGCCAAAGTATTGATGCTCTATAGTTGCGTGCGTCATAATAAACCTTTTATTCAAGCATAATTAAAATTTATTTTACTTTAACTTAGCTATATAAAAACTTATTATCAAAAAAATAATTTTTTAAGTATTTCAAAATGAAACAATTTTTATCTTTATTATAAAAACACTTTTTTATGGCATATATCTTGCAAGATTTTTTCTTGATGAGAAATAAATATATAAGTAATATCGTGCGTTTTTTGAAAAGTGTGCAAGTAGTTTAAAATTTTATAAGCAGTCACCACATCAAGCGCTGCTGTGATTTCATCTAAAATAAGCAATTTTGGCCTTAAAAGCAAAGCTCTAATCAAACCTAGTCTTTGACTTTGACCACCACTTAGCTTAGAGGGTTTTAAATTTAAAATATCTTTTTCAAGTTCAAAAGCATCAAAAAGCTTAAAAAGCTCTTCAAAATCGGGCTTAAGTTTAAAATTTTCATATACATCAAGTAAAAGTCTTTTAGTGCTTTTATAAGGATTTAAAGCTAGCTTTTGATCTTGGAAAACATATTGAATTTTTTGGCGTAATTTTCTTTGAGTATTAAAATCTAAATTTAATATATTTTCATTTTCAAACAAAACTTCTCCAGTATTTGCTCGTTCAAGCATACAAAGAATTTTAGCTAGAGTGCTTTTACCACTGCCACTTTCCCCACAAAGCAATAAATTTTCATTTTGTTCTAAAGAAAAACTCACATCTTTAAAAACAAAAATTTCTTCTTCTTTTAAATACCAGTGTTTTTTAATTTTATAAGACTTGCTTAAATTTTTAACTTCCAAAAACATTTTCATTCTCATAAAGTTCTAGCAATTCTTTTGCAAAAGTTCCTTTTGGATTGCTTAAAAATTCTTTCATAGGCATTTGATAAAGCAAAGTTTTATCTTCTATGATAGCCACCTCATCGCAAAGCTCTTTGGCTAAATTTATATCATGCGTGATGAAAATGAGATTTTTAAATTGTGTTTTTAGCTCTTTTAAAATAGCGATGATTTTTTCTTCATTAGCTCTATCAAGAGAACTTGTAATCTCATCACACAATAAATACTTAGCCTCGCTTAACAAAGCTAGCGCTATTTGAATGCGTCTTGCCATACCACCACTTAACTGATATATAAAAGAATGCCATAAAAGATCATGATTTTTAAGCCCTAAACACTCAAAATAATAAAAGGCCTTTTCTTTAATCTCTTTTGTGCTTAAATTAGTATGAGTTTTTAAAACTATATTAAAATAACTCCCTATATCAACAAGAGGATAAAAACTCCCATAAACATCTTGAAAAAGTAAATTTACCTTAGCTCTTAAGGCGTTTAGCTCTTTTTCTTTTAAAATTAAAATATCTTTTTGGTCTATCTGAAATTTTTGCGCATTGAGTTTATAGTGTTTATCAAAAAGCTTAATCATGCTTTTTAAAAGCAAGCTTTTTCCTGCTCCACTTTTACCCATGATAGCCAAAGCTTTGCCATCTTCTAAATTAAGATTTACATCCTTTAGTAAGATTTTATCTTTAAAGCTAAGGTTAAGATTTGAAATTTCTATCATGCTTTAATCTCTTCTTGTAAATCATTACCCAAAGCAAGCAAAGGCAAAATAAGCATAAGTATAAAGGCTACTGGAAAAACTATCATCCACCAAAATCCTAAAAACACAGCCTTGCTTGCTTCATTTAGCATATTTCCTAAACTTGGAGTCCAAAGCTCTACACCCAAACCAAAAAAACTCAAAGTGGCTTCACTTGTAATAGCATGAGCAATATTTAAAACAAAAAGCACAAAAAGCAAATTCCAACAAGCAGGCAAAAGTTCACTAAATAAAGCTTTCATCTTGCTAGAACCTAAAATGATAGCATTTTGATAAAACTCAAGTTTTTGAAATTTATTCAGTTGGGTATCAAGCACCTTTGCCACAAAAGCAAAATGCCCCAAAGCGATGATAAAAATCATACTCCATAAAGATCCTGCCAAAAAACTTTGAAAAAACATAATCACAAGCAAAGAAGGTAGCGCTAAAAGCATATCAAGCACCCTAGCAAAAAAAGCATAAGCAAAAAATCTTGTTAAAAACACATAAGCACAAGCAAAAAGCACACTAAAAAATGCTGCCATTAACCCTACAAATAAAGAAACACGCAAGGCGTATAAAATACGCGTAAAAACATCCCTGCCAAGTAAATCTGTGCCAAAAATATGACTTAAATTTGGGGCTATTTTAGCCTTACTTAAATCCACTAAATTTGGATCATAAGAACTTATTAAAGGTGCAAAAAGTGCTAAAATAAAACTTAGCAAAATCATCACCACACAAAACTTACGCATTAGCAAACCTTGGATTAATCATCTTGCAAATTATTTCTACGATCAAATTTACAAGCACCACCACCAAAATGCTAAAAATCACCACAGCTAGCACCACAGGATAATCTTTAAACAATATGCTTTTAATCACCAAATTTCCCACACCCTCATAAGAAAACACACTTTCTACTATATAAGTTCCCATTAAAAAACTCACAAAAGAAGCACCAAAATACGCAAGTATAGAACCAAAAGCATCTTTTAACACAAAGTGCAAATAAATTCTTGTTTTGCTAAGCCCTCTTGCAAAAGCACTTTCTATAAAGCTTTGATTTAAACTATCAATCAAACTTGTTCTTATAAAACGCACAAAAACAGCTAAATGCGAAAGCACTAAAGCACATACTGGTAAAAACAAATGCCACAAACGATTAAACACATCATCTTCAAAGCCAATATCAGCAATAGCCGAACTTGGAAAAAGCTTAAAAAATACAGCAAAAACCAAAATAAGCATTAGTGATAAAGAAAAAGCAGGTAATGCAAAAAAGCTCATCGTTGAAAAAGTGATAAATTTATCTAAAAAGCTATCTTTATAAAGAACACAAAAAAGCGCTAAAACCAAAGACAACACAAAAAGCACCAAAAAAGCTAAACTCCCTAGTATGATGGTATAGGGAAGTTTTTCTTTTAAAATTTCACTAACCTTTTCTCCGCTGATTAAAGAGTAGGAAAAGTCGCCTTTCATAGCATTAAAAAGCCAATTTTCATACTGCTCTAATAAAGGTTTATCTAAATTTAAATTACGCTCGATTTGCTCTTTTATTTTAAGGCTAGTTCCTTGAGGCACACTAGCAAAGACCACACTTCCTTTAGCATGATAAATCATCACAAAGCATAAAAAACTCGCAAAAATCATTAAAAAAAACGCCCATAAAAGGCGTTTAAAAATGAGTTTTAACACTAATTTTTGCTCCACTCATAAGCATTCCAAGTAAAACCTACTCCATGATGACCTAAAATGTGAGGTTTTATACCTTGGATATTTTTAGCAAAAACCAAAGGATAATCAATATAAGCTATAAATAAAAACGCAGGATCTTTATATAAAGCATCAATAAATTCTTTATAGTGTTTTTTTCTTTCATTTACATCAAGTGAATTTCTAGCCTTTGTCAAAGCCTCATCAACTTTAGCATTTTGATAATGGCCAAAATTCCATCCACTTGAGTTTAAAGCACTATCTTGAGAGCTTGCAAAAACTCTAAAGGTGTGAAAATCAGGATCATAAGGACTACCCCAACCCACTAAAAAGCTATCAATTTTCGTATAATCAAAACTTCCACTTGGCTTAGCAACTGCTTTTGCTTTTATGCCAAGCTTTAAAAACTCACTTTGCAAGATATTTACCAAAGCCACTCTTAGCGGATCTTCACTCATAGCATACATTTCAAAGCTAAATTCTTTGCCATTTTTTTCTAAAATGCCATTTTTGTTTTTCACAAAGCCCGCTTTTGCTAAAAGCTCATTTGCTTTTTTTACATCATAAGCATAGCTTGCAAATTCTTTAGGATTTGCCCATGATTTTTCTAAAGGATGATTTGCTACTTTTCCAAAAGAATGCAAAAGTGAATTTATAATAGCTTGTTTATCGATAGCATAATTTAGCGCTAAACGCACATTTTGATCTTTTAAAAACTCATGATTAAAATTAAACATCAAAGCACGGTAATCAGCCGAAGGCTCTATAAGCATTTTAAAGTTTTTATCATTTGCAAAATTTGAAGCTAGAGCAAAATCAACCAAAGCTACATCAATAGAACCATTTTTAAGCTCAATAGCACTTATACTTGGATCTTTAATGTGTTTTAGTATGAGTTTTGGTGTTTTTACCTTAGCTAAATGATAATTTTCATTTGCTTCTAAGATCATGTATTGACCTTGTTTCCATTGCTTTAGCTTATATGATCCTGTTCCTATAGGCATTTGATTAAATTTGGTGGTATTTAAATTTTCTTTTTCAAGTAAGTGTTTTGGTAAAATCCCTACACTCAAAGCATCTAAAAATGCAGGAAAAGGCTTTGAAAGTGTGATAGACAAGTGATAATCATCGATGATTTTTACTTCCTTAACTGCGTCAAAATTTACTTTTGAAGGCGAATTTAACTTCTCATCTTTTAAAGCATTTATACTAAATTCCACATCTTTAGCGCTAAATTTAGCCCCATCATGCCACAATACATCATCTCTTAAAGTAAATTCATAAACAAGCCCGTCCTTGCTAACTTTCCAAGAACTAGCAAGATCAGGTGCTAATTTCATATTCTCATCAAAGCGTGTAAGCCCTGAAAACACAAGAGCAATTGCCACATCATGATCTTCACTAAAAAGCGGATTAATACGCTCTGGCTCATTCTCTACTGCTATAACAATCGTATCTTTTGGCGTGGTAGCAAAAAGATTTAAAGCACAAAAAAGCATGATAAAAAATCTCAACATAAAAGGCCTTTCTTATAAAATAAAGTGAAATTATAACGCTTTTTAATCATAAGCTTTGGTAAAAATTTCATTTTTATCATCAAATAAAAGTTGCAAATACCTCTCATACTGCTTTAGTATATCTACGATGATTTCTTGTTCGTTTAAATACTCTATATTATAACCATTACGCGAATCAGCAAAGAAAGTTTGTGGCTCAAAAATAAATTCTTTAGAATAAGTTGGCATAAATTTATCATCGATTATGCTTTGGCTTGCTTGTTTTTTTACTACTTGCACTCCATAGATAAAATCTTTTGCAAATTCTTTTTTTATAATCAAACTTATACTTGATTTTTCTTGAACAATTTGTGTTTTTAAGCCGTAATTTTTTAGACTTTGGCTGAGTGATTCCATAGCATTTTTAACTTTGGTATTTAAGAAATTTTGTATATCTTGTTCTTTACTTTGTTTTAAAATTCTAGCTAGTCTTTCTTGCCAAAATTCCCCTGAAAAATACACACTGCTTTGACTAAGCTTAGTTAAAGAGTAATTTACATCTACGATTAAACCTTTAAGCAGTGAAAAACACATCAAACAAAGCAAAAAGGCAAAAGGTAAAGCCACTATCATAGTGATACTTAAAATCGCTCCCAAACCACCTGAATACAACAAAGAAGTAGCCAAAAGTGCAAGTACAAAACCCCAAAGGATATTTTGCCATTTATATGGCTCATGAGCCCCACCACTGCTTAAAGAATTTAACACAAATATCCCACTATCTGCTGAAGTGATGAAAAACAAAGCTAAAACCAAAAGTGCAAGCAAAGAGCTAAAATAAGAAAAAGAAAAATTTTGTAAAAAATAAAAAAGCAAGCTTTCAGGTGCTGAAGTAAAAGGACTTAAAATATCATTGAAATTTAAAGCACTATTACCAAAAATGCTAAACCAAAGTATATTAAAACTAGTAGGCACTACAAGCACACCAAAGATAAATTCCCTTATCGTTCTACCGCGAGAAATTTTAGCGATGAAAAAGCCCACAAAAGGCGCCCAACTAAGCCACCAAGCCCAATAATAAATAGTCCAGTTATTAAACCACTCTATATGTTCTTTTTCATAATAATAAGTCTTAAAGCTCAAAGAAATTAAATTTTGCAAATAATTGCCAATATTAGAGCTAAATTGCGAAAGAATTTGAATGGTGTTGGTTGAAAAAAGCACAAAGAGCATTAAACACACTGCAAAAACCAAATTTGCTTCACTTAAAATTTTTAAACCCTTTGTTAAGCCACTAATCGATGAAAGCGTAGCTAAAGAAATGATGATGATTATAATCACGCTTTGTTCTAAAAAGCTTTGCTCGTTTAAAATGCCTAAATTTAAAAATCCAGCATTAAGCTGAGAAGCACTATAGCCAAGTGTGGTACTAATACCAAAAACCGTGACAATCAAAGCTAGCATATCAACTAAATTTCCCCAAAAGCCATAAATTTTGTCTTTAAGCAAAGGGTAAAAAGCACTACGCAAGCTAAGAGGCATTTTATATCTAAAACCAAAATACGCCATAGCCAAAGCACATACCCCATAAATAGCCCATGGGTGAATTCCCCAGTGAAAGATAGTATGTAGCATAGCTTCTTCATCGCTTGTTTGCAAGGCTTTTTTATGTATGAGAGGTTCAGCCACACCAAAATACATAAGCCCCACACCCATACCCGTAGCAAAAAGCATAGCAAGCCATGAAGTGAATTTAAAATGAGGCTTTTCATCATCATCGCCGAGCTTGATATCGCCAAATTTTGAAAGTGCAAGTGCTAGCATAAAACACACAAAAAAACTTACGCTTAGTATATAAAACCATGAAAAATTTGCAAAAATCCCGCTTTTGATATGATTGATAAAATCATTTGTAAGTTTAGGTAAGAAAATACAACTAAGACTTAAGATGATTATAATGCTAATGCTTGGAATAAAAACTGATTTTTTAAAACTTGTCTTTAGCATGGTACTCCTTTTTGGATGATTTTCATTATACCATAAGCTAAAAACGAGCAAAATTTGAAAAGCAAAAAACATAAAAAAGGCTTTAATAAGCCTTTTAATTTAGCTTGGCACTATGGAGTTTTTACGTGCGGTTTTTTGGAGCGAGAATATACAGAGTAAAAGTATAATACTATATAAAACACTAGTGGATTTTATGACATTTGATGTGATTTTATCTTGCTTTATAGCTTTAGAAATTTCGGTATATTTTTTACCTAAAAATTCTGTTGCTATGGTTAAATTTTGTTCTTTTAAATCTAAGATATTATCTTTGTTTTCTATGATTAGCTTCTTAGCCGCATCTAGTTCTACAAAAGAAACATCTTGATAATGCCAAGATAGGTTAAAATCTTTATGAGAAATTTTTGCAAGATTTAGAATAGAACTAGAATTTAAATCTTGAATGATTTTTTCAATTTTACTTTCATGAAGTTTTTCTGATGAAAAAACACCTATAAAAGGGTTGATAAATTGTGGTTTTTCGATTAGAACAACAGAAAAAACAATATATCCAAAAGCTACAATAGAAAAACGCGAGTATTTTTCATAAAAAAATATCAAACTAATAGAAGAAACTAATAAAATATAACAACACACAATAAGAGCCTCTAAAGTTTGAAAACATAATAATAAAAATACACCATATCCCATACTCACAAATAAAAAAAATCGAGATGTGCGTAATTTAAATATGCTTTTACAAACAATCAAAGAAACGAAAGCTATAATTATAACCGCTACAAAAGCTAGTACAACTATAAAACCATAAACCGATTTAACAGCACCATCGTTTTGTAGCCAAAAAAGAAATGAAGCATACAATGCAATCATTACAACTGTGAAATTAAGTATTTTTAAAAAACTTGTGTGATGATTACTAGTGTTTCTATATACAAACAACAATGTAAAATTAATCCATTCGGTAAAATTATATAATTCTTCTTTTAAAAATTTTACAGTAGTATTTTTAGAATCTATATTATCATTTATGCTTTTAGCTTTTATCATAGTTTCTTTTTCTTTTGCATAAAGTTCTAGTTTATGCCATTCTTGAGCTTCTAAAATATTATTTTGGCTTATCAAAACATCTTTTATAACCCTAAAAGAATCTTTTAAATTTTTAGCACATCTTAATTTATACTCATTTTTAATCTTGCAAAGCTTTTTTTCATCTTTTTGTATTTCGATATCATTTTTAATTTCATTTTTATGAGTCTCGTATTTGTAATTATCTTCTATATATTTTTCAACTGATTCAAAATCTAAATTATTTATATTGACATTTGTTAAATTTACAGCTTTTTGCTCTTTAAAATAACAGGCACTAAAATTCGGAGCTTTATCAAATTTAACCCCATAAAAACAAGCTGTCTTTTCAAATTCACATTCATGAAAATCAGCATAACTTTTAAAAAAAGAATTATTAAAGTAAATAGCATTTAAAAATTTACAATTATCAAAAATAAACTCTTTTACAAAAGAACACTTCTTAAATTTAATATCTCCTTTTATCGATACTTTACTACAACTAATTTTTTCAATACTACAATTTAAAAAATACATGCTATCACAAGAAAAATCATCAATAAAAATTATATTATTTATAACACAATCAATAAAAGATATGCTTTTGATTTCAACATCTTCTATATATTTTTTAATAGAAATATTAGCTTTTATTTGACATTTATTAAATATTATTTCATAATTTTTCAAGCGATGAATATCAAACTTATTGATGGTTTTGTTTACAATAGTAAATTTATTTTTTACAAGTTTCAAGTTATTAGATTTATTATAAATAACATCTTTTATATTTACTTTTAATGATTTAGCAATCATCTCTTTTTTTGCTTGTATTGTCTCTTCCATCATTTTCCTTCAATTATTTTTATTTCTTCTTCGTTTAGGTTGTAAAGTTTATAAACGATAGAGTTTATTTTATCTTCTTGGGTTTTGGTGTTTGCGTTTTTATCTTGCTCTTTTAAATTTAAAATCTCATCGACTAAGCTTATAAGCTCGTTTGCTAGTTTTTCATTTTTAGAATTTATTTTTGGTATAGGAAATTTTTCTACATATTGATTTGATAATAAAAAACCTTTATCTGAATACAAATGCCCGATATTTTTAAAATAATAAAATATCAAACTAGAATTTAAAAATCCCAAAAGATATTTAAGTTCATTTTTAGAATTTCCTACCATAAAAGCCATAGAATCCAATAAAACACACTCATTTTCTAAAATAAAACTCGGTTCTTGGGTTACTCTTTGCCAGCCTATCTTTTCTTTTTCAAATTCTTCCAAATAAGCACAATTTCTAAGGTTATAAGGTGTTTTTCCTTTGTCAGTTCTTTTTTCTAAAGTTTTATAATACGGCTTTAAATGCTGTTTTAAGCTAGGATATTCATCTATGTTTATCGCTTCTACCTTTTCTCCACTTTTGCTTTTATAGCCATTGTGAGTGTTGATCACCCAAAGCCCTGCCCACTCATAACTATATCTTTTTATATCTCTACCGCGTAGCATTTTGTGTATGAGTTTGGCCGTGCGTTCTTTTTCGGCTTCATCTTTGCATTTAGTTAAAATTTCATCTCTTTTTTCAGTAGTAATGATAAAGGCTTCATTAAGCCCTGTTAAAATTCCACGATATATATTAAGCCCATGCCAATCTTTAAGCGGAGTGCCGTGATTTTCTATCTTTGCTTTTAGTGCATTTGTGCTTTCATCGTTAAAAGTAAAGCATTCTTTGCTTAAAGAATTTTGTGCGATTTTGTTAAAATTTAAAATGCTTTCTATGTTAAAGTCGTTTTCTTTTAAAAGCTCGGTGTTTGGGGCTAGGTATTTGAAGCTATTATCTTTAGCTTTTGCTTTTTCAAAGCTTAGTATGGAAGTATCTACCGTAGCACTTTCAAAGACTTTTATGCCATTTAGATCGATGTATTCTAAAAGTGTGGTATTTTTGAGTAAAAACTCTCTTAAAGCTTCTCCATAACCTGCTCTTGTGTATTTGTTTGAAGTGATGAAAGACAAAACACCATTTTGCTTTAGCACATTAAACCCAAGCTCATAAAAGTAAGTATAAATGTCGCTTGTGCCTTTATATACTTTATAGTTTTTAGCTAAATTTGGCTTTAGTTCTTTGATGTCTTCTTGTCTGATGTAAGGTGGGTTACCGATGATGAGATCAAACCCTTGAAAACTCCCGCCCTCATCAAGCACTTCGCTAAATTCAAAACGCCATTCAAAAGGATTTGCACTTTCTAAGTCAAATATACTCTCATAAAGCTTTTTAAGCTTTTTAAATTCTTTCTTAGCAGCACTTTCATCAAAGTCAAATTCAAACATATTTTTAGAGAAAAATGCTCTAAAATTCTCATCTTTTTCATCTTGCGCTAAAAAATCGCCGTATTTTTTAGAGTATTCATTAGCACCATTGGTAAGTTGCTTGATCTCTTTGGCAAATTTGTCTTTTAAGCAGAAATTTTTAAAAGACTCTTTGAGGTTTTTGATCTCTTTTGCGATGAGAGTTTTGTCGGTGTAAAAGCCTTCTTTGTAGTCTTTGACTATGCGTTTGTATTTATCCATACGTTCTTTGATGTTGGGGTAGTGAGAAAGGCTTTTGTGAATTTCAAAATAACTTATAAGCGAATTCCCGCATTTTATGTTGATATCGATGTTTGGTAGGGTTTTAAGATCATGATAGTTTGTATCATCAAAGCTTTCATAAAAGCTGTGTTTTAAAAGCTCTATCCAAAGCCTTAGTTTAGTGATCTCACATGAGTTTGGGTTGATATCTACTCCAAAAAGATTGTTTTCTATGATGTCTTTTTTACGCTCAAAAAGTTCTTTTTGACAAAGGTGGGTTTTGTCTTTGTCAAAATCGGGGCGTTTATACTCTAAAAACTGGCCTTTGTGATTTTGCACTAAAATTTCATCATTTTGCACGCTTAGGTAAAAGTCCTCTTCAAACAAACCAAGCTCATAATGCACCATAAGCATGGCATTTAAAGCTGAAACTAAAAAATGCCCACTTCCCACCGCAGGATCGCAAATGCGTATGGAATTTAGCAAGGCTAGTTTTTGTTCTTGAGGGATTTTTTCTTGGCGTAGCTGGGTTCTTAGCTCGTTTAACTTGGTGGCATTTAGCTTAAAAGCATGGTTAAACTTATCAAGCACGACTTTTTCTATGCTTGCTTTACACATATATGAAGTGATAAAGCTTGGAGTGTAAAAACTACCTTCTTTGTAGCCATTTAGCTTTTCAAAGACATTTCCCAAAACGCTTGAGTTGATGAGTTCTTTTTGTTTGATGAGTTCTTCGCTTTGCTCATCTGCTCCAAAATCAAAGCTGTCTAAAAACTCAAACAAATACTCAAGCAAACCTACTTTGCCTTTTTTACTTTTTCCCTTGTCATCTTTTAACTGCGTGTGTGGGTGGTACTCTAGCAAAGCGTCATTTTCTAAAGTGGCGATTTCTAGTGTTGTTTTTTCGATGGCTTGTTTTTCAAAAAGCGATGAATTTAAATAAGGCAAATAGCTAAATTTACTCTGCGTCCTTGTGTGCTTTTCTTTAGCTAAGATATCAAAGAAAAGATGTGAAAGGGTGGTGAAATTTGGAATTTTTTCATAGTTTAGAAATTTAAGGGTTTTATCATCGTTAAATCTAACTAAATTAGACTCTATAAGCTTTAAAAATAAAATGCGGTTTAGCCAAAGTATGATGAATTTTAGCACCTCTTCAAAGTCATGCTTTGGAAGTTTGCTCGCTATGAGATGATAAAGTGTACCTTGAGCTTGTTTGCTTTGCTCACTTTGCGTGATGATGAATTTAGAAAGCTGTTTGCTCTCGCTTAAACCTAAGATGTATAAAAGCTCTTTATAGAATGCGTTGTTTAGTGAGTTTGCGTCATTTGGGCTAAATTCATTTAGCAAAAAGTCTCTATGAAAGGTTTTAAAAATGCTTGCTAGGTTTTTGAAATTTGATTTTTGCTTGTCTTTTAAAAAGGCTAAATCGATAAAAAAGCCTTTTAAGCTTTCTTTGGAATTTTCTATGAGCTTGCCTGCTTCTTTGTAAAATTCATCGGTATTGCCTTTAAAAAGTGAGTTTGGACTTTGAAATTCTTCAAAAAGCTTTTTAAAGCTTGTGTTTTTATAAAAAAGCTCTTCAAACTCACTAGCTTTGAAAATGTAAAATTTATAAAAGTCTGTGATGATGATAAATTTCAAGCTAAAGCTATGTTCTCTATTTCTAAAATAATACAAAATAGCCTCATGCAAGGCTTTGGAATTTGGCTTTGTGTGGGTGATAAATTCTTTTGAGTTGGGCTTTTTAGCTTCGATGAAAACTTCTAAGTCTTTGCTAAGCTCATCTTTAGCGATGGCTAAGTCGATCTCGCTTTTGCCTTTTTGTTTGGTTTTGATGTGGGTTTTGAAATTTAGCGTGGTTAAAAATGGACTAAGCGCATTAGCTACAAGATAGTCTTCATTTTCACTTTGTGAGCTTTCAAGCCTTTTTATATACTGCGTTAAAGCCTTGCTAAAAGTGTCAAATTCATTTTGTGTGATTTGCTTTTTGCGGTAGTAGGGGTTGAAAAAATCTTTTTCATTTAACAAAGTAAAGTGCATTTTTAACCTTTATAAAGAATATTTTGTATTTTACTAAAATTTACTTTAAAGGATTGAAAAGACTTTATGAAAATATAAAAACAAATAAATTACAAATCAATAAAAAATTATTAAATAATATTTAATTTTACATTTTTTGTGCTAAGAAATTTTTAATTTTATTGATATACAATAAGTTTATATCAAAAAAATGTCAAGGAGGCAAAATGGGAAAAATTTTGGTTTTCTGCTTAGCACTTGTTTCTTTTGTTTGTGCTAAAAATGAATTTTTTACAAGTGAAGTAAGCTCACTTTACTTAAGCAAAAATGACACAAAAGCTGTTGGTAGATTGCTACCTACAAATCCTTTTAAAGTATTAAAAACTGATGGAGATAAAGTTTTAGTCAAGATCACAGGCTATATTAATCCTGCTTCGCCTTCTGTACTTTATTATAACGATAGTCAAAGAATCATAGTTGCTGCATTTTCTAAAAATACAAAACTTGATTTTAAAACTTACACAAAAAGCAAAAATGGCAAATGGGATAAAGCTACCATAGAAGTTTGGACTGACAAGAAAGATTTTGCAAAAAGCAATAAAGAAATGTTTATAAAAGCAAAAGAACTTTATATGAATAACTGCGGAATTTGTCATAGTGTTCATAAAGAAAGTGAATTTAGCGCTAATGGTTGGCCTGCTACTTTTAGATCAATGGTAAATAGAACAGGAATTGATAAAAAAGATCATTGGTTAGTGATACAGTATTTACAAAAAAGTGCAAAAGATTTTAAGGAGGTAAAATAAAATGGGGCTTGATAGAAGAAAATTTTTAAAAATTGGTGCTGGTTTAAGTGTATTACCTCTGGTTCCTAGTTTGGTTATGGGAAAAAGCGTTGAAGCTTCAACTATAAATTCAGGTTTAGTAAAAAATGGAAGCGTGATAACAGCAGCACATTGGGGAATTTTAAAGCTTACCATTAAAGATGGCATTGTGATCAAAAGTGAGCCATGGGAAAAAGTAACACAAATTGACAATCTCTTACAACACTATACAGCAGATATGATCTATAAATCACGTGTGAAATATCCTTATGTAAGAAAAAGTTATCTTGAAAATCCTGACAATCCAAAGCCTGAGCTTAGAGGAAAAGATGAATTTGTGCGTGTAAGTTATGATGAGGCTATAAAACTTATAGCAAAAGAACTTAAAAAAACAAGAGAGCAAAAAGGAACTCAAGCTATATTTGGTGGAAGTTATGGGTGGAAATCTAGCGGAAATATGCAAAATTGTAGAATATTACTTCATAGATTTTTAAATGTCACAGGTGGGTTTGTAGGGACTACTGGAGATTACTCAACCGGAGCTTCTCAAGTGATCATGCCTTATGTTGTAGGCTCCATTGAAGTTTATGAACAACAAACTTCATGGGAAAATATTTTAGAACATTCTAAAATAGTAGTTATTTGGGGTGCTAATCCTATCGCCACTTTAAGAATAGCTTGGACTTCAAACGACCAAAGGGGTTTGCAGTATTTTGAAAAATTAAAAAATAGCAAGATCAAGGTTATTTGTATAGATCCTATAAAAACTGAAACTGCTAAATTTTTAAATGCACAATGGATCTCCCCAAGACCAAATACAGATGTTGCTATGATGATAGGTATGGCTAGTCATCTGATCGAAAAAAATAAAGTCAATTATGAATTTTTAGAAAATTATACAAGTGGTTTTGATAAATTTAAAGCTTATTTAGATGGCAAGAATGATGGTATTAAAAAAGATGTAAAATGGGCAAGCAAAATTTGCGGGATTGATGAAAAAACCATTAAAACACTAGCTGAAAGCTTTTATGATAACCCTACCATGCTCATGAGTGGTTGGGGTATGCAAAGAGCTCATCATGGTGAACAACCTCATTGGATGTTAATAACCCTAGCTTCAATGATAGGACAAATTGGTACTAAAGGTGGTGGCTTTGGCTTAAGCTATCACTATAGTAATGGTGGGGTTCCATCATGCAAAGGTGGTGTTATAGGAGGTATTACAGCAGGAGCTGTGGGAATTTGGGAAAATGGAAAATTTAAGGGGCTACCAAAAGCAGGAGTTAGTCAAGGTGGTGCCGAATGGCTACAAAATGCTGCTAGTTATTCTTTTCCGGTAGCTAGAATAGCTGATGCTTTGTTAAATCCTGGAAAAGTTATAGACAATAATGGTTCTAAGATAACCTATCCTGATATTGACTTTATTTATTGGGCGGGTGGAAATCCTATAGTTCATCATCAAGATACAAACAATAATATAAAAGCATGGCAAAAACCAAGAACTATAGTTGTAAATGAAATTTATTGGACTCCAACTGCCAAAATGGCAGATATTATAATGCCTACTACAAGTTCTTATGAACGAGATGATATTACCATGAGTGGTGATTATTCTAATATGAATATAGTTCCAATGAAGCAAGCGGTATTACCAATAGGTAAGAGCAAAGATGACTATGAAATTTTTGCTGATATTTGTAAAGTGTATGGAGATGATGTATTTAATGCTTATACTGAAAATGGTAAAAATGCAAAAGATTTTATCAAAGAATACTACAATAGTGCTTTAAAACAAACTCAAGCTTATGGGGATGTATTTGAACCAAAAATGCCAAGTTTTGAAGAATTTTGGGCGAAAAACAAGCCTATAACTTTTTCTCCAACTATAGAAAGCATGGAATGGGTTAGATTTTCTGAATTTATCGAAGATCCTATCTTAAATGCCCTAGGTACTGAATCAGGCTTGATAGAAATTTACTCAAAAACAATCGAAAAGTATAATTATAAAGACTGCAAAGCACATCCAATGTGGATGGAACCAATAGAATGGCTAGGAAATGCTACCAAAGAAACACCTTTTCATCTACTAACCAATCACCCAACAAATAGACTCCACTCACAAATGTGCCATACTTCACTGCGTGAAAAGTATGCGGTAAATGGCAGAGAGCCTATATTGATTAACCCAATTGATGCTAAAAAAATTGGAATCAAAAATGGCGATATTGTAAGAGTTTTCAATAAAAGAGGTCAAGTTCTCGCAGGTGCTGTTGTAACAAAAGACATTATGCCAAATGTTGTAAGATTATGCGAAGGTGGATGGTATGACCCAAATGATGAAGGAATGTGCAAATATGGAAGCGTAAATGTCTTAACTATTGATATGCCAACTTCTGAATTAGCAAACGGAAACATTTCCCATACAAGCTTAGTAAATATAGAAAAATACAAAGGATTACCGCCTGAAATAACAGCATTTACAGCTCCAAAAGGTGCTGAATAAAACATTCTTTCTTAGAAGATAATTTCTTCTAAGAAAGCTAGATTTTAAAATACAAGAATTCAATATAATTTATTTCAAAAATCAATTTTAAACTAAAATTATTTTTCATGCAAATTTAATATTTAGAAATTAAACATTATAGTATCAAATAATCAAATTCAGTATTTAAAATCATAATATATCTACTATAATCTAAAATATAAAATCATATATCATAAACTTTCGAACAAATATAAAAATATCCTCCTCAACAACACTTTAACACAATCACTCCAACAAACCTACCTAAAATACTAAATTTTACAAAGATCTATTTTGCTTACTATTTCACTTAATTCTTAATTTTCAACCTATTTGCATATTAAAAACATCACAAACTCACTTACAAATACACTCCTTATAAAACAAAATCTATACCATATTTTATCCACCTTAACACTAAAATAATTTATTTTACAAGCTGAATAATAAAAACCTAAAACTAAATCAAACAAGTAAAAACTAGAAATTTAAAAATCACCTACAGCTAACAACCATAAAGAATAAAAAATAAGAATTAAAGCCCATCTGTAGTAACAACCAAGCTGACTAAACCACTAAATAAAAACAATAAAAAATAAAACAATAACCCCCAACCCACCAAATAACAATTCAATAACCAACCACACAAATCTAAGCCATAAGAAACAACCC
>NZ_JAKMQV010000030.1:0-1054 GCF_025771745.1 Campylobacter sp. IFREMER_LSEM_CL2127
CTAGTTTGATGTAGTCTTTGATGTGTTGGTTTTTGCCATTTACAAATATACCTGCACCACTTTGACCTAATATAGTTCCTTTATTTTCTATAGTATGTATAGAGTTGGTATAAACAATATTAGAAAATTCTTGTAAATTAATACCATGCCTTCCACCTATAATAGAACCTTCATTATTTAAAGTATTTATAGTTCCAGCTTGCCCAAACATAGCAAATACATGAATACCATCTTGTCCACCTTGGATTAAACCATTTGATTTATTATTTAAAAGTGTTATACTAGCATTATTTCCTGTTTGAGTATATATTCCATGTCCATTAGTTCCGATGATATTTCCTGAATTATCTAATGTTCCTACTTTAGCACTTGTATGGTTATATCTTTGCATATTTAAACCATGGTTATTTCCGATGATATCTTTTTGATTATCAAAATGTTCTATCTCAACAGAAAAAAGCGCCATACCATCACCATTAATACCACTAATAAGTCCGGAATTTATTATTGTGTTTATTTTATCTTTTTGATTATTGTTATTAACACGTATACCGTGTTCTTCTCCGATAATACTACCGGTATTATTTAATTTTTCTACAGTAGCTCCACCTCCTAAAAATACACCAATATTTCCGCTTATAGTGCCATTGTTATTTAAATTTTGAAGTGTAGCACCATTATCAACTTTTATGCCATTACCATTTCCACTTATAGTCCCGCTGTTTTCTAAATTTTTTAAAGTAGTATTTTTGGTTGTTACACTAATGCCAGAGCCACCTGTACTTTCAATCAAGCCTGTATTAGTGATTTTATCTACAGTAGAAGCTCCCCATATTTCTACACCATGATTACCATTAGCTGTACTTTTTATTGTACCAGCATTATTGATAGTTACATTGGTAGCACCACTCATAACTTCTACGCCATGTTTACTTGAGTTTGTAACACTACCATCACTTGTAATAGTTAAAGTACCACCGTCTGCACCACTTATAGTAACACCGCTATTAGTAGGTTTATCTATAGTACAATCTGTACTACCATTACAAGTGCC
>NZ_JAKMQV010000031.1:0-990 GCF_025771745.1 Campylobacter sp. IFREMER_LSEM_CL2127
GTTACTGTAGGAAGCAATAATGCTGTTCATATTAAAGATAATGCAACCAATGTTAATATTATTAATAATGGTACTATTAATGCAAGTAATGCTGTTCATGGTATTAAAACAGATGGTGGTTCTACTGTAGTTGAATCTATTACTAACACAGGCTCTATACTTGGCAAATGGAATGGTATATCAGTAGAAGGTGGTTCTACTATTAAAAGTATCACCAACTCAGGAACTATTAAAGGTAATAGTGGTAGAGGTATTTATATAGGTGGTAATAACTCTAAAATAGAAAATATAACTAATGAGAAAAATAGTATTATTAGTGGTAGTGATAATGGTATCCAGATTGATGGCAGGGGAACACTTCAGAATTTAAATAATAAAGGTACTATAAGCGGAAATAATGGTGTATTTTTAGGAGGTGGAGCTACTTTAGAAAATTTAAATAATACCGGTACTATTATCGGAGAAGAACACGGTATACGTGTTAATAATAATGATCAAAAAGATACAATCAAAACAATAGTAAATTCTGGATTTATTAGCGGCGGTAGTAAAGATGGTGTGGCACTTTTTTCTGTTGAGATAGAGCATTTTGATAATCAAAAAGATATCATTGGAGGAGAACATGGTTTAAACATACAAAGATATAACAATACAAGTGCTAAAGTAGGAACATTAGATAATTCAGGAAATATCATCGGAACTAGCGGACATGGAATATATACTCAAACAGCACATGGTGATAGCATAACACTTTTAAATAATAAATCAAATGGTTTGATCCAAGGTGGACAAGATGGTATTCATGTATTTGCTATGTTTGGGCAAGCTGGAACTATAAATACTTTAAATAATGAAGGTTCTATTATAGGTGGAAGGCATGGTATTAATTTGCAAGAATTTTCAAATAATACAGCTCTAGTCAACTCTATACATACTATAGAAAATAAAGGAGCTATATTAGGTCAAAGTGGTGCAGGCATATTTGTAAAT
>NZ_JAKMQV010000032.1:0-706 GCF_025771745.1 Campylobacter sp. IFREMER_LSEM_CL2127
CACCTACTATATTACCATCTTTATCTGCAAAGAAAGTATTACCTTCATAAACTGTTTGGAGTTTTAGTTTTTCTGTATTAACATAGATTTTATCTGCACTAATACCACCAAGATTATTTCCACCTATAATGATAGAATTTTCTAATCTTTGTTCATTACTTTGAGTATATTCAAGTTCATCAAAGTACCAACCATCTATACTGATTTTACCGCCATTGTTTTTAATATGATAACCATCACTTGATTTGGTGATAGTACCACCATCCCACTTAGCATTTCCAGCTTCTGAGCTTACTTGACCATTGCTTAAGGTTAAAGTACCACTATTAGTAATACCTCCATAGATATTGCCAGTGTTTTCAATATTGATAGTACCACTGTTGTTAACACCACCATAGATATTACCATTTTTTTCATTTTTTAATAAATCTATAGTGCCACTGTTATCAACACCATAAAAATCTTTACCAGCTATTAAAGGTACAATTTCACTACCTATAGTACCTGTATTAGTAATAACACCTATATAACCTTTATTTTCTTTAGCATCTTTGGTTTTATTATTAAAGGTGTTAGTAATACTTGCAATGGTTCCTGCGTTGTTAATTAAACCTATAGAACCATTATCATTGTTTAAGCCTTTTTCTAAGATGGCACCTTTAGTGTTTTCAAGAGTACCTAGGGTGTCTTTATTTTCAAAGGTATT
>NZ_JAKMQV010000033.1:0-652 GCF_025771745.1 Campylobacter sp. IFREMER_LSEM_CL2127
TCACCCATTTCATTAATAGATTGAACTAAGATATTAGTATTAGCTTCAATCTCACCTAAAGACTTTTGAGTTCTTTCTGCTAGATTTCTAACTTCATCAGCAACAACAGCAAAGCCACGTCCATGTTCACCAGCACGTGCTGCTTCAATAGCTGCATTTAATGCAAGTAGGTTAATTTGATCTGCAATATCTCCAATAATAGAAGTAACATTTTTAATTTCTTCACTTTGAGCAATTACTTCACTAGTTTTATGAGATACATTTTGCATAGAAGAAGTAATCTCTTCTAATGCTGCTGCTGTTTCTTCTAAAGAAGAAGCTTGGCTTGATGAAGAATCAGTTAAGTTCTTAACAGCACTTTGTAATTTACCACTTTCACTAGCAAGTAAGTTAGCAAATTCAGATGATTGTCTTAGCATAGCTACTATTTCTTGACCTAATACATTAGTAGTTACTTCAACCCCACCTTTAGCATTAGCAACTTCAGTGGTAAAGTCTAAGGCTTTATAACTATCAAATACTCTATTAATTTCATTCATATTAGAACCAACTTTTTGTTCTAATACATTTAGCATTTCATTTAATACATTTTTTAATTCTATTAATTGAGGATTAGCAGGAATTGCACTAATTCTTGCTGTTAGATTACCAC
>NZ_JAKMQV010000034.1:0-596 GCF_025771745.1 Campylobacter sp. IFREMER_LSEM_CL2127
TAAAGAAAATAAAGGTTATATAGGTGTTATTACTAATACAGGTACTATAGGTAAAGAAGCTTCTCCTTTAGCTACTCAAGATATCACTTATGGTATTAACAATAGTGGTACTATAGAAAAACTTATTAATTCTTCAGGGGATTTAACTGATCCTAATGCAGGTAAAGATATACACATCTTTGGTGGTATTAATAATAGTGGCTATATCAATATTGAAAACACTGGTAATATCCATGGAGGTATTACTAATAGTGGTACTTTAGTTGTTAATAATGGCCATATCCATCCTGCAACTGCAAATAATGAAGCTACATGGCATAGTGGCTATATAGGCAAAAATAACAATGGCTACCAATTAGAAAACAATACAGGCGGTAAAATCAGCATAGATGGTTGGTACTTTGATGAACTTGAATATACAGGTAATACTCAAGCAGATAAAGATAAAAGATTAGAAAATTCTATCATTATAGGTGGAGATAATCTTGGTGGTATTAGTGCAGATAAAATCTATGTTAATACAGAAAAACTAAAACTCCAAACAGTTTATGAAGGTAATACTTTCTTTGCAGATAAAGATGGTAATATAGTAGGTA
>NZ_JAKMQV010000035.1:0-515 GCF_025771745.1 Campylobacter sp. IFREMER_LSEM_CL2127
ATGGCTCTGATGCTCTTATAGCAGGTGGCACAGCAGGTATACACAATAAAGGAACCATAGGTGTAAATAATAATGGAACATCTGTAAATAAGGGCAATGTAATCGACTTGCAAAATGGTGCCACCATAGCAGCTATTAGCAATGATGGTAAAAACCTTTATACTAATTCTAGTGGTACAGCCATACTTAATGAAGGTACCATCAAAGGAAACATTAGTCTTGATGGTGGCTCTAAAATCATAGGAGCTATTGACAATAAAAACATAATTACAGGCTCTATAGACTTAAAAAACAAATCTCACATAGATAGTATTATCAATAGTGGAACCATAGATGGTGGTATTAAACTAAACGATAGCACTATAGGCTCTATTACAAACAATGAAGGTGCTAAAACTGATTTAGACTTAAAAAATAACTCAGTAGTAGGAACTATTACTAATAATGGGGATATGGAAATTAGTAGAGATAATACTTCATCTATAGGTACATTTGCTAATAATGGTAATTTAAAA
>NZ_JAKMQV010000004.1:0-123457 GCF_025771745.1 Campylobacter sp. IFREMER_LSEM_CL2127
TTTTAAATTACCATTATTAGCAAATGTACCTATAGATGAAGTTTCATCTCTACTAATTAACATATCCCCATTATTAGTAATAGTTCCTACTACTGAGTTATTACTTAAGTCTAAATCAGTTTTAGCACCTTCATTGTTTGTAATAGAACCTATAGTGCTATCGTTTAGTTTAATACCACCATCTATGGTTCCACTATTGATAATACTATCTATATGAGATTTGTTTTTTAAGTCTATAGAGCCTTGTATGGTTTTTTCATTATTGATTGAAGTGATATAGGATTTATCATTTAAAGATATATTACCACCTATGGTGTTTTTATTATGAAGAGCTCCTATGATTTTAGATTCTTTGTCAAGGCTAATGCCTTCTTTGATGTTGCCACTATTACGAAGTATTCCTATGATTTTAGATCCACCATCAAGACTAATGCTTTTATTTATAGTACCTTGATTTAATAAAGCTAAACCTTCATAATCAAAAGTATAAGCTGTTCTATCTTCATTAAAATTTATTGCTGCAATTGTAGCACCATCTTTTAGTGCTATTGAGTCAGTTGTTCTATAGCTTCCAACAGCTGTAATTCCATCAGCTGCTACAAAAGAATTTTTTCCTTCAAATGTAACAGTACCTGCATTACTACCAATATCTACTGCAAGATTTCCTGCTATAATGGTTCCAGTGTTTTTAATAGTATCAACTTTACCACCTTGCAACATAAGACCGCGGTTGTAAGCGTTGATAGTTCCTGAGTTAAGAATGGTTTCTGCTGTGGAGCTATTCCTAAGCCAAATACCATTAAGAACATGCATAATTCCTGAGTTATTAATCAAAGTTGTGTGAGCATTGTAATTATATATACCAGCACCTGTTCCCCAGCTTTCATGTCCATTGTTTTGCCCCTTATTGTATACAATTGTTCCAGAATTTTCTATAGTCTGAACATTTTTTTTATTATGATAACTAGCTCCCATACCTGCACCAGCAGATAAAATTAAACCTTCATTTTTTAAATAATCTGTTTGAGGAGATCCATAAAGTCCACCAAAAACTCCTAAAGCATATAATTGATTGTCAATATTATATCCTTCTGTATGAGTTATAATAGTACCAGTGCTTGAGTTAATAGCTGTTTTTATATATGAATTATTAAAAGCATATATTCCTCCTCTATTCCCCTCTATCACACCATGATTGGTTATATTATCAATTGTAGAACCAGCACCTATACGAATAGCATCAGCTCCATTTCCTTTTATCGTGCCGTAATTTTGAATAGTATTTATTTTTTTTATGGCATAAATCCCTGTACTATTTCCATAGATTGTACCACGATTAATAATAGTATCTATAGCACCATTACCCTCAACCTTAACACCATTAACACTACCACTTATAGTCCCACTGTTTTCTAAATTTTGCAATGTAGCACTATTAACTTTAATACCATCACTTCCATTAATAGTACCAGTATTTTCTAAGTTAGATATAGTAGTTCCACTTGCTATATTAACGCCAACTCCACTTGTGGATTTAATAGTTCCACCATTAGTAAAATTAGTTATAGTGGTATTACCCAAATATATTGCTTCACCATTCCCTGATTGTATTAAACCTGAGTTGTCAAATTTTTCAATTGTTGATTTGTTATCATTTTTACCCCAAACAGTAATAGCAAATTTATTACTTCCATCACCTATTGTTCCACTATTGGTAAAATCTTTAATAGTTGAGCCACCATTATTATGTCCTATATTAATTGCAGCACCACTATTATTAGTTCCACCATTAACATTACCTGCATTATTGATAGTTACATTAGTAGCGCCTTGACTTACATTGATAGCGTTACTACCATTTGCATTTATACTACCTGTATCTGTGATAGTTAATGAGTTATTGTCACTTCCGTTTATGGTTACTGTTCCTGTTTGCGCATTGCTTATAGTACAATTACCACTGTTACTACATCCGCCACCACTAATACTTTTAGAATTTTTTACTTGTTTGTTGTTATTGTTTGTAGTGCTTTTAGCTTTAGTGATAGTAATACTACCATTAGAAGCTTTATCGCCTATAGTTGTTATACTAGCATTAGCACAAGTTGCTAAAAAAGATATAGTTGCTAAAGATAAGAAGGTTTTCTTAGTAAAAGAAATATTGTTTGATGTTTTTAAAGAGGATATGCTTGATTGAGAATTCTCAATTCCCCCCCCCCGTGAAATTTAACATTAAAACTCCTTTGGAAATTAATAACATTTTGAAGTTTGGAATTATATATTAAAGTTGTTTAAAGTTTGTTTATTTGTAAAATTATATGTTAAAAATATCATTATCGTGATAATTTTAACACTTGCTTAAATTTAGCGCAAAAGCTTTTTGGCTCAAAAGCACTTCATCATTTTCTTTAAAATCTTTAGCTTCTAAAGGACTTAGCGCTACTTGGCTGATTTGATTACCTATGGCAAGTATGGCTATAAATATGCTATCTTGTTTTTGTAGTTTTAAAATGCGTGCTTTTATAGCAAATTTTTGTGAGCCTTGCGTCTTTAAAAAAACTTCACTAGGCGAGCCTTCTTTAATGATAGCTCCATTTTCTAAAATGATGACTTTATTGGCTAGTTTATAAACTTCACTTACATCATGACTGATTAAAATAGTAGTGATTTTATAAATTTTATGTATATTTAAAAGATAATCATGTAAGTGTAGTTTTATCTCATTATCTAGGGCACTAAATGGTTCATCTAAAAGTAAAAGTTTGGGTTTTTGCATAATGGCTCTTGCTAAAGCTACGCGTTGTTTTTGTCCTCCACTTAGTTCTAAAATATGACTTTTTTTGTGTTTGCTTAAATCTAAAAGTTCTAAAAGTTCATTAGCAAATTTTAGATCTTTTTTGGCAAAAAGTAAGTTTTGCTCTACATTCATATTTTCAAATAAAGCATAATCTTGAAAAACAAAGCCAAGTTTTCTTTTTTGTGGGCTTAGAAAGTTTTTATCATCAAAAAATATCGTATTATTAAAAATGCAAATTCCTTGCGCTTTTTCAAAACCTGCTAAAATTCTTAAAAGTGTAGTTTTACCACTGCCACTTTTTCCAAAAATAGCACAAAATTCTCCTTCTTTAACTTCAAATTTAACCTTAAGTTTAAATTCTTTTTCTTTATTTTTAAAGATTTTTTCAAAATCAAGTTTTAGCATAAATACTCTTTGATAAATAAAGCACTAGGATGTACATAAGCAAATATAAAATCATTTTTTTGATAATTTTGTTCTAAAAACTCATGGGTGCTAATTTGAGCTTCAAAAGTGCAAATTTCATTTTCTAATCTTACGATAGTGATGATTTGCCCTTGAAAAATATCAATGATTTTTGCATAAAAGGTATTTAAAAATGAGTTTTCTAAATTTTTTTTACTAAGCAAGCACTCGCTACTTTTAAAAGCAAGTAAAACTTCTTGATCAATGCTTGCTTTTTCATCAAGTTCTAAAGCAAGCATATATAATTTATGTTTTTTTATAAGAAATTCTACCCAGTTTATATTTTCATGATTTTTTATAGTATTTATTTTAGCTTTAATCATGGGATATTATAGCCATAAGCTTTGAAAATTTCCTTAGCCTTTTTGCTTAAAATAAAATCATAAAATTTCTTAGCTTTGGCATTATCTTTACCATAAGAAGTGATGATAATACCTTGATTGATTGGCTCATAAAGTTTTGGATTGATTAAAATATAATTTTTTCCTTCTTGGAGTTTATAAGATTTTAGTGTATCTTCATATAAAGCACTTGCTGCTATAAAACCCACATCAGCTGCTTTTAGTGTTTGAGTAAGTGCTTCTCCTATGGATTTTGCTTCGATGATTTTAGCTTTTGTTTGCTCATAAATTTTAGCATTTTGTAAAGTTTCTATACTAGCTTGACCATAAGGAGCAGCTTTGGGATTAGCTATGGTGATGATTTTGACTTTTTCTTCTTTAAGTGTGTCTAAGCCTTTGCTTAAATCCATTCTAACACTGAGTAAAGCTAAAGCTCCTTTAGCATAAATAATAGGTTTTGTACTAGCAAAATTATCATCATACAAGCTTTGTGCAAATTTCATATTTGCAGCCATAAATATATCAAATGGTGCTCCATTTTTGATTTGCGAAACTAAATTTCCACTAGCACCTAAGCTTACATTGATACTAATATCAGGGTTTTCTTTTTGAAATTCTTTTTGTAAGGCTTTAAAAGCATAAGCTACATTTGCAGCTGCAGCGATATTTACATCAGCGCCATAGCCGAAAATACACAAAAAAAGCAGGGTGAAAATTTTTTTCATTTTTTATCCTTTTAATAGTAAATTTTGAAAAAATTATAGCTTATTTTTAAAAGCAAAAATAAATTTGTATTTTTTGCATATTTTCTAAGACTTATTTTATAGGTAAATAAAAATTTTTAATCTTTTTAAAGAATATTTTAAAAGTATTTTAATGTAAAAATTTATTTTAATTTTTGTATAATTTACGATTTCAATTTATGAAATTTTAAAAGGAAAAGCTTGTTAAAATACATACTAAGTTTGTGTTTATTTTTTAATACTTTGATTTTAGCAAATGACTTTGAAGATTTTGAACAAGAATATCAAAAAAAAGAAGTCAAAGATAGCTTTTACAGCTATAATAAAGCTATGAGTAAATTTAATTATGATCTTTATACTTATTTTTTAAGACCGGTTGCACTTTCTTACAAAAGTGTTACTCCAAGTTTTATAAGAACAGGGGTAAAAAATGCTTTTGATACCACAAGATCACCTTTTAGATTTATCAATCACCTTTTAAGTTTAGAATTTAGAAAAGCTGGCGAGGAATTTGGAAGATTTTGTGTGAATGTGATTTTTGGATTTGGTTTGTTAGATAGTGCGAGCAAAACTCCTTTAAAAAGTTATGAGGCTGATTTTGGAACGACTTTGGGCAAATGGGGAGTAGGTAGTGGACCACACCTAGTGCTTCCACTTTTAGGTCCTTATAATGTAAGAGATGCTTTAGCTTTGCCTGTAAATTGGTTTATGGTGCCTGAGGGATATATTGAGAATTTTTGGGTTGGAGCAGGCGTAAATGCTGCATTAAAACTCAATGAATTAAGTTTTGAGTATGAAAAAATAGATGATATTTACCAAAATAGTGTAGATTATTATACTTTTATACGCGATGCGTATGAACAAAGACGCCAAGAACTCATCAAATAAGGAGATAAAATGAAAAAAATCATAGTTTTGCTTTTTAGTGTAGTATTTGCATTCGCTTTAAATTTGCAAGATATTTCTAAAACTATGCAAGAAAAAATTGATGAGAGCTTAAAAATTTTAGATCAAAATAAAAACGATAAAGCTAAAGCGGCGGAAAAAATCTTTGCTTTATTTGATGGTGTTTTTGATTATGAGCTTATGGCTAAGCTTAGTCTTTCTACAAGATATGAAAAATTAAGTGAAAATGAAAAAAATGAATTTAACAAAGCTTTTGAAAAAAACCTTAAAAAAAGTTTCACAGATAAGCTTGCTTTGTATGATTCTCAAAAATTAAAAGTGATTAATTTAGAAGAAAAAAATAAAAGAGCTTTTTTGAAAACTTCTATGATAGTAGATGGCAAAGAAAATTTTGTAATTTTTAAATTTTATGATAAAAATAATGATTGGCAAATTTATGATGTAGATATTTTTGGTATAAGTATTATACAAACTTATCGCTCACAATTTAAAGATGTCTTACAAAATGGCGATTTTAAAACCTTGCTTGAAAAGCTTTCTAGTGTTGATTTTTCTAAATAATGCTAAGTAAAATTTTAAAAATCTTTCTTAATTTCCCAAAGCTAACTTTGGGGATTACTTTAATCTTTTGTATATTTTTTAGTTTTTTTGCTAAAAATTTAAGTGTTGATGCAAGTGCTGAAAGCTTGCTTTTAGAGCATGATGAGGGTTTGAAACTATATAGAGAAGTTTCAGCACGTTATGGCAATGATAATTTTTTAATGCTTGCTTTTGCTCCTAAAGATAAAGATATTTTTGCTAAAGAAAATTTAGAAACTATAAAAAATTTAACTCTTGATTTAGAAAAAATCAATGGTGTGCAAAAGGTATTTTCTATCACTAATGCGCCTTTACTTGCAAGTTCTAAAGGTAAAGAGTTAAAAGAGCTTATCCAAAATATACCTAATATTTTTAGTCAAGATGTGGATGTTAATCTAGCTAAAAAAGAAATTTTAAACCAACCCTTTTATAAAAATAATATCATCTCAAAAGATGGAAAAACAACAGGAATTTTGATTTATCTAGCACCTGATCTTGTTTATAATGACTTGATTAATTCAAGAGATAATGCAAAAAGTGAAAATGAAAAAGAGCATTTTAGAGCCTTGATTAAAAAACACCAAGAAAACTCAAGAGAATTTAGTGCCAAAAGATTAGAAGAAATTACTAAAATAGTATCTAAATATAGTCAAAATGGAGACTTTTTGCACCTTGGCGGTGTAGAAATGATCGCTAATGATATGATTAATTATGTAAAAAGTGATTTAAAAATTTATGGTCTTAGTTTAATAGGGCTTTTATTTATAGCGCTTTGGTGGTTTTTTGGCTCTTTGCGCTTGGTGTTTTTGGCTTTGGGAATTTGTGTGGTTTCGCTTTTTACTTCAAGCGGGATTTTCGCACTTTTGGGCTTTGATATTACTGTGGTGTCTTCAAACTATGTAGCTTTAGTGCTTATTATCACCGTTTCTGTTGTGATACACTTAATCGTGCATTTTATAGAAAATTTACACAAACACCCAAAAGCTAGCGTTTATAAGCTTTTACTCTCAACCTTGCTTGATAAAGCAAGTCCTAGTTTTTTTGCTATTTTAACCACAGTTGTTGGGTTTTTAAGTTTTGTCTTTTCAGATATTGAGCCTATTATCAAACTTGGCATTATGATGAGTCTTGGTATTAGCGTGAGTTTGATTTTAGCTTATATTTATTTTGCAAGTATTTTGGTACTAATGCCACGTTTAAATTTTAAAGAGCTTAATCAAAATTCGTTGAAATTTTTAAGTTTTTGTGCAAATGCAAGTTTAAAACATAGAAAAGTGATCTATGGCATAAGTTTATTTTGTGTGGCTTTTGCTTTGTATGGAATTTTACAAATTAAAGTAGAAAATAGCTTTGTGAGTTATTTTAAAGATAGTTCTAGGATTAAACAAGGTTTGTTGATTATAGATAAAGAGCTAGGCGGAACTATGCCTTTAGATGTGATTGTTAAGTTTAAGCAAGATCCAAAACAAAATGAAAGCTTAGATGAGTTTGAGCAAGAATTTGATGATTTAGCTAAAGATGATAGGTATTTTTTTAGTAGTGAAAAAACAAGAATAGCTGCTAAGGTTCATGAGTTTTTAAGTAAGCAAAAATATGTAGGTTCTGTGCTTAGCTTGCAAAGTTTGCTAGAGCTTGGAAAAAGTATTAATGATGGTAAGGCTTTAGATGATTTTGCTTTAGCGTTTTTATATGAAAATTTAGATGAGAATTTTAAAAAGCAAGTTTTAACCCCTTTTGTAAGTGTAGAAAATAATGAGTTGCGATTTAGCGTGCGTATGCTAGATAGTGATCCAAATTTAAGACGCGATGCTTTTTTAAAACAGCTTGAAAAAGACTTAAAAGAACTTTTACAAAAAGATAATGTAGAGGTTAAAATCAGTGGTATTATGCCTTTGTATAATAATATGCTTCAAAGTCTTTTTTCATCACAATTTGACACTTTAGCCTTTGTGGTGCTTGTGATTTTTGCTTTATTTGTGGTGATTTTTAGAAGTTTTGTTTATGCTTTTGTAGCGATTTTGGCCAATCTCATACCTTTGGCTTTGGTATTTGGCTTAATGGGTGTTTTCAATATACCACTTGATATTATGAGTATTACCATAGCTGCTATTTGTATAGGAATAGGGGTTGATGATATGATTCATTATATTCATCGTTTTAAAGAAGAATTAAAACATAAAAGCTTAGAAGAGGCTATAAAAGCTTCACATATAGGTATAGGAAGTGCGATTTATTATACTAGCGTTACGATTATCTTAGGCTTTTTAGTGATGATTAGTAGTAATTTTATCCCGACGATTTATTTTGGCTTGCTTACAGTTTTGGCTATGAGTTTGCTTTTATTTGGTTCGCTTTTTTTATTACCAAGTTTTATTTTAAGCTATCATTATCTTAAGCAAAATTATAATAAAGCAACATCCAAATCACATAAAGCCCAAAAGCAATAAGCATATATTTTATAAATTGTTTCATTAATGCTCCATTTTTTCTAATGCTCTTAAGATGTAAGTAGCAAACATTAGTGCTTGCGAGCGGTGTGAAATTTTTAATTTTACTTGCTCATCTAATTCACCTAAGGTTTTATCAAAACCTTTTGGGATAAATAAAGGATCATATCCAAAGCCACTATTACCCCTTGGAGTATCAATAGCAAGGCCATGCATATATCCATGCGTACTAAAATGTCCATATTTTGAACTTATGGCTATGGCTGCAGTGTAAAAAGCTTTACTTTGATGTAGATTTTTTTCATGTAAGGCTTGGATGAGTTTGTTTCTATTGGCCTCATCAGTGCCTTCTTGAGAGTATCTTGCAGAAAAAATCCCCGGTGCATTGTCTAAAGCCTCTACGCTTATACCGCTATCATCACTTAAGGTGATAAATTCATCTTGCTTTTTGCCTAAAGCATTAAAAATAGCTTTAGATTTTATCAAAGCATTTTCTTTAAAACTCGTGCCATCTTCGATGATTTCAAAAGGGGTGATGATTTCATTTAAGGCATAAATTTCATAAGTAGTTAAAAATTTTTTGATTTCTTCTACTTTGTGTGCGTTAGAAGTTGCTAGAATGATTTTCAATTTTTTCTTCATAAATTACTCTTTTTGTTTTGACTTTAAAAAAAGTTTATCAAAATCATAGTAAAATTATCCTTTATAAGGAGAAAAGATGTTAAAAACCGTTTTACCTTTGTCTTTTATTGTAGGAACTAGATTTTTTGGATTGTTTATAGTTTTGCCGGTTTTAAGTTTATATGCTTTAAATTTAAAAGGAGCCAATGAGTTTTTAGTAGGGCTTTTGGTAGGTGTGTATGCTCTAACTCAAATGGCATTGCAAGTTCCTTTTGGAATCATTTCAGATAAAATAGGGCGTAAAAAAACTATGCTAATAGGACTTGTGGTGTTTATTATAGGTTCTTTGGTATGTTCATATGCTGATGATATTTATACGATGATGTTTGGAAGGCTTTTACAAGGTGCAGGAGCCATAGGAGCAGTAGCTACTGCTATGATAAGCGATTTTATTAATGAAGAAAATCGTGGTAAGGCTATGGCTATCATGGGTTCATTTATAGGACTTTCTTTTGCAGCTTCTTTGGTGCTTTCTCCTTTAATGAGTGCTAAATTTGGACTTTCAAGTTTGTTTGATTTAAGTGCGATTTTGAGTTTAATTTGTATCGTGCTTTTATTTAGCGTTGTACCAAAAGAGCATACAATAGTACATGAAAATACTAAAACCCCATTAAAAAAACTTTTAAAAGAAAAAAACTTAGCTTTGATGAATCTTACTAATTGTATGCAAAAAATGCTTATGAGTATTGCGTTTTTAAGTATTCCTTTGGTTTTGGTGCATGAGTTTAATTATCCAAGTGAGAATTTATGGCATGTTTATGTTAGCTCTATGGTGCTTGGGTTTTTAGCTATGGGTTTATCAGGATCTTTGGGAGAAAAAAGAGGCTTAAGTAAAGAGATATTGCTTTTAGGTGTGGCATTTTTTATCATTGCTTATATTATATTTGCTTTTTCGCATAATGCTTTAGTGTTTATGGTGGGTGTTGTAGTGTTTTTTATAGGATTTAATTTACATGAGCCTATTATGCAAAGCTGTGCGAGTAAATTTGCTAAGGTAAATGAAAAAGGTGCAGCTTTGGGTGTGTTTAATGCTTTTGGCTATTTTGGAAGCTTTTTAGGTGGTGTTGTTGGAGGGTATTTTTTACACCATTTTAGTTTAGTTTCTCTTGCTTTTATTTTGATAGCTTTGTCTTTGATTTGGTTTGTGTTGCTTTTGTTTTTACAAAGTCCAGCAGATTTTAAAAATGTCTATTTATCTTTAGAAACAAAACATGATTTAAATATGATTAAAGGCATAAATGGAGTTTTAGATGTGTATAAAAACTCTAAATTTTTAGTGATAAAATATAATAAAAAATTCACAAGCGAAGAAGAAATTTTAGCGATTATTGAAAAATAATCGCTTTTATACAAAATGCTTTTCTTTTAAAATCACATATAATTTTAAAGTAGAAATAAAGAAAGTTAAAATAGCAGGTCCAAGGATAATACCCCAAAAACCAAAACTTGAAATTCCTGCTATCATCGCAAAGAAAATTAAAAGTTCGTTAATTTGCGTTGGAATTTGAACAAGTTTTTCATTAATCCATTTAATGATATAAGGTTTTACTAAAGTATCTGCGATAAAAGATATCATTACCACGCTATAAATGAAAATCACTAAAGCACCGCTTAGATTGTTATTGGCAAATTCATATAAAGAAACAGGCACATAAACTAATGCCCCGCCTACAACAGGGATTAAAGAGCTAAAGCAAAATAATATCCCCATTAAAATCGCATCATAACCATAAAATTTAGTAATGATAGCAAAAAGCACTCCTTGCAAAATGGCATTTAGCACCATAGAATAAAACACAACAGACATTACATTACTCACTTCACTTAAAATGCCTTGAGTTTCTTCTTTTTTCATAGGTACTATGGTTTTGATATAGCCAATGAGTTGGGCTCCATAAAGATTAGCAAAGAAATAAAACACACAAATTAACACCATATCAGTTAGAAATTTAGTCCCAAATTTAGTTGCGCTTGAAAGATAGGTTAAAACATCTTTAGAGATGGAATTTAAATCAATACTTGCTAGCGCTTCTTTGATTTTTGGTTCTATAAAGCTTAGAGATTCAGGTAGGTGCAAAGAATAATTTTTAAAATATTCTATGGTATTATGAATATAACTTATATTAAAACCGCTAGCTGCTTTTGCAAGTTCTATAATAGCATATACAAAAGGTATAAAAAATAAAGCTAACATAAAAGCAGTGGTAGCTGCTGCTGCTATGACTTTTTTACCTTTGAATATATTTAAGAATTTAACATTAACATTAGAAGTAGAAACAGCCATTAAACTTGCTATGGCTATATTCATCAAAAAAGGTTTAAATAAAAAAAGCACCCAAAATAAAATAAATAAAATAAAGCTAATTAAGAAAAAATTACTACTTTTCATCAAATAAACCCTTGTTGTATTTTAATTTTAAAACATCAAAACTTTTTAAGCTTGCAATACGACCTTTGGCTGTTCTTTCTATATAACCATTTGCTAGTAAATATGGCTCTATCACATCTTCTATGGTGTTTTCATCCTCACTTAATGCTGCAGCTATACTAGAAAGTCCTATAGGTTTTCTTTTAGCTTCAGTTAAAAGCTCTAAATACCTTAAATCCATCGCGTCAAAACCAAGCTCATTTACCCCTAAAGAATCAAGCGCTTCTTTAGCTCTTTTTTCGCTAATGATTTCCTCATCATTTACATCAGCAAAGTCTCTTACACGCTTAAGCAATCTTAAAGCAATCCTTGGGGTTGAGCGACTGCGTTTGGCTATTTCTAAAGAAGCTTTTTTTTCACAAGTTTTATTAAGCTTTAGAGCTGCTTTTTCTAAAATGATAGCAAGCTCTTCATTTTTATAAAATTCCAAGCGAAATTGCATACCAAAGCGATCGCGTAAAGGATTGCTTAGCATACCTGCTCTTGTAGTAGCACCTATTAAAGTAAATTTGGGCAAATCGATTTTGATTGTTTGTGCAGCAGGTCCACTGCCGATGATGATATCAAGACGAAAATCTTCCATAGCAGGGTAAAGCACTTCTTCTATGGCAGGGCTTAAGCGATGAATTTCATCGATAAATAAAATATCTCCTTCACTAAGGTTAGTTAAAATCGCAGCTAAATCCCCGCTTTTTTCTATCATGGGTGCAGCGGTAGTTTTGATATTTGCATTCATTTCATATGAGATAATATTTGCTAAAGTTGTCTTACCAAGTCCTGCAGGCCCACTAAAAAGGATATGATCTAGACATTCATTTCTTTTTTTAGCAGCTTTGATGAAAATTTCTAAATTTTTTTTAATGTTTTCTTGTCCTATGTAGCCGTCAAAATTTGAAGGTCTAAGGCTTGTTTCATAAGTTTCATCAGGGGAGAATTTTTCAATCTCTACGATTCTATCCATATTTTTTCCATTTTATTTTGTAAGAAATTTTAATTTTATCTAAAATTTGCTAAAATAAACATTTAAACTTAGATTATAGAAGTTTTTATGGGAATTTTAGAGCAATTAGAGTTAGATTACGAGCTTGAAGAAATCGAGCGCTTTTTGTATTTTTTTAGAAGTCTTTGCGATGTTTTAGAGCCTTTGATAGTAAAGCTAAGCAGTGATAGCTCAAAATACAAAGAAGCTTTAAAAGACTTAGAGCAAAATATCCACAACGTGGTTTGGGCTGCTAAAAGATTAAATTTAGATGAGATTGCAAATTTTTGCACATTTTGTGAGGAAATTATGCAAGAAGCAGCTAAATTTGATGGGCCTGCTAGCGATGAATTTGTGGATTGGATGTTTTTAGTGGGTGAGCAGCTTGATAGATATTGCAGTGATTATGAAAAAAATGCTTCTTTTTTAAGCGTATTTAACCCTCAAATTGCAAATGTTCCAGATAAAATTTCTAAATAATGGGGACGACTTGGCTTCGACAGGAGTAGAGTGGCCTTGGTGGCATGTCGCTTTGAGCAAAGCGTATAAAGCTCAAATTAAAATTAAACGCAAACAACGTTAAATTTGCTCCTGCTTACGCTAAAGCTGCGTAAGTTCAGTTGAGCCTGAATTTTAAGTGATACTATCTAGCTTAGAATTTGGTCATTTTTGATAGTGTAGATTGAAATTTGACAAGTTTTGATTGAAGTTAAAGTCTTAGTCTAGCTTGAAATTTTGGAAGGTGAGTTTGGCTAGATGAAATTTTCACCTTTGCTAAGCATGTAGATGCCGTGGTTGTTTTATTTTTGGACAGGGGTTCAATTCCCCTCGTCTCCACCAGTAATTTAGTTTTTATTAACTAGTGCATCTCTTATATCTATGACAAGATAAATTACAAAAAAGCTTAAAAATATCGCAACCAAAGATCCAACAAGTGTTACTAGACCTACTATAAATCCTAGAGTAAACATCAGCGCAATAGAATAAATAATCGCTATAATAAAGCTTAATGCAGCCGCTATATCAAGTATAGTTCTACCAAAATTTAAGATTAAATTTTTAATCATAATAACTCCTTAATTAATAATAATTTGTTAATTATAGCAAAATATAGTTTTAATTAATATAAAATTGTAGAATTATTTGAAGTTTAGATTTTCTTTGCAAGGTAATCCTTGCAAAGAATTTATACAAATAAAGAATTCACACTTTCATTGTGATAAACTCTGCGTATTACCTCACCAAAAATAGGTGCTACGCTTAAGACTTTGATTTTATCCATTTGTTGTTTTAAAGGTATAGTGTCAGTTACTACTAGCTCATCAAGCGCATCTTTGGCTATTCTTTCATAAGCTACGCCGCTAAGCACAGGGTGAGTACAGCAAGCTATGACTGACTTTGCGCCTTTGCTTTTAAATACTTCAGCAGCTTTTACTATGGTTCCTGCTGTATCGATGATATCATCTACTAAAATCACTTCTTTATCTTTTACATCTCCGATGACATTCATCACTTCGCTTTCATTAGCTTTTTCGCGTCTTTTATCTACTATAACGATATCAAGTCCTAAAGCTTTTGCTACGCTTCTAGCTCTTGCTATACCACCTATGTCAGGACTTGCGATGATAGGGTTTTTATAGTTTTTATTTTTAATATAATCATTAAAAATAATACTTCCATAAAGATTATCCACAGGTATATCAAAAAAGCCTTGAATTTGTCCAGCATGTAAGTCTATGGTAGCTACTCTATCTACTCCTGCTGATTCTATAAGATTTGCTACTAATTTTGCAGTAATAGGCACCCTAGGGCTTGCTTTTCTATCTTGCCTAGCATAGCCAAAATAAGGGATGATAGCTGTGATAGAGCTTGCACTTGAGCGGCGCAGAGCATCTGTCATGATTAAAAGTTCCATTAGATTATCATTTGTTGGAGCACAAGTACTTTGAATGATAAACACATCTTTACCACGCACGCTCTCATCTATTTGAATGCTAATTTCACCATCGCTAAAACGCTTTACACCCGCATTGCTTAGAGGCAATGAAAGGTATTTTGAGATTTTTTTAGCAAATTCTTCATTTGCCGAACCAGAAAATATTTTATATCCACGCATATATAAGCCTTAGAAAGTTTTTTGTGATGATATAAAAAGTTTTTTAAAAATACAATAAAACATATTAAAAGCCGTGCAATCTTTTTAAATCCGCATCAATAGGAAATTTATTTCCATCTTTATCTACGCTCACATAAGTTACTACAGCTGAAGTTACATGCATACAATACACACGGCCATATTCATTAGCTCTTTGAGTAACTACTTCTACTTCTACGGTGATGGATGTATTACCTGCTTTGATGATTTTTGCATAGCAAGATACCAAATCACCTACGAAAATTGGCTCTTTAAAAATGATTTTATCTACCGCAACCGTGACAACTCTTTGTGGGGAAAGTTCTCTTGCAGCAATGGCTCCGGCTAGATCAATTTGTGACATGATCCAACCACCAAAGATATTACCAGCGGGGTTTGTATTGCTTGGCATAGCTATAACTCTTAGCTTAGGTTCTCCCATATCTTTCATACATTCTCCTTGTGTTTTAAAAAAAACATTATAATTAAGTTTTAAAAATAAAGAAAGGTAAAAAATGAATGATTTTAAGCAAATAGCAAAAATTGTGAAAAATAGGAAACAAAATATCAATAGTCTTTATAATATACTTCAAACTAATCAAAGTCATCCTTTGATAGATAGAGCTTTAGAACTAACTAATCTTGAAAACGAAAAAAGCAATGTTTTGGCAATGTTGCGTCGTTTGGTGGATTTAAAAGAGGAAAATTTAGTCCAAGAGCTTGAGAAAAAAGGTTTAAATGAAGAAGAAATTTCTCAAATAAAATATAAAGTTTTTTCTTTGGTAAGAGCCTTTTATGAAGTAGAACATCAAGATTTAATTGATGAGATTAAGAGTAAAAATTTACTTGATGAGTTTTATTTGGCTTTAGTTCAAGGTGTGCATAATATAGGTGTAGTTATGAATTCTTTTGAGCTTGTTTGGAGTAAGCAAATTTTAGATACAAATAATAAAATCTTAAAAGAACAATTTCCAAATTTAAGCGATGCTTTGGAGTTTTTAAAGCAAAATGAGCTTTATCAGCTTAATCAAGATGGTGAAATTTGTGAAAGAAGCTATGGAGCTTTAGTTAAAATAGGAACACTTTGGAGATTTTTACCTTATGCAAAGGCTTTTGAAAATGAGGTTTTAAAGCTTGAATATGAGTTTGATAAACTTTTAGAAAAACTAAGAAATTGTGCGTTAGATGATGAAAAAAATGCTTATATTGACTATATAGAAAGATTAAAATTTGCATTTTGTGAAAAAGATAATAATGAAGTGGTTAAAAAATGGCAAGAAGCAGAGCTTGCATGGATGGAAGTAAAATGTCCATTGCAAATTGGCCATCCTTTAGAATATTATGAAGACTCTTATACGCATGCAGTAGCACTTGAGTGGGATATACGCTTAGAAGATATGAGTGATTTTAATGGGAGTGAGTTTAAAGATAAAATCAAAGAAAGTTTTGCAATGGTGTATGCAAATTTAGATGAAGAAGATGAAGCTTTGTTTGATGAGGTAAATTTTAATCTTGAGAAAACTCAGCTTTATATTTGTATGCCTATGATTTTTTATGGAGCAGAGCTTAAGGGACTTTTTTCTGCTCAAGTAGTACCAAATGATGAGTATGTAAGCAATATAGCAGGCAAAAAGATCTTTGCTTTTTTAAATTATGTTTATGAAAATGCTAAAACCAAGCCTTTTATGAAGCTTTCTTCTATGGTATTTGAAAAAGAATTTTTAGATTATGGTAGAGAAATTTTATTTTACAATGAAAAATTATGGAAAAGAATTTATGAAGTTTCTACCATAGGTCATGAGTTTGGGCATATTTTCTTTGTGGCAAATGATAGCGAAAAGAAAATGAATGAAAGTGGTGTGTTTAAAAATATAGAAGAGTTTAAAGCTACTGCGGGTGGGCTTGTGAATTTCTTTTTACATGAAGAAGATGATTTAAAGCTTCCTGTATTTTATGAGCTTATTAAAAGGGCTATAGGATTGATTGCTTGGCAAAGAGTAGAGGAGGTTAAGCCTTATTATACAGAAGGTTTGATTCATTTATCATTGTTGTTTAAATCAGGGGTGTTATCTTTTGCAAATGAGAAATTAAACATTAAATTTGATGAAGAAGCTTATGAAGCCTTTAAAGCTGTGTTTATGCAAAATTACTATAAATTAGCAAGACATTATATGTTAAAAGAAGATGCTAAAAATTATTTAGATGAGTTTTGTGTTTTAGAAGATGAGGTGTTTTTACCACTTGATGAAGAGTGTAAGGAATTTGTAAAATACTACTATGAATTACACAAACTTTATGGCAATGAAATTGATGAAAGTGGAGAGTTTGAAAAATACTCTAATACAAAATAAAATTTTATCAAGAAGAACTTAGCTTTCTTCTTGATATTTGCTATTTTCTAATGCTTTTTCCATATCTTTTTGCGTTTTTAAAATCGCTTTACTAAAACCATTTAGCACTGAAAATGGAGCAAATTGCGCCGCTCTTTTTTCTCTTGGTATTGGTGGGAATTGTTTTGATTTTTGATATTTTATATTTATTATATCTTTATAATCATCATGCATTATGACCTCCTATTAAAGAAGTAATTTCTTTAGTCTCATCATCCAAGCTTGAAGCTTTTAAAATAGCCTTTTTACCAAATTTTTGCATGATTTGAAGTCTTGCTTTTTGAAGTTTTTCTTCTTTTTCAAGTTGATTTTTTTCTTGCAAAATTGCATTAAAATCACTAAATAAATTTAATTCTTGGAAATTTTCTTGAGCTTTATCTGTGATATTATTTAAACTTAAGCTGATTTTTCTAATGCTTAAGTTTTTATTGCTGATTTTATAAAAAAGTTCCAAGGCTTTTTTATTGATGATTTTTAAAGAATGGGTAAAATTTTCTAAATTTATACTTCCATGAGCATTTTTAGGTATAGTTCTTCCATAATTATCTTTAGCAATAGCTCCTTTATAAGAAGCTAAAAGGTTTGAATTTTCTAAATTGCTTTTATCATATTGTATATCTAGCGTGATATGATTTGTTTTAAGGTTATTTTGTATAAGTTCAAGCACTAAATGATCGACAAGTTCTTTTAAAACCTTTATTGTTTGATTATTATCATATGCAAAAGGTAAAACCTTAGCCATGACTTTAGAGTGATTTTGTGATTTGTAATTTTTAATATCTTTCATCGTGCAAGTTTCAATACCCCATGCATGATCGATTAATAATTCAGCATTAACACCAAAGTGTTTATAAAGCAAAGCTTCGTGTTTTAAAGAAAATCTTGCAAGATCTCCCATAGTATGAATGTTTAAATTTGCAAGTTTTAAGGCAATGCCTTTACCTATACGCCAAAAATCTTTTAAAGGTTTATGCTGCCATAATTTATATCTGTATAATTTTTCATCTAAAAAGGCTATAAGCAAGCCATTTTCATCTACTTGTTGTCTTTTAGCAAGTATATCCATAGCAATTTTAGCTAAGTATAAATTTGTGCCTATACCTGCTGTTGCAGTGATTTTACTTGTGTGTAAAATATCAAGTAAAACCTTAGTAAGTAACTCATAAGCTGAAAGTTTGTATTTTTCAAGATAAGAACTAAGATCAATAAAAACTTCATCAATAGAGTATATATGGATATCTTTTGCATCAAAATACTTCAAATAAATACTGTATATTTTTGTGCTAAATTCTATATAAGTAGCCATTCTGGGCTTGGCGATGATGTAATCTAGTTCTAAATTTAAATCATTTTTAAGTTCTAATGTATCAAAACTTTTAGCTTTAAAGCAGTGTTTTTGAGTTTGTTTTAATCTTTCTTGGTTGATTGAGTGGATTTTTTGTTTAAACTCAAAAAGTCTTAATCTACCAGGTATATTGTAAGTTTTTAGTGCAGGTGAAACTGCTAGTATGATGGTTTTATCTGTTCTTGATTCATCTACTACAATGAGATTGGTTGTTAAAGGATTTAAATTTCTTAAAACACATTCAGCTGAAGCGTAAAAAGATTTCAAATCAATAGAAGCATAAATTTGCATAGTATGTGAAGCTTGCCTTTAAATTTATTATAATTATAACAGTAAAAATTATTAAAATAGATGAAAGGAAATGAATTTTATAAGGTGGCGGACAGAGAGGGATTTGAACCCTCGAGACCCGTTAAGATCTGCACCCTTAGCAGGGGTGTGGTTTCAGCCACTCACCCATCTGTCCGTATTAAAAGGGAAAGTATATCTTATTGATTATAAGATATACCTTAAATTTATACACTAAGATAAGCTATAATTAAAGTTATAACAAAACCAGCACCTAAAACTGCGATTTGTTTGCCCCTGTCTTTGCGTATAGCTATGATAGTGATTAAAAGTCCTGAAATATAAAGGATTATCATAGCAAGTGCAAAAGCTAGTCCAAGAACAGAAAAATACCACATACCTTTATCTTTGTGAAGTAAAATCATATTTCCAAGTAAACTTCTTTCTTTTGTGATAATTTCATAATTATTTTCATCTATTTTGACAATACTTGCAGTATAGTTTATAGTGCCAAGCTCTATTCCATCGCCTTTTTTGTTAAGTTTTGGTTCTAAAGATGAAGGAAGTTTTAAGTTATTTTTCTTTAAAAAATCAATTAAAAATTCAGCTTCAGCGCCTTCTTGGATAATAGCTTGAACTTTTTGAGTTTGAATTTTAGCTCCACTTTCCCCATCAAAACCAGCTATATAAGCAAAACCAGTAACAGCATATAAAAATGCTAGTGGTAAGAAAAATAAGCTAATGTAAATGTGAATTTGTCTGAATAATTTGTTTTTATTCATTTTTACTCCTTTTTGAAAATAATGAGAAGTATATTGTTAAAAAGTGAAGTGAAAATAAAATTTTAATCTTTTTTAAATTTACGAGCTAGAGTAAAAAAGCTTCGAATGATTCCATAAAGTACATATAAGCTTGCGACGATTAACGCACTTTCTAAAAAATACAAATAAAGCATGGAAAATAAGATTACTAAAAGGATTAATACTTTTAAAACATTTGCCCGTTTTAAATCAATTTTTTTAAAACTTGGATATCTTATATTGCTTACCATTAAAAAAGCTAAAAGCATTTGAATACATACTATCATCAAAGAAAAATCACGTAAAAAATCATAATATAAATAAGCACTTACCCATAAAGCACTTACAACTGCAGCTGTTGGTATAGGAAGTCCTATAAAAACTGAAGGTTCATAAGTACCTGTGGTGACATTAAATCTTGCTAAGCGTATAGCGCCAAAAACTACAAATAAACCAGCTATTAAGGAGCCAAAACGATCATATTCATAACCTATACTCATATAAAAAAGCATAGCAGGTGCAACACCAAAGGCTATTAAATCTGCTAGTGAGTCAAACTCAACTCCAAATTTAGAAGTAGAATTAGTAGCTCTTGCAACGCGTCCATCTAAACCATCACAAATTAATGATAAAATGATATAAATTAATGCTTTATCAAAATTTTGATTAATAGAAGCAATCACTGAAATAATGCCTAAAAATATGGAAGCAGCTGTAAAAAGATTAGGTAAAATATAAATTAGTTTAAAATTCATGGATTTAAATACCCTACCAATGCACCAATGCGTACTTTATCGTTTTCATTTACGCAAATTCTAGTATCTTTTGGAAGCAATAAACTCACACTGCCATCAAACATAAAACCTATATTTTGTCCATGGTTTAAATGATGACCAAAATCATCAATATGAACTTTTCTATTTAAGGCGCCAAAAATGATGCGTAATGCCCATTGTTTGCCTTTAGAACGTGCTAAAAATAGCATTCTTTCGCCCATTAAATTTGTATTTTTCATAAATGGACATAAAAAAAGTCCGTGTCTTGGTCTAGTTTCTTCTATATCCATATTAAGTGGAGCTATGATGCTGCCTTGATGGATGATATTGTTTATAATTTGCACTTCTATGCATTCGCCAAGCTCTTTATATGAGCTTGTTTTAATGCATTTTATTTTTCCTTCTATAGGAGCTATGATAGTATTTGGATCTGCTATATAATCGATTTTACTAGCTCTAAAAAGGCAAGCAAAAAGTATAAAAATACACCATAAAAGCCAAGAAAATCCCCATATAAATTGAGCTATTGCAAAAACTATAGCTAGAATTATAAGTAAATTCCAGCCAGCCTTTGCAATAAAATTTGTTTTCATTAGTTATCCTTAGTAACTTCTTGCTCTTTTTCTTCTAAGCGCGTTGGAAGATTGTTTTCTTCTTCATAGTTTTTAATAATCTCTCTTACTTTAGTACCATCAATAGTTTCTTCTTCATAAAGTGCTTGTACCATTACTTCTATAGCACCGCTATAAGTTTTTAAAATTTCTTTTACACCCGCATAGCGTTCATCTAAGGTTTTCTTCACATACTCATCTAAATCTTGAGCCATTTTATCAGAATAATCTTTGATAGTTTGTCCACCACTTAAGAAAGTATTTCTTTGTTTTTCAAGCACCATTAAACCTGCAATTTCACTCATACCATACATAGAAATCATAGCTTTTATGATGTCAGTTGCACGTTCAAGGTCATTGCTTGCACCGGTTGAAATTTCTTTAATGAAAATTTCTTCAGCTGCACGTCCACCTAAAAGTACATCAACTTCAGCCAAAAGCTCATGTTTTTGCATTAAAAATTTATTTTCTTCAGGAGTATTGAGCGTATATCCTAAAGCTGCTAAACCACGCGGTATAACAGAAACTTTACTTACTTTTTTAGCACCTTTTGTGGTTTCAGCGATTAAAGCATGGCCACATTCATGATAAGTTACGATTTTTTTCTCTTTATCATTAATTCTACGTGATTTTTTCTCAAGTCCTGCTATAGCTCTTTCTACTGCTTCAACTAAGTCTTTTTGTTCTACATGTTTTTTAGAATCTCTACCTGCAAGTAAAGCTGCTTCGTTAATGATATTTGCTAAATCAGCACCTGCAAGACCTGCTGTTAATCTTGCGATATCTTCTACTTTTACTTCAGGTGAAATTTTAACATCTTTCATATGAACTTTTAAAATATCACATCTGCCTTTAAAATCAGGCTTGTCTACCAAAACTTGTCTATCAAAACGTCCCGGTCTAAGTAATGCTGCATCTAAGACTTCAGGACGGTTTGTCGCTGCTAGTACGATTACTGGCGAGCTTTCAGTACCAAAGCCATCCATTTCTGCTAGAAGTTGATTTAAAGTTTGCTCTCTTTCATCATTTCCACCCATCATACCACTTGCTGCACGTGATTTGCCTATAGCATCAATTTCATCTATAAATACAATAGCTGGAGCTTCTTTTTTAGCATTTTCAAATAAATCTCTAACCCTACTAGCTCCAACACCCACAAACATTTCTATGAAAGATGAACCTGAGACGCTAAAAAATGGTACATCAGCTTCTCCTGCCACTGCTTTTGCAAGTAAAGTTTTACCGGTACCTGGAGGGCCTACAAGCAAAAGTCCTTTTGGAATTTTTGCTCCAAGATTGATATATCTTTCAGGATATTTTAGAAAATCAACTATTTCTTTAACTTCTTCTTTTGCTTCCTCAACACCTGCAACATCATTGAATTTAACTTTTGGTTTTTCTGAATTTACAAGCTTTTTGGAGCTTCCTATACCAAGTATAGATCCGCCCATATTTTTTTGCATACGAGAGGCTAAAAACATCCATATACCAAAGAAAATAAATACCGGTAAAACCCAAGAAAGCAAGATATCTATAAACCAATTACTTTCATTAAAAGCTCCATAAGAAACGCCTTTTGAATCAAGTAAAGGCACAAAAGTAGCATCATTTGGAACTTTTTTAGTAATATATACCATATTTCCTGCTTTAGACACTGCTTTTATGGTAGTTTGACCTATGTTAACTTGGGCAATTTGATTGTTTTCAATTAAAGTTTTTAATTCAGAATAAGTAACTTTTTTGGTATTTTCTCCGCCCATAATACCCATGCTACCATCATCTGAAAATCCTTTAAATAAAAGAATCATCACAATGGCAAAAATAGCGAAAATAAAAATAGGATTTTTATTAAAAAAGCTATTATTGTTTGGATTATCTTTTGGTTCGTTTGGTTTTTTATTCATTATTTTGTTTCCTTTTTGTAAGCTAAACTCAACCACTCTCCTTTGTGTTTACATTCTAACAAAGTCAAATCTTTGAATTTATCTTTAATTCTTTCTTCATATTTGTTTAAAATACCAGATAAGATTAAAATTCCACCTTCTTTGGTTTTTTCTTTAAGATCTTTTTCTAGTATGATTAAAATATCAGCAATGATATTTGCCACAACTATATCATATTTATGTAAGCTTTTATTAATAGAACCTACCCAAATATCATCAAAGCTAACTTGATTTAATTTTGCATTTTCCTTGCTTGCAACTACGGCTAGCTCGTCTGTATCACAAGCTTGCACTTTAGCTCCAAGCTTTGCCATGATGATACTTAAAATCCCACTTCCACAGCCTACATCTAAGCAAAATTTAGAATCATCTGTGTATTTTTGTAAAAATTCTATACAAGTGTAAGTGCTTTCATGATGTCCTGAGCCAAAAGCTAGGGCAGGGTCTATAATGATATTGATTTTATCTTGTATAGCTTCTTGCCAAGTCGTGTGAATGTGGATATTGTCAATGGTTAAAGCTTGTATGCCTTTTTTATACTCTTCTATCCAGTTTTTATTTTCTTTTTTTTCTAAAGTAGAATGAAAATAAATCTTAGTGTTAAATTTTTCACATAATTTTTGATGAAAGCTTTGCAAGGCTATTTGAATGAGTTTTATATCTTCTTCTGATCGTATATAAACGCCATCATTCTTTTCTTCTATGGCATCTATATCTAGAGAAAAAACAAGATCAAGGAATAAATCTAAATATTCCTTATCTGTTTGAAAAAAAAGTTCGTAATAATGTGTTTGCATAAAAACTTATAATCAGCCTTCGTTTGTTCCTAAAACATCTTCAAGTTTTTCTTTTAATACTTGAGGTGTAAAAGGTTTTACAATATAGTTATTTACACCTGCTTTTAAAGCTGTGATAACTTCTGCCTTACCACCTTCTGTAGTTACCATGATAATAGGCATATCAGCATATTTTTCTTCCGCTCTTACTTTTTTTACTAGTTCTAAGCCATTCATTTCAGGCATATTCCAGTCAGTAATTAAAATTTTTATGTCATCATTTTGTGAAAGCAAATCCCAAGCTTCAACTCCATGTTCAGCTTCTAAAACATCTTTGTGGCCTAATCTTACAAGAGTGTTTTTGATTATTCTTCTCATGGTAGAACTATCATCAACTACTAATAACTTCACTTTTTTTCCTTTGTCTTGATGTAATTACATAAAAGTGTAATTGTATCGTTTTTATTTTTATTAATCAATTAAAAGTTTATATTATACCATTTAAAAATAAAATTAGAATTTAATCACTCTCCATTTTTATTGTGATTAAACTCAGGCACAATTTCCTTTAAAACTTTTGCAGGATCTGTGCTTTGGAGTAATCTTTCTATTTCTTGATTTAAAATTTTTAAATCTTTAATTTCACTAGTGGTAACAAATATACTTTCATATTGAGTTTTCAAATCATCTTCATGGATTAAAAGCTCTTCGTAAAGTTTTTCACCTTTTCTTAGTCCAGTGATTTTAATTTCTAACTTTTTATTAGAAAGTAAAAGCATTTTTTTAGCTAAATCCATGATTTTAACAGGTTCACCCATATCAAGCACAAATAACTCCCCACCTTTGGCAATAGCCGCAGCTTGTAAAACAAGTTGTACAGCTTCATCCACAAGCATAAAATAACGCACTATATCAGGATGAGTAAGAGTAAGTGGTTCATTAGCTGCAATTTGAGCTTTAAATTTAGGTATAACACTTCCACTTGAGCCTAAAACATTACCAAAACGCACACAAGCTACTTCAAAATTTTCACAACTTGAACTTAGCGCATAAAGCTCACAAATTCTTTTTGTACAACCCATGATATTAGTTGGTCTTACAGCTTTATCAGTGCTTATCATAACAAATTTAGCAACCTTGTAAGTTTTTGCAAGATCGATTAAATTTTTAGTACCTATGATATTATTTAAAATAGCTGAATGTGGATTTTGCTCACACAAAGGCACGTGTTTATAAGCTGCTGCATGTAAAATCAAATCTATATTTTTTTCTTGTAAAAGTTTTTCTAACGCTTCTTTGTCTAATATACTCATCATAATAGGCTCAATTTTTTCTTTATGCAAGCTTAATTCTTCATTGATTTTATATAAATTATACTCGCTATGATCAAGCATGATTAAGTGTTTTGCACCAAATTTAATGCATTGTTTGCAAAGCTCGCTTCCTATAGTCCCACCAGCCCCACTAACTAAAACTACCTTATCTCTGATAAAATCAATCACGCAAGCATTATCTAAATCTTTTGGCTTGCGTGCTAATAAATCTTCGATGCTTATATCTCTTGCTTCATTTTGTGTAAAAGAAAAAAGTTTTATATCATTAATCCCATAAGCAATAAGCTCATCAAAAAGCTTTTTGAGTTCTTCTTGCTCAAGTTTTAAAGCAATGATAGCAGTATGAATTCCTTCAGTGGTATATTTTCTAATTGCTTCTTTTTCTTCAACTATAAATTTATCACAATAAGTACCTATTAAATTTTTACGCTCATCTACCACAGCTACAGGAAAAAGTCCTAAGCTCCCTTCTTTGGCTCCTTTTAATAAATGCAAAGCCTTTGAAGTGGCACCAACTACTATACAAGGATGTTCTTCGTTATATTTTGGTTTTCTAAAATCAACTATCATTCTTTTGCTTATACGCAAACTTCCAATTAGCATACAAGATAAAACAAAGTCTATTCCTATAACGCTTCTTGGAAAAGGATTAAAAAAATCATCATAAAAATAATAAATTGCTAAAAATACAAGTTCAGCTAAAGCTAAAGCGATAACTAATTTACGTGCTTCATTAAGTGAGAAAAATCTCCAAGCAACTTGATAAATTCTAAAAAAAGCTAGAAAAATGATTTTAAGTAAAATCAAAATCACCGCACTTTTAAACATACCTTCATAAAATTCACTTGGAATGTCTGCACTAAAGCGTAAAGAAAAAGACAAATAAATACTTATAACAAAAAGTAAAATATCAGCGCCTAGGAAAAAACCTAAGCGTTTGCTTTTATAATCCATCTTAGTCCTTTAAGGTGTTTAAGATTAAAGTAGAAACTTCCTCTACATCGGCTTTACTCATAGTAGTTGCGCTTGGAAGGCAAATTCCATTGCTAAAGAAAAACTCACTATTGCCATTTAAGTAAGCATCGCAACCTTTGTAAAGTTCTTGTAAATGCATTGGTTTCCAAAGCGGGCGACTTTCGATTTTATTATCTTTTAAAACTTGTATGATTTTTAAAATTTTATCTTGAATTTGAACATTTTTATTTTCACATATACAATGTTTTTCATAAGTATTAAATTTATTTAAATCAAAATCAAGTAAAGCAGTACTTAGCCAGCGATTTGACTTGGTATTTTCAAGTTCATCTAGAAAAGTAAAGGTGCCACTTAAAAATTCTTTATACCAGCTATAAATTTCACGCTTTTTACTTACTCTTTCTTCTAAAACTTCCATTTGAGCAGTGCCGATTGCACCTAAGATATTACTCATTCTATAATTATAACCATATTCTTTATGCTCATAATGAAGACAATTTTCTCTAGCTTGAGTGCTATAAAATCTTGCTTTTTCAAGATTGGTATGATTTTCACTTACAAGCATGCCACCACCACCTGTTGTGATGATTTTATTACCATTAAAAGAATATACTCCAAAATCCCCAAAAGTACCTAAAGCTTTATTTTTGTAAAAACTTCCCAAAGCTTCAGCAGCATCTTCGATTAAAAAAATCTCATTTTCTTTACAAATTTGGACAATCTCATCCATTTTAGAAGCATTACCATAAAGGTGTGTTAAAATGAGAGCTTTTGGCTTTTTAGGACTTTCTTTGATAGCTTTTTTTAATAAATTTACATCTAAATTATAAGTTTCATCACAATCAATAAACACAGGCGTAGCATTCATGTAAGAAATAGGTGCTACTGAAGCTATGAAAGTAAAACTTGAAGCTAAAACTACATCACCTTCTTTAATACCCAAAACTCTTAAAGCTAGATGAATGGCTGCAGTGGCTGCATTTAGAGCAAGTGCGTTAGAACTTTTTGTATAATCTTTAATACTTTGTTCTAAGGCATTAACAAACTCACCCAAAGGTGCTATATAATTACTTTCAAAAGCTTTGTGTATGTATTCTAATTCTTTTCCACTCATATGTGGTGCTGATAGAAAAAACCTCATTTTACCTCCTTTATTTTCTTAGCAGGAACTCCAGCATAGATGCCTTTAGAAGTTAAGTTTTTAACCACAACCGCTCCTGCACCTAAAGTTATATCATCATTTAAACTCATACAAGGAATAACGCTTGAATTAACTCCCAAAAAACAACGCTTTCCTATTTTTACATTTCCTGTTAGTTTAGCTCCAACGCTAATATGGCTAAACTCATCTACAAAACACTCATGCTCAATTACACAAGCAGTATTTAAAATTACACCTTTTGCAATGCTAGCTTTAGCATTAACTACGACATTTGGCATGATTAAAATACCCTCATCATCTAAAAAAGCACTTGGGCTAATAATAGCACTTTTGTGTATCAAATTTACTAATCTAAATCCATCTTCTTTTGCTTTTTTGAAAAGTTTTTCTCTAATAGAGTTTGCACCAATAGCAATAAACATATCGTGTTTTTCTAAGTTGGAGTGATATTTTAAGCCTTTATTGTCATCCAAAAAGATGATTTTTTCATATCCTAAATTTCTAGCTACATCAGCACAGACTAAACCATGCCCACTAGAACCATATATATAAATACTTTTAGTTGTGTCCATTGAATTTATCCGTTGTAGCTACTCCTTCTTTATTAACCCCACTTCTTTTTAAAACTTTAATAATGGTCATAAAAAAGATTTTAAGGTCAAATAAAAAAGAGCAATTTTGCACATATTCTACATCATATTTAAATTTTTGCTCCCAAGAAATAGCATTGCGTCCATTGATTTGCGCCCAACCTGTAATGCCTGGTCTTACATCGTGGCGTTTTTTTTGCTCTTGATTGTATAAGGACAAGTATTCTACAAGTAAAGGTCTTGGGCCTATGAAGCTCATATCGCCTTTTAATACATTAAAAAGCTGTGGTAATTCATCTAAGCTCAAGCTTCTAACTAGTTTGCCAAAAGGCTTTAAGCGTAATTCATCAGGAAGTAATTCTCCATTTTCATCGGTTTCATCGCTCATAGTTTTAAATTTATAAATATAAAAAATTTTTTCATTTAATCCTGGTCTTGCTTGTTTAAAAAGCACACTTCCTTGAACGATTTTTAAAACAATGCCAATAAGCACTATAAAGGGTAAAAAAATAATCAATAAAATCAAAGCCAAAAAAAAGTCAAAAACACGTTTTAAACCATTTTTATACATTTATAAAACCCCTATAAAAATCAAGATATTTCAAAGCTATGATATTTTCATCATAATTTTGCGCTCTAAGAAAAGCATTTTGTGCTAAAGTATTTTTTAGTTTTTCATCTTCTAGTAAAACTGCGATTTTTTCGGCTAAATCTTTACTATCTTTGCATTTACAAATTAAACCATCTATGGCATTATCCACTGCCTCAATGCAACCCTCAGCATCACTTACCACGCACGCTTTTTTACAAGCTTGTGCTTCTAAAACCGTTCTTGGATAGCCTTCTTTATAGCTTGGTAAAACAAAAATATCGCATAAATTTAATAAATGTGCAATATCACTTCTTGCACCAAGATAAAAAACATCATTTGAGTTTAAAAATTCTAATGGTGCACAAGATTTATTATCATCTCTTCCACCCACTAAAACAAAATTTGCCTTATCTTTTAAAATTTGACTTGCTTCATAAAATTCTTTAATACCTTTATGCCAAAGCGCTCTTGAAATCATTAAAACGATAGGTTTATCAAGCATATTATGCTCTTTTAAAAAAGCTTGTTTTTCTTCTGTGCTAATTTTTAAAGGTAAAAATTGTTTTAAATTTAGCCCTACGGATTTGATGATTTTGATTTTTTCTTCTTTTAAGCCTAAATTTTTCATAAATAAAGCATTGCTTTCATTGACAAAAATAAAACCATTAGCAAGTTTAAAAGAAATTTTATAAAGTAAATTAATACTCATTCTTACTAATTTGCTTTTAAAATCATCATCTATATAAAAACTTCCTAAGCCCTCAACCAAACCAAAAGTGTATTTAATGCCCGCCATTTTAGCTGCTATGACACCTGTTGTATTGCTTTTGTGGGCACTTGTTTGTAAAAGATCTAAATTTAAACTTTTGAGTGTATTTTTTAAACTAAGTAGATTTTTAAAAACGACTAAAGGGTTAACGCTTGATCTAGCTAAATCATAAAAGCAAACCTTATAGCCTAGCTCTTGTAACTTAATAGCAAAATCATCTTTTGGAGTGATGATTATAACTTCATGATTATTTTTTTCTAAAGCTCTAATGAGTGCAAGACGAAAATAATACACACTCATTGCGCTATGGGTTAAAATTCCTATTTTCATCTTTTTAGCCTATAAATTTTTGCTCTTGCATCATTAGTGACTTGCTCAAATAAATCTTGATCATATTGATTTAATAAAAACATTTGTATATAAGCACTATTATAAAGACTCTCATCTAAAATCACAAAGCTTTTGTATTCTCTTAAAAAGAGCAAATAAATTTGAGCTTTTGAATCAATTTCATTGTAATAAAATTTGCCATTAGTGATGGATTCTATATCCACAAAAGCTTTTAAAGGTATGCTTGCACCTTCTACTTTTAAGGCTCTAAAATCATTAATGATTTCTACTCCATTATCAAGCATAACAGAACCTGTGGTTTTATCTTGAGCTATAGCATTAGCTTGGGAGAAAAATAAACTTTTTTCTTGCTCTCCATTGTCAGGATTTGTATTTGCAAATTGTGCCACCACAGGCATGATACGCAGCATTCTATAAGGCATGTAAATATATACATCTCTAGTTTTATTGGTATCAAATTTAAAATTTTTATCATTTAAACTTTCTAAAAAATCTTTAGCGCTTGTTTGGTTATAATCTTTAACCATGGCTTTTAAAACATCAGGATAGTTTTCTTTGAAAGATTTTTCAGTGTATTCTACGCTAAGTCTTGCCATATTGGCTGCTGGAATTTGCTCTTTACTTAAGACAAAAGATGAGAAAAAATTATCTTTTCCTAGGTGTTTTCCACCATCGATTAAGGTTTTTACATCGCTATAATAGCGTATTGGATAACCATAATCCCACCAAGCAACGACATAATCTTCTCTTTGAGCTTTATTTTTTAAATCATTTAAAATACTAGCTTCATAAGAAGTAAAAACAGTAGAGGATTTATAATAATAAATATGCATCAAAGCAGGGCTTATGCTAAAAAATGCAATGAGTATGAGTAAGATATTTTTATTTCTTAGACTAAGTTTGATTTGTTTTTTTTCTAAAAAATTAAAAAATACATATAAAAAATACCCAAAACCCAAAGCCATCACAGGAACTGCATAAATGGTAAATCTAAGTCCAGCTCTTAAAGCCATAAAACCTAGTGCAAGCATAGGTAAAGCCAAAAGCATACTTTTGTGATCTTTGCAAAGTAAGATAAAACCTATAAAAGAAAGGATAAATACTAAAACACTAGAGCTAATTCTTTGCATAAATACTTCAGGATCGATAGTATTTACTTCCATAATGGTTTCATTGACATTAAAATACACAAAGGCAGCATCTTTTAAATTTTGTACATCAGAAGCTTTGAAAACATAAAATTTAAGTTGATATAAAACAGGATCTAAGCCGCCACTTAAATGTAAAATCAAAATGCTAATAAAAATCAAAGCCCAAATCATATAAAAATTAATTTTTTCTTCTTTAAAAGCAAAAATAGCAAATAATAATACAATCAAAGCAAGTTTATATTGCCATGCTAGCATACTTAAAGCTATGATCATCAAAGCAATAGCTAGATAAAAAATCTTTTCTTTTCTATGAAATACTAAAATATAAAGTCCAAAAAGTCCTATCATAGCAAAATTTAAAGAATAACTTGACGGATACCACCACAAATAAATCATGATGAAAATTGGACTTAAAAGTAGGGTGAAAATGTCTTTATTGATAGTTAATCTTATAAAAGTAAGTAAAATAAGCATTGGTAAAACCAAAACTAACATATCAGTATCATAATACCCACTCATAGTGCGGTTATAGTAACTATTTGCTATGCTTGCAAGTAAGGCTGCTATAAAGCCATAGGTAGTGAGTTTATATTCTCTTGCGATTAATATAATAGGCACAACAATCAAAGAAGCAAAAAAAGTACTCATATATAAAATAATACTTTCAAAGCTAAAAGGTAAAATACTATAAAGCCAATAAGTTAAAGTAGAAAGTGAGCTTCCAAAATAAGATAAGTCATTGGGTTGATGAAAACCTGCTATCATATCCCTTGCACCTTCTGCAAAAGCATAGCCATCATTAGTAGTAATCATAAGTTGATCATTAAAGAAAAACTCATAAAACTCACTTGCCCAAGCTACCCAGTATAATCTACACAAAACACTAAAAGCAAAGGCTATAAGGATTAAAATACAGGTATATTTTATAGAATTATTATCAGTGAAATTTTGTCGTAGTTTCATTTTATGCCTTGTTGAAAAATTCAAATAATTGCTTTGCTATACTAATTTTATCAAATTCTTTTGCACGTAAAAAAGCCTTTTGTCTATATGAAGCTTTTAATGCTTCATCATTGCACATTTTTTCTAAGCCTTCTTGCATGGCTTTTTCATCATCTACTTTTACTAAAAGTCCAAACTCATCATCTAAAAATAGCTCCCTTGCGCCACTTTTATGATCAGTGCAAAGCACGGCAGTATTACAAGCTAGGCATTCGATTAAAACATTAGAAAAGCCTTCAAAACTTGAAGCAAAAGCAAAAAAGTCACATTTGCTCATGTATTTATAAGGATTTTTGTCAAAACCTAGTAAAAAGACTTTATCTTTTAAATTTAAAGTTTCTATTAAAGCCAAAAGCTCATCTTTTAAAATACCCTCGCCTAAAATGATTAATTTTAAATCAGTTTTAACTTTTGCATAAGCTCTTATAAGCATAGCATGATTTTTACCATGATCAAGTCTGCCAACACTAAGTATAAAAGGTTCTTTAAAGTCGATTGCTTCTTTAGATTTTTCTATAATGCTTTCTAAATCTATGGCATTGTATAAAATATCACATTTTTTAGCCTCTATATTGAAATTTTGTATTAAATCTTCTTTGTTTCCTATAGAATTTGCTAAGATTAAATCTGCTTTATTGTAAAGTTTTTTAATAAGAAATTTATTGATAAAAGAATTTAGATTATTATGTTTATAAATTACACTTGGAGTGGTGCATTCATTGATAATAAGGGTTGATTTAAGTCCTAGGGATTTTGCCATTAACGCAATATAATTAGGTCTATTTAATAATACAAATTGCAAGTTGATTTTTAAATCTTCACAAAGTTTTTTGTATTTCATAGCTAGCAAGGGTAGTTTTAAAAATTTAGCTAAGTTACTTTCACTTGGACTTGATTTTTCAAGATAGTGGATATTAACTTCAGGAATATCATATGATATTTTATCATTCATTAAAATCAAATGCACTTCATATTTTAAATTTAATACAGGCAATAGCGTAGATACAACCCTTTCAGCACCACCACTTCCTAAAGAATAAATAAAAATTGCTAGTTTTTTCATGTTAAACCCTTACTTCTTTGATCAAATCAAGCCATTTTTGTGCTACATTGGCCACTTCATAATCTTTACATCGCTGCTGTGCATTAAGCGCTAGTGTTTTTCTTAAATTTTCATCTTGCATTAAAAGGGCGAGTTTTTCGCTTAAAGCTTTTTCATCATCTAAATCTACTAAAAATCCATCTTTTCCATTATCAATTAAATCTTTATGGCCGCTCGTGTATTTAGTGCTAATGCGTGCTACTTGATAATATAAACTTTCAAGTAAAACTGTTGGCAAGCCTTCTATGAAAGAGCAAAGGCAGATTATTTTTGCTTTTTTATAAAGCTCTTGCATATTTTCAACTTTACCTAAAAAATTAACCTTGATATTTAAATTCTTAGCTTCTTGTTCTAAATCTTGTCTTAATTCTCCATCGCCTGCTATGAAAAAATTGTATTGTTTTTGTAAATTTGTATCTAGCCTTGCTATGGCTTTTAAAAACATAGAAGCATTTTTATTATGATCAAGTCTGCCTACGAAAATGACATTATTTTCTTTTTCTAAATTTTCTTTAATAGGGCTAAAATGACAAGGATTTGGCATATTGATAACTTTTTTAACAAAGTTTTCATAATAATTTTTATCATCATTACTTAACACGGTTAGAGCATTTGCATGAGGAAAACTTATACGGCGTAAAAATTTCCAAATTTTAGATTTTAAATAAGTATAAGAGCTATGCTCGCTAATGATTAAAGGTGTATTAGAACCTTTATTTGCCCAAACGCAAGCGATGTTAGTGGTATCTAAAAATGAGATAAAAATATCGCTTTTATGCTCTTTAAGTGCTTGTTTTAAGGCTTTGAATTTTTTAATGCGTGAGGCTATTTTATTATAAAGAGTGGAAAAGTCAAACTGCTCTAGGGTAAAAAGTTTGATTTTTGGATCAAGCTTGTAAAAAGAGTCTTCTTTGTGAAATTTAATAATATTTATTTCATGATTTTTGCAAAGCTCATTAGCTAAAGTGACCAATACTCTTTCAGCGCCACCTGAATTTAAAGTAGCTATGATGAAAGTGATTTTCATACTTGTTCCTTTAAATGTCCATGTTTTACTTCAAATACTCTATCGCAACCTTGTATAGTTGAAAGTCTATGAGCTATGATGATGAGGGTTTTATCTTTTGAAATTTTATAGATTTCTTCCATGATTTTTGCTTCACTTTCTTGATCAAGAGCACTAGTTGCTTCATCTAAAACTAAAATTTCAGGTTGTTGATAAAGCGCTCTTGCTATGGCTATTCTTTGTCTTTGGCCTCCACTTAAAAACGAACCTGAATCACCCACCTTAGTATGCACTCCATCTTCAAGTGAATTTACAAAGCTTTCAAGATTAGCTTGTTTGATCACCTTATGCAAAAGTGCTTCATCCACTTCTTCTCCAAAGCTAATATTTTTAGCAATAGAATCATTAAAAAGATAAATTTGTTGAGGTATGTAGCCAATTTTACTTCTAAAACTTTTTATATTGCTCTCATCAAGCTTAATTCCATCTACAAAAATAGCTCCATCGCTTGGTTTTAAAAGCCCTATGATAAGATCAACTAAAGTACTTTTACCACTTCCACTTTTACCTATAAAAGCGATTTTTTCATTTTTTTTAAGCTCAAAATTTAAATTTTTAAATAAATTTTTCTTACCCTTATAAGCAAAGAAAAGATTTTTCAAAACGATTTTTTCTTTAAATTCAATACTTTCATCGCCTAACTTTTCTTCTTTTTCATTAAGCATATTATAAATAATATCTAAAGAGTTTTTATAATATGTGATTTCATTGTAACTTGTGATGATACGATTAGCACTTGGCATAAGCCTATAAAGAGCTACTACGAAAATAGTAATGGTTGCTAAGATAGATGAAATATCACTTTCATATCTTAAAACTAAATACACTACAATAAAACAAAGCATACAAAAACCTATACCTTCAAGGTAAATTCTAGGTATGCTTGACATGCTTTCATTGCTAATGTTTGCTTTGGCAAAAAGCCCACTTTGAATTTCATAAAGCTTTTGTGTGCTTTGTTCTTTGGTTTTGAGTTTGATGATTTTAAGGTTGTTTAAATTTGCATTTAAAATTTCAAAATAATTTTTCATCGCCTCTTCTCTAGCTATGGAAGCTTTTTTTACCAAGGGTGAGAGGATTTTAATCAAAATAAAAGCATTTAAAAGTAAAAAAGCACTTAAAGCTAGGGTGATTTTATAGTTGATAATTAGCAATAAAGTATAAAGCAAAAACACCACAAAGCTTTCACTTAGCATAAGTAAAAATGCACTAATTAAAGTACTTAAATGAAATACTTCTTGAGTGATAGTTTTTAAAAGTTCTGATTGATTTTTATTAGTAAAATTTTCATATTCAAGATGTAAGTATTTATCAAAAATACGACAAGCAAGGCTGTGATAGCGCCCTTTAGAAAAACGCGCAAGCAAATGAAAATAAAAGGCATTTAAAAAGGCTCTAAAAATATAAAAGGCGATTAATATACAGCCAAAATAAGCAATAATCTTATAGCTTGGTAGATTAAAATACTCATAGATAGGTTGAAAATAGGAGCTTTTTTCTAAAAGCTCAAAATTACTCGCTACCGATACAAAAGGCATGATCAAAGAAATAGCAAAGCTTTCTATAAATCCTATAAAAATAGAAAAAATTAGTAAGGCAAATAAAAATTTCTTATCATGAGCATTGAGTATGAAAAAAAGTTTTTTTAACACTGTTTTTCCCACTCATAAGCACTTTTACAGATTAATTCTAAATCATCATATTTTGGTTTCCAATTAGTTAGAGTTTTGATTTTATCCGCATTTGAAATAAGCACAGAAGGATCCCCAGCTCTTTTTGGTGCAAGTTCTACTGTGAAATCTACTCCACTTACTTTTTTCATGGTTTCAATAACTTCTTTTACGCTAAAGCCATGCCCATAGCCTACATTGAAAATATTACTTTCATTGTTTTCTAGGTATTCTAAAGCAGCTAAATGCGCACTTGAAATATCATCAACATGGATAAAATCTCTAATACAAGTACCATCTTTAGTATTATAATCATCGCCAAAAATATAAAGTTTTTCTCTTTTTCCTGTGGCTACTTCAGCAGCAACCTTGATAAGTAAAGTAGCTTTTGGATAGCGTTGACCTATAGGATAACTCATGCAAGCACCTGCTACATTGAAGTATCTTAAAATGCAGTATTTAAATTCAGGATTAGCCATATTAGCATCTTGTAAGACTTTTTCACTCATTAGTTTGCTTTGTCCATAAGGATTAATCGGTGCTAATGGACTTTGCTCATCTACAATAGGAGTTTGTGGTTCTCCATAAGTAGCTGCGGTTGAAGAAAAAATGAATTTTTTCACACCTGTTTCTAAACAAGTTTGGATTAGATTACTTGTATTTGCGGTATTGTTCATATAGTATTTTAAAGGATTTTCCATACTTTCAGGAACTTCAATGCTAGCTGCAAAATGCACAATCGCATCAAAATTTTCTTCTTTGAAAAGTTTTTTAATCCCAGCATAATCGCTTAAATCTTGCTCAAAAAACTTAAAAGGTCTGATTTTAGAAAGTTCATCCAAACTTTTTTTGCTACCTTTTGAAAGATTATCTAATACACAAATTTCATGATTTGTTTCTAAAAATTGTTTTAAAGTATGAGAGCCTATGTATCCTGCGCCACCGGTGATTAAAATTTTCATTTTTATCCTTTTTGTGATATTTAATAATAGTTATTTTAATATACTTTTCTTAATTAATTTAAAACTTGTTCTTTTCTTTTTCTATGGCCTCTAAAAATGGCTTTTGATAGCTTTTATCACTATGTTTTTGCAAAAGTTCTTCTTTGAAATTTTCTAAAATATTAAGATAATCTTCTTGGGTTAAGTTGCCCTTGATGAGTTCGTATTTTAAAAATAGCATATAAGTGTTTAACACATCACTTTCACAGTATTCGTGAATTTTTTCTAATTTGTTTTGATAAAAGAGTTCTAATACCTCATTTCCATGCACATCATATTTTCCAGGAAGTCCTGCCATAACACAAAGTGTGTCAAGTCTTAAGCCTTTTTGACCAAAACTTCCTAAAGATTCTAATAAATCACAATGTTTATTTTCTACAAATTTACTTTTGTAGTTATTCCATTTATCGCTTGCGTCTAAATAAGCACTTGCGTTGATATTGTATTTTAATGCTCTTATAACAAGCAAAGGCATATCATAGCTTTTACCATTAAAACTTACAAGGCGGGGTTGGTGCTTGTCTATGAAGTTAAAAAACTCTTCTAGCATTTGCTTTTCATTTTCGCCCTTGATTTTATTAACTTTGATGAAATTTCCAAATTTATCTGCAATCACCGCACAAATGCTTACAACTTTATGAAAAGGCAGAGGTAAAAATTCACTCCCGCTTTCTTCTTTTTGTCTTTCTAAGGCTTGCTTGCTAATGCTTAAATCATCGCCATTAAAATCATAAAGATGTTTTATCAACTCTACATCAGGAATGCTCTCACAATCAAAAACGCAAATATATTCTTGCATGATAAACCTTTTTTTAAAAAAATCTTTGTTAAAATCATAACAGAAAATTTAAAATTAGGTTTAATATAAAATGAAAATAGCAATTGTAAGACTTTCTGCTTTGGGCGATATTATTCAATCTGCGATCGTTTTGCAGTTTATTAAAAAAATAAACAAAAATATTGAAATTCATTGGTTTGTCGATAAAAGATTTGCTAATTTATTACAAGATCATCCTTTGATAGATGAACTTTATGTGTTACCTTTAAAAGATAAAAAATTCAAAGAAACCTTTGCAATACTTTTTGAAGCCAGGCAAAATAAATATGATGTTGTGATTGACTTGCAAGGTTTGATTAAATCAGCTGTGGTCAGTAGAATTTTAGGCTCTAATGTTTTTGGTTTTGATAAAAATGGTTTAAGGGAAACTTTTGCGCATAATTTTTATAGCCAAAAATTTGATGCAAGTTATAATGAAAATGTGTACATTCGGTATTTATCTCTTGTGCACTATGCTTTTAATGAAGAATTTGATTATAAAGAAATTTATCATAAACAAGCAGTTTTTCCTTTGGATGAGGAGATTAAAGATGAATTGATTCAAAGAATTGATTTTAATCAAAATTTAAAAAATATATTAATCCATGTTGGTTCTGCAGAGGATAATAAAATATATTCTATAACGAAAATGGCATTATTGTGTAAAATGCTTGTAAATACTTTTTCAGAAATTAATATTTATCTTTGTTGGGGCAATCAAAAAGAATATTACTTATCACAGGAATTAATTCAATTAAGTCAAATTGTTAATTCTTCAACTCAAGCATTAATTCAACTGCCAAAATTATCTTTAAAAGAATTAATATGCATGACAAAGATAAGTGATTTGGTTATAGGTAATGATAGTGGACCTACTCATTTAGCTTTTGCGCTAAATAAACCTTCTATAACTATATTTGGCGCTACATGGGATAGTCGTGTGTGCATTGAAACTCAGATTAATAAAACCATAAGTGCGGGCAAAAAATTTGATACTAATGTTAAATTTAAATTTGATAGAAGTGATTTTTGCATACAAAATATCGATGAAAAAGATATTTTTAAACTAGCTTGTGAGCTTTTAGAAAAATGATAAATTATGTATATCTAAGTCTTTTTTATATATTAAAAACTCTTGTGAAGATTTTACCTTCAAAGCTTTTGAACTCTTTTGTAAATTTGGTTGCTCTAATCACTTATAGGCTTAATCACAAACACCGCAAAATCATTGATACAAACTTAAAAATTTGCTTTCCTGAAAAAGATCAAAAATGGCGTGATGAAACTAGTCTTAATATCTATAAAAATTTTGCTAAATTTGGGATTGATTTTATCAAAAATCAAAATGCAAGTAAAGAAGAAATCATCAATAAAATTTGCTTTGATGATGAGGAGCAAATTTTAAATATAATGCAAAGTAAAAGACCCTTGATCGTAACTACGGCTCATTATGGTAACTGGGAACTTTTGGCTTTATCTTTTGGGGCTAAATTTCAAGGAATTTCCATAGTTGGAAGAGCGCTTGATAGTATGATAATGGATAAAATTTTAAGTAAAAATCGCACGCAATTTAACATAGAGCTTATAGAAAAAAAGGGTGGTCTTAAAAAAATGCTAAAAGCCTTAAAAGAAGGCAGATCGCTTGGAATTTTAACCGATCAAGATGCGGTAGATGGTGAAAGTGTAAAAATACAATATTTTAACCAAGAAGTAAATTTTATAGCAGGTGCAAGTGTGCTTGCCAAAAAAACAAATGCTATGATTTTACCTTGTTTTGTGTATCAAAAAGATGAGAAATTTTTTGTAAAAACTTTTAAGGCTTTAGACGCAAGTAAAGCAAGTATAGAAGAGCTTACTAAGTATCAAGCAAAGTGTTGTGAAGAGATGATTAAATTTAAACCTGATGAGTATTTTTTCTTTCATAAGAGATTTAAAAGATACAATCATGAGTTGTATTTGTAGGATTTAAAATGGATTTAAAGCAAATTAGTGTGATAATGATTGTTAAAAATGCTCAAAAAACCTTAAAAGCTTGCTTGGAATCTTTGCAAGAATTTGGCGAGATAGTTTTGATAGAAAATGATAGCAATGATGATACTTTGAAAATTGCTTATGAATTTAGTAAAAACTATAAAAATATCAAGATTTATCAGCATAAATTTATAGGTTTTGGACCTTTGAAAAATTTAGCCATAAGTTATGCTAGTAATGATTGGATTTTTAATATTGACGCAGATGAGCTTGCTAAGAAAGAATTTTTACAAGAGCTAAGGAAAATCGAGCCTAATAAAGAAGATATCATAGCCTTACCAAGAGAAAATTTATATAATGGAGAGTGGATTAAAGCTTGTGGGTGGTGGCCTGATCATGTAATGCGGGTGTTTAATAAAACCCATACTAGTTTTAATGAAAATTTGGTACATGAAAGTTTGATTTTACATGAAGATAGCAAAAAGATTAAGTTGCAAAATGGTTTGAGGCATTTTACATGCGATCAGATGAGTGAAATAATAAGTAAAATGAATCTCTATACTTCATACTCTGCGCAAGAAAAATTTAAATATAATAAAAAACCGAGTGCCACAAAGGCCATACTGAGATTTATTTTTACTTTTATAAAGGACTATTTTTTTAGAAAAGGTTTTTTATATGGATATAAGGGATTTGTGATTGCTATTTTAAATGCAAATGGTGCTTTTTTTCGATATATGAAACTTTATGATCAAGTTTGCAAAAATGAAAAAGATTAATATTTTTTTAAAAGATATTACAGAAAGTGGTGGTGGAGAGAGGGTTTGTGTAAATCTTGCTAATGCTTTTTCTTTTGATTATGAAGTTGAAATTTTTAGTTTTTATAAAAGTCAACCAAATACTGCTTATGAGCTTGATGAAAAGGTAAAAATAACTTACTTAAGTGCATTTAATTTAAAAAATGCAAGAGGAATTAAAAAAATATTTCTAAAAATTTTTTGTCGCTATTTTCTATCATTAAAAATGATTTTCTATTTTAGACAAAGAAATAAAGAAATAATTGTAGCTAATGATGGGTATTTTTTACCTTTTTTCAAGAATAAAACTTTAAAGTATTTTAGAATTTGGCACATTAAAGCTCCTAAGAGAAAAAAGAGAATTTTTGATTATTTTGATGCAATTATTATACTTTCATCAAAAGAACTTGAAAAATGGAATAAATGGCATAAAAATATTCAAATAATTCCTAATTTTTTACCTTTTATATCTTCTAAAAAAAGTGATTTGTCTCAAAAAGTTGTTTTAAGTATTGGTAGGTTTACTCAAGAAAAAGGTTTTTTCAGGCTTATAGATATTTGGGAAACGATACAAAGGAGTGAGAAATTTAGAGAATGGCAACTCCATATTGTGGGTGATGGGATTTTGAAAGAAGAATTGCTTTATAAGATAAAACTAAAAAAATTAGAACACTCTGTAATTTTATTACCTTTTAATAAAAATATAGAAACAGAATACCTAAAAGCAAGTATTTATGCAATGACTAGTTATTCTGAAGGTTTTGGAATGGTTTTAATTGAAAGTGCAAATTATAGTATCCCAAGTGTTGCATTTGATATAAATACAGGGCCTAGTGATATCATTGATAATAAAAAAAGCGGATTTTTAATCCAAGATGGCAATTTACATGATTTTACAGATAAACTTTGTTTGCTTATGGATGATAAGGGCTTAAGAGAGCAAATGGGACAAGCTGCTAAGGAAAATATTTGTAATAAATTTTCTAAAGAAAAAGTTATGCAAAAATGGAAAGATTTATTAATTATTTGATTTTATTGGCATATTTTTTAAACTCATTAAGAATTTTAAACGCTTTTAATAATACATTAAAAGTATTTTTATTGTTTCTTCTTGCATATAAGACTATTTCTCCAAGCATACAGCATAAACCAAAGATTTCATTATGAATGATTTGCACATTATACATAAAACATTTATCTTGGTTTGTATTGTGAATCAAAGATGATATTTTTACAAAATTAAAACTTTTTATAGCTTTTAAAAGCTCAAGTCCCAAAGCGCTATAAAGTAAATGATCTTTAATATTTGTTTTTTGTTCAAGTAGTTCTTTATTAAAAATAGGTGTTTTTTCAGCTATTTGCCACCAATAATCATTTATATTTTTACCTTGTAAATCTGTGTATGATTTTAAAAATTTCCAAGGCTTTTCTCCGTAGTGTAGAATTTTGGGTGATTTTGCACTTTCAATAAATTCCTCTCTTGTGTAGTTAAGCCTATTAGGTTTTTCATTTTTGCATATTACATAAAGTAGTGTTTTTATGTTGAAATTATAAGAGAAATCTAATTTTAATTGATACTGTGGTTTTATAGTAGCATTCAATAGATCTTGATCTGCTGCTTTTATATAGTAGCTTTTGCTAGCTAAATTTTCACATTTTTGTTCTATACCGTTTTTTTTCCATTCTTTTAAGTTGATGAGTAGAAAACCTGAGTTAAAATAATTTTTACCAAAATATAAAACTTTTTTCTTACCATATTCTTTAAATTTAATTTTAAATTTTTTAGAACCAGGATCTCCTACAACTCCTGCTATTTTTCCTTCTAAATTAATGGTAAAAATTTCTCTTATATCACACAAACACAACATATCAGAATCTAAATATAAGCATTTATCTATTTGTTCTTCTAATATAGAACTTAATTTTAATCTATAATAAGGTAATTTTGAGCTATGGGCGGCCCCACTAATAGGATAACTCTTAAAATTTTTATCGCTTAGAATATGAATTTGTATTATGCAGGGGAAAATATCATTAAGTTCTTTTTCTAAACTCTGAATTTTTTTTATTGTATTATCACTGATAAAGTTACTTAAAATATGGAAATAATATTTATTTTCTTTTAGATAAAATTTATTTTTATTTGTATTTTTAACAATACTTGTAATCAAAACAGCTGTATATTTTATATAATTTTCGTCAGCACTAAAAATGATATGATACATTTATGTTTTCTTTTTTTTGAATATTTTTAGTGGATGTCTGAAGTAAGATCTAAGTATTAAGTAAATTCTTAATTTATTAATATTAATTTTATTATTCTTTAGCAATTCATTTACATTTAGATATCTTTTTTTTGAATGATATAAAGCATATCCTGTAATGTAGTTTAAAAAATATCTTTTTAAAATTTTTTTAACTGTTTTACTTTCTGTTTCTCTTATAAAATGTAATATATTGCAAGCTATAACTAAATGACTATAAGACCTAAAATAAGATCTTAATTCTTTGTAAGATTTAAAATATTGCTTTAATGGAAGTAAAAATTTAGGTAGTTTAATAGGAAATTGTTCGATATTTTCACTAGTCATAGTAGAATTTTCTCTTATTCTATATATTATTAATTCTTTACTTGTAAAAACAACATTGTTTGCTAAAGATAATAAAAAAATACCAAATTCATCATCTTCAGCATGAATTCCGTGGGTAAATCGTAGATTATACTTGTTTAAAATATTTGTATTAAAACAATATGACCAACATAAATAGTAGTGATAAATTGAGCGTTTTTTTAGGAAATTTATTCCAGATTTATATGTTTTAAAGGTAATATTTTTATTTTTTTGTGTTATTTGTTTGTCAAATTCATTGTAAGTTATGTAACTATGCATAATTAATTCTGATTGATTTAAGTTTTTTATGCAATATTCAATACACTCTAGCTCAAAATAATCATCTGAGTCAATAAAATGAACAAATCTATTTGGAAGTTCTTGAATTATAATATCATTAATATTTTCAATATTAATTTTTACAAAATTTTTAGATTTTATTTCTATAAATGAATTTAGTTTGTCTTTATTTATTTTTTTATATACTTTTTCAAAAGTATTAGTCTTTTCAATACTTTTGATTGAAGTTGTTTTACCTTCACAAAATTTTCTTAAATCACTATTTTTTATAAACTCTAATCCAACATTTCTAGCAGATCCTTGGTGAAAGTTTATTTTAGAAACAATAAAAATTCTATCATCTTTTTGTGCGTAATCTAAGCATATTTGTAAACTTTCATCATCGCTTCCATCATCTACCAAAACAATATCTAAATTTTTGTAAGTTTGATTTATAACGCTATCTAAACATTGTTTTAAATAGGGTGCTACATTATAAATAGGTATAATTATACTAACCAAAGGATTGCAATTCATCAAATGACCTTTTAATTAACTTCACATAGTAGTATTGTTTCAAGGGAGATACTACCATCTACTGGTTTAATTATCTTAAATGTATAGCCTAAATCTAATTCTTCTATAAACGGTTTTATATTGAAAAAATCATCAATATTGTGATAGATACTTAATATTAATGCAGGTTTATGGTTTTTTATGGTTTCTAGGGCACCTTTTAAAAAATCTTGCTCAAAGCCTTCTATATCAACTTTTATCAAACCTACTTCAATATTGTTGGTTTTAACATAATCATCAAGAGTAATTATTTCAGTATTTTCATATTTGTCTGAATTTTCACTGCATAAAGTAGAACAACTTCCAGCAAAAGAGAGTTTTATGGTTTTGTTTTCAGAACCTAATCCTTTATTGATCGCAGTAATTTTTTGAGAGTTATTAAGTTTTAATGTTTTTAATAGAAGATTGTAGTTATTTTGACTTGCCTCAAAACAATATATATTACTATGTGGAAATTCTTTTTCAAAAACTATAGCGCTATCCCCTATATATCCACCAACATCGATTATACTTTTTTTGTGTATTTTACTGAGGGTGTTTTTTTGAAAACAATCTATATTGTGTTTGTAGAAAAATACACTTGCTTCAAAATGATTTATAGGAAGGAAAAAACCATTATAAAAATAAGTTTCATTATTTATTGTAATAATTTGCCTTAAGAAATTTTGTTCAATATCTTTTAATTTATTAACTTCATCATCATTTGCAAAGACAAAATCACATTCTTTGTTAATGTTTTTTAATCGATATAATATAGTGTTGATTGTTTTAATACTTTCGTTGTCTAAATTTTTAACTAGGCTATATAGCATATCAGTAGTTAAAATTTGTTTTAATTTATTTGAAAAAGTAAATTGCATATTTTCACTTGATAAAATATATTGATTTATTTTTTTATTTTGCAATCGCTTGTGATTAAAATGATTAATTGGTAAGTGTAATTGAATTTGTTTGAATATTGTAAAATTTAAAAATTTAATTTTTTTAAGAACAATATCATATTTACCAGCATTGTATATGTTTTTTGTTTTTTGAAAAACCGATATATTAGCAAAGGTAATTTTTTTTTCATAGTAATTGCTTTTAATATCTTTTTTTATTTTAAACATTTCTCATCTCCCTATACCTTCATATTTATAACCAAGACTTAAAGCTTTTTGTTTATCTAGTAAATTTCTACAATCAAAAATCTTTTTATCTTTCATAATACTAGCTAATTTTTCTAAATCAATATCTTTAAATTCACTCCACTCAGTTAATATCACAAGTAAATCTGCATCCTTACAAGCTTCGTATGCATTTGAGCAATACTTAATTTTGTCTTGTAAAATACTTTTTGCAAGATCCATAGCTTTGGGATCATAAGCTTGTATACAAGCGTGTTGTTCTAATAACTTAAATATTATATCTATAGCAGGAGATTCTCTGCAATCATCTGTGCCATCTTTAAAAGCTAAACCTAAAATAGCAATTTTAGAATTTTTAACATCCTCTACTAAATTTAAAATTCTATGAGCTATTGTTTCTTTTCTTTTTTCATTTCCATTTATAGCTGCATTTATTAAACTTAAATCTACATCATTTTGTTTACCCATAAAAGCCATAGCTTGGGTATCTTTTGGAAAACAAGAACCTCCATAACCTGGTCCAGGATTTAAAAATCTATTGCCAATTCTCTCATCAAGTCCCATTCCTTTGGCTACTTCTAAAATATCCGCTCCTGCTTTTTCGCAAAAATTAGCCATTTCATTGATATAATGAATTTTAATAGCTAAAAAAGCATTAGAAGCATATTTGATCGTCTCTGAAGATCTTCTACTTACAAAAAGTAATTTACTTTTATATTTAAAAGGCTCATAAAGTTTTTCAATAACTTTTTTTGCTTGATCTGAGTTAGTTCCAACTACAATACGATCAGGATTGAAAAAGTCATATACAGCAAAACCTTCTCTTAAAAACTCAGGCAAAGATACAACGTCAAATTTTGCATTTGGATTTTTTTTGCTAATTAAACTTTCTATATCATCTCCTGTACCCACCGGAACAGTTGATTTAGTAGCTACTACTGTATAATCTTTTAAATAATCAGCTAATTCAGTTGCGGCAGCATGAATATACTTCATATCAGCTTCTTTTGTTACAGGGTGTGGAGGAGTACCAACAGCTATAATAACTACATCAGCATTTTCAACACCTTCTTTCATAGAAGTACTAAATTGTAAATTTCCATTTTTGGTGTTTTTTAAAAACAATTCTTCTAAGCCATCTTCGTATATAGTTAATTTATTATTTTTTAATGCTTCTATTTTTGATATTTCTCTATCAATACAAATAACTTTATTGCCTAATTCTGCTAGTCCAACTCCTGTTGGCAAACCTACATATCCTGTTCCTATAATAGCTATATTCATATATTAACCTTTAAAATAATTTATATTTTTTTTAAAATATTCTATAGTTTTATCTAAACCCTTATCTAAATTTATCTTTGGTTCCCAATCAAATTTAGATTTTGCTAAAGTTATGTCTGGACGTCTTTGAGTAGGATCATCTAGCGGAAGATCTTTATAAATGATTTGTGATTTAGAATTTGTTTTTTCTATAACTTTTTGTGCTAAGTCTTTGATTGTAAATTCACCTGGATTCCCTGTATTTATAGGTCCTTGAAAATCTTTTGGCGAATTCATTACTTTAATAATAATATCAATTAAATCATCTACATAGCAAAAAGATCTTGTTTGAGAACCATCTCCGTATATAGTAATATCTTTCCCGCTTAGAGCTTGGCATATAAAATTACTCACAACTCTACCATCATTTGGATCCATATTTGGACCATAAGTATTAAAAATTCTTATCACTTTTATATCGACATTTTCATGTCTATGATAATCAAAAAACAAGCTTTCAGCACATCTTTTACCCTCATCATAACAAGCTCTAATGCCTATAGGATTAACATTGCCTCTATAATCTTCACTTTGTGGATGAATAAGAGGATCTCCATAAACTTCTGAAGTAGAAGCTTGCATGATGGTTGCTTTATGTTCTTTTGCTAATTCTAGCATATTAATAGCACCATATACACTAGTTTTAGTTGTTTTTATAGCATGACTTCCTTGATAAGCTGGAGGGGAAGCCGGACAAGCAAAATTATATATTTGATCTAGTTTTGTTTCGATTTTAAGCAGATTACAAATATCATGATGTATAAAAGTAAAATTTGGGTGTGATAATAAATGGTTGATATTTTCCATTCTACCTGTATAGTTATTATCTACGCAAATTATATGATTATCATCTACCAATCTTTGACATAAATTTGAACCTAAAAAACCACTGCCACCGGTAATTAGTATTGTTTTCATTTATTTTTTCCTTAAAGTAAAAATAGCATAACCTATGTAATTTTGAATTTGAAATAATAGTCTAAAAATTTCCCTTGTTATTTTTTTAAAAAAAGAAATTTTTTTGCTTCTTTCTTTAATTGTTGAGATAAGCTCAGTGTGCTGAAGTAATATAGGTTTATAAATTACATTATAATTTTTATTAAGATATAAATCCATAAAATCATCAACAGGTTTGTACCAAAATTTTGAATAATATATAAAGAGGCGAGCAGCTTCGGGTTTTAAATAATATCCTTGCGCTCCACTAGTATTAGAAAAACTTATGTAGAAATTATCTTTATAGTGTTGAATATTTTTATCAAATAAATAATGTAATTTTATATATGAAAAACTACTTTTTTGTAGAATAGTGATAATATTTGAGTTGTTTAAAAACTCATCACTAAAAATAACATCATCTTCTAAAATGATGATAGGGTTATTAAGTTCTTGGCATTTTTTCCATAAACTATAATGGGATGCAAAGCATGATTTTTCACTATCGCTAAGTTCGCGTCCAAGTACAAATTGACACCACCATGGGAAGTGGTTTTTAAATTGCAAATGCTCATTTTTAGAACCATCGATGGCTTTAAAAAATTCAAATTCTAGTTGATTTTTTAAATTCGGATTGCATGTGAAGAGTTTTTGAATCTGTTCTTGCATAAAATTTTTTCTATCTTCTGAGCGTTCTAGATTGATGATAAAAACTTTTACTTTTTCCAAACTCTACCCTCTAACCCTAAAATTTCTTTTTCTAAAACTTCTAATATTTTTTCATTAAAATGTTTATGTGAAAAAATATTAGCTAATTTTTTAATGCATTTTAAACTTTGCTTTTTATGCTCGTAATTTTGCCATAAAATTTCTTTATTTTTGTTTTCATATCTACCGTTTTCATTAAATTCATAGCGGTATATACATTCTTTCGATATAAAAAAACTTTCACTAATCATAAAATTTATATAATTAAAAAGCACATCCTCCCCATAGCAAAGCCTTTCTTTGAAATCAACATATTCAAAACTTTGCAATATCAAATTTTTTCTATATATTTTTGCCCAAACACTCCAACAAAAATGTTTTTGCTTAAGTAAAAATTCCAAAAAATCATCTTTATTAAAAAGCTCATCTTGTTTAAATCTATAAAATTTCTTAAATTTTACTCTATGTATATACGCATCAAACACTACCATATCTACATTTTTAATTTTTTCAAACCCAAGCTCACAAGCATTCAGCTCTAAATAATCATCAGGATCTAAAAACATTATAAAATCTGATTTTGCATTTAATACGCCTATATTTCTACTGGCAAAGGTTCCTAAATTTTCTTCATCATGTATGATTTTTATTCTATCATCTTTACTAGCATATTCTTTAGCTATATCTATACTTTTATCATTACCGCAATCATCTACCACAATGATTTCTACATCTTTAAAAGTTTGGTTAATACAACTTTCTAATGCCCTAGCTATATATTTTTCTACATTATAAGTTGGCAGTATGATGGAAATTTGACTCATGTTAGCTCTTTATTTTTTGATATAATTATAGCTTTTATTTTAAGGAAAATCATGAATATTTTTATCAACCTTCCTACTTGGCTTGGCGATGCGGTGATGGCTAGTGCGGCTATTTATGCTATAAAAGAAAAATACCCCCAAGCTAAATTTACTTTTTATGGTTCTTTTGTGAGTACAGAGCTTTTTAAACGCTTTGAGAATGCTCAAATTTTAGTAGAAAATAAAAAGCAAAGATATAAGCAAATTTTACAAGCTAGAAAAAACATTGGTAATTTTGATCTAGCTTTTTCGTTTCGCTCAGCATTTTCAAGCAAGATCATTTTAAATCTAATCAAAGCAAAAAAAAGATTTTATTTTGATAAAAATATTCTAAAAGAAGAACATCAAGTCTTAAAATACTTAAATTTCATAGAAAAAGCTTTAAATTTTAAAGCCACTTCAAATGTTTTAAAACTCCCTATAAAAGCAAAATCAACTCAAAAACTTTTGGGTATAAATGCAGGTGCGCATTTTGGAAGTGCTAAAAGATGGGAAGCGAGCTATTTTGCAAGGGTGGCAAAAGAATTTAGCTCCACTCATAAAATTTTAATCTTTGGAGTAGAAAGTGAGAGAGAAATTTGTAATGAAATTGAGCATTTTCTTTTAAAAGAAGGCATAAGGGCAAAAAATCTTTGTGGTAAAACTAGTATTTATACTTTATGTAAAAATATTTCTATGCTTGATTTGCTCATCACAAATGATAGTGGTCCTATGCATATAGGTGCAGCTTATGGGGTAAAAACGGTGGCTGTTTTTGGCTCTACTAAATTTAGTCAAACCTCGCCTTGGCAAGAAAATGCTAAAATAGCACATTTAAATTTAGCTTGTATGCCTTGTATGCAAAAGGTTTGCCCTTTAAAACACCATAAATGTATGAAAGATTTAAAGCCTGATGTGGTAATAAATTTAGCAAAAACATTTTTTTAACATAATTTTCTTTGTGATTTGGGTTTAAACCTCTTGCAAAAGCTTGATAAATGTGTTAAACTTAACAATCATTTTTAATCAAGGAGCTTTTTATGACTAAAGCAGATTTTATTTCTCAAGTTGCTCAAACTGCTGGGCTAACTAAAAAAGATGCAACTGCAGCTACTGATGCAGTAATCGCTACTATTACTGATGTATTAGCTAAAGGTGATAGCATTAGCTTTATCGGTTTTGGTACATTTTCTGTAGCTGAAAGAGCTGCTAGAGAAGCTAGAGTACCAAGCACTGGTGCTACTATCAAAGTACCTGCTACTAAAGTTGCTAAATTTAAAGTAGGTAAAAACCTTAAAGACGCAGTTGCTGCTGCTAAAACTGCTAAAAAAGCTAAAAAATAATTCTTTGCGCAAAAGTTTCTAACTTTTGCGTTTTTTCTTCATAGATTAAGTATTAATTTTCTTTTGATATTGTTTTAAAAAATTAGAAGGAAAACAATGTCAATTTATAAGAATATCTTAGATTGTATAGGTAATACCCCGATTGTTTCTTTAAAAGAATTTGCTCCAAATCTTTATGCTAAATGTGAGTATTTTAATCCAAGTCATTCTATAAAAGATAGAGCGGCTGTAGAGATGATAAAACAAGCTTTAAGTGAAGGTAAGATCAATCAAGAAACAACCATTATAGAAGCTACAAGTGGAAATACCGGCATAGCTTTAGCAATGATTTGTGCAAGCTTAAAGCTTAAACTTATTATAGCTATGCCTGAGTCTATGAGTATTGAGCGTAGAAAAATGATGAGTTTTTTTGGTGCAAAGTTAGAGCTTACTCAGGCAAGCAAAGGTATGCAAGGAGCGCTTGATAGAGCTAATGAGCTTTTGAGTGAAATTCCAAATTCGTTTATGGTAAGTCAATTTGAAAATATCAACAACAAAAACGCACATAGAAAAAATACCGCTTTAGAAATTTTAAAAGTTTTACCTGATCTTGGTATTTTTTTAGCAGGTTTTGGCACAGGCGGAACTATTAGTGGGGTAGGAGAAATTTTAAAAGAACACAATCCTAATATCAAAATCATAGCTTTAGAGCCCGCATCTTCACCACTTTTGAGCCAAAATACCGCTGCAAGCCATAAAATTCAAGGTATAGGTGCAAATTTTATCCCTAAAATTTTAAATCAAAAAATCATAGATGAGATAGTTTGTGTAAGCAATGAAGATGCTATAAATACAGCCTTAGAGCTTGGTAAAAACGGCATAATGGCAGGAATTTCAAGCGGGGCAAATGTATATATGGCTAGAAAAATTGCTTTAGAAAATCCAAATAAAAAAGTCTTGACTATGTTAAATGATACAGCCGAGCGGTATTTATCAACTGATTTATTTGCAAATTTATAATTTGGAGTGAATATGAGTCAAAATAATGAGCATTTTGATTTAGATCTTGAAAGGGCGATTTTAAGTTCTTGTATATATAGTGAAGATTCTTTTTTTAGTATTTCTTCAGATATTGAGATTAATGATTTTTCACTCAAAGCTCATCAAGATATTTATAAAGCTATTTTAGCTTGTGTGAATGCAGGCGAGCCTATAAGTGCAAGTTTTATAAGAAAACATAAAAAAATAGATGAGCAAATTTTAGCTGAAGTTTTAGCCACTACTTCTATAGCAGATGTGAGTAAATATGCTTATGAGCTAAGAGAAAAGTCTATTAGACGCCAACTTTTAAATTTTGCTTATACTATACCTACAAGGGTAAATGAAGATAAAAGCATTTCTCAAATTTCAGATGAAATAGGCAAAGAGATTTTTAATCTCACCAACCGTGTAAATAGTAATAGTATTAAAGATATGACTATGGTTATGTCTGAGCTTATGGATGAGTTTAAAAAGCAAAAAGAAGCTGAAAACAAAGATATTTTGGGACTTGATACAGGCTTTAGTGAGCTTAATAAAATGACAAAAGGCTTTAAACCTGGCGATCTTGTAATCATCGCTGCACGCCCTGGTATGGGAAAAACTACAATTTGTTTAAATTTTATAGAAAAAACACTAAGACAAAATAAAGGCGTTGTAATGTTTTCACTAGAAATGCCTGCTACACAAATCATGCAAAGATTAATCAGTGCAAAAACTTCCATTCCTTTGCAAAAAATTCTAATCGCAGATTTAAATGATGATGAGTGGAGTAGGGTGGGTGATGCTTGTAATGAATATGCACAAAAAAATCTTTATATTTATGATAGCGGTTATGCTAGTATAGCTGATATTCGTTCGATTTTACGCAAAATTAAAGCTCAAGATGAGAGTATCGAGCTTTGCGTAGTTGATTACATCGGTCTTATGATGAGTAATTCAGCTTTTAATGATAGGCATTTGCAAGTGAGTGAAATTTCAAGAGGTTTAAAGCTTTTAGCAAGAGAATTAAATATGCCAGTAGTGGCACTTTCGCAATTAAATCGTTCATTAGAAAGTAGAGCAAACAAGCGTCCTATGCTTAGTGATTTAAGAGAAAGTGGTGCTATAGAACAAGATGCAGATACGATTTTATTTGTATATAGAGATGAAGTTTATAGAGAGCAAGAAGAAAAAGAAAGAGAAAATAAAGCCAAAAATGAAGGCAAGACTTATGAGAGAAAATTTATGCCAAATCCTGTGCAAGAAAAGGCTGAGCTCATTATAGGTAAAAATAGAAATGGCCCTGTAGGGCATGTGGATTTGCTTTTTTTGAAAGAAAAATCGTGCTTTATTGAAGCTCCAAAAGAAGATTTTGTGGTTACAAACTTTGAAGGTTAATTCAAAGGGTAACCATAATTTCTATGCATAAAAAGTTCTAAATCTTTAAAATCGATTTTTCCCATCAGCTCTTTTACAAGCTGTTTGTATACTATTTTTCCATCTTTAATTACAAAAGCTGCTCTTGCTAGCAATCCTGCAAATATACTATCATTTATTAATACCCCATAGTTTATGCCAAAATCTTTAAAGGCAAAATCACTTGCGGTTATAATATTATCAATTCCTTCGGTAGCACAAAAACGATCCATAGCAAAAGGTAAATCCATACTAACAATAATAACTTCAATATTTTTCATAGAAGCTAGTCTTTTATTGGTTTCTTTGGCTTGTTTTGAACATACTGGTGTATCTAAGCTGGGTAGAGTTAATAAAATTTGAGTTTTCCCAGGTGGTGCTATTTCTACTGGGGCAAGATTTTTGGTTCTTAGAACTACCCTTGGAGCATTATCTCCAACTTCTAATTCAATTCCTGCAAGTTCTATAATTTGACCTTTATATGTAATGCTTGACATAATTTCCCTTTTTTATAATAAAATCATTTTTGCTAAAAGTAAGAAGCTAAAAAATCCCAAACCATCAGTAATCGCAGTAATCACTACACTTGATCCTACCGCAGGATCGATTTTAAATTTTTTCAAAGTTAGAGGTACAAAAGAACCTACAAAACCGGCTAAGGCTAGATTAATTAGCATTGATAAGGCTATAACAAGTCCCAAAAGAGCTGTTTTAAACCATATGAAAGCTATAATGCTCATAATACTAGCAAATATAAATCCATTGAGTAAAGAAATTCCACTCTCTCTTAATATAACTTTTTTAGCATCTTTAAATTCTACTTCATTGAGTGAGAGCTTTCTAACTGTTACTGCTAAAGCTTGTGAGCCTGTATTGCCTCCCATGGAAGCTACGATAGGCATAAGTACTGCTAGGGCTACAAGTTGTTCTATTTCACCTGAAAAAAGGCTAATGATATTAGCTGAGATTAATGAAGTAGTAAGATTAATCATAAGCCAAAAAGCTCTAGCTTTAGCCGCTTTAAAAGCACTTTCTTCCTCAACATCTGCATCAACTCCGGCTAAGTTATAAATTTGTTCTGTTGCATTTTCTTGGATTAAATCATGGATATCATCATAGGTAATTCTACCTAAAAGCACTCCATCATCATTTACAACTGCTAAAACACTCAAATCATAATCTTCCACTATATCAATAGCCTTTTGTATGTCTTCATGATCTTTTATGCTATAGCTTTTATATCTTTCATTATTGTTTTTAATAATATCTGCAAAACTTAGTTTAAAATCCCAAAGCAAAAGATCGCTTAGGTTGATAGCATTGCAAAGCTTTCCTTGATTATCTATGATATAAACTTGAAAAATTTGATCTACTTGTCCTGAATGTTTTAAAATTCTATATCTTTTAATAGCTTTTTCTATACTCTCATCAATAGAAGCTGTGAAAATTTCTGTTTGCATATAAGCACCAGCAGTATTTTCATCATAATTTTTAAGGCGTAAAATTTCTTCTTTATCTTCTGAGCTTAAGCGGTTTAAAATGGCTAAAGTTTTTTGTGGATTTAGCTCTTCAAAACGCTTAATTAAGTCTGTTGCATCATCACTTTCAAGCTCTTCTACCGCTTTTGCAATCTTTATAATACTTAAGTGTTCTAAAATATCTTCTAAGATATGTTCAGGTGTTATAGTAGCTACATTTGCAAGTGTGTAAGTATCAAAAGATTTAAGAGTTTGCAAATAAAGCTCTTCGTTATATCTTTTGATAGTCTTTAGGGCTTCATTGGTTTCATAGGTGCTTTGATCTTTGGAAATATTTTTTAAAAGTTCTTGTGCTTCTAAAAAATCATTCATCATCTCAAAGCTCCATAGAATTTTCTATATTTTGTTCTTTTGGTGGATTTTTATAGTTTTCATCAATGCTTTGCAAGCGATTTTCATACTCTTTTGCCATTTTTAAAAATTCTTCTTTATTTTTACCGCTTAGGCTTGATTTTGGAATTTTCACTATGGTTTCAGGATTAATTGCTTTGTTATTTAGATAAAGTCCAAAATGCAAATGTGGCCCAGTACTCATACCAGTAGAGCCTACATAGGCAATTACTTGTCCTTGTTTGACTTTTTGGCCACGTTTGATTTTTGCAAAGCGGCTAAGGTGAGCATATAAAGTCATATAGCCTGACATGTGTTTTACTTGAACAACTTTACCATAGCCACCTTTTGTCCCAACAAAACTAATCGTTCCATCTCCTGCGCTCTTAACTGGAGTACCCGTTGGAGCTGCATAGTCAATACCTAAATGCGCTCTATAGCGTTTTAAGATAGGATGATATCTTGCCCTAGTAAAGCGATCTGAAATTCTTGTGTATTTAACAGGTTTGGTTAAAAAGAAATTTTCAAGTTCTTTTCCTTGAGCATTATAATAAGAATCTTTATATAAAAACACAGAATATTCTTTGCCTCTAATGTTAGCTAAAGCTGCTTGGATATTAATATCGCCAAAAAGTCTTCCTAGTCTTCTTTTTTGCTCATAAATTAATACTACGCTATCGCCTTTTCTGACATTTTTAAAGTTAACACTATTTTTAAAAGCTCTCACCATAGCTCTTGCTAAGGTTACACTGCCACTTTCATCATAAACATCTTGATAAGCTGAGTTGTTAATAGCTACGCGAATAGTTCGTTTTTCTTTAGTGTAAGAAATAGGAGTAAAACTCAATACGAATTTATTTTCTATATTTTTGTAAATATGAATTTGTAAATCATCGCTAATTGGGATTAAAACTTGCTCAAGTTCACCTTGTTCATCTTTTAGCATTTGGTATTTAACACCACTTGTGATTTCTGCACTTAGTTCTTTATCTTCTCCATCAAGATTATAATATAAATTAAGCGGTATAGAATGATCTTGTAAAAAATCAAGTAAAGTTTTGCCATTTTCCCAAGAAAGTTCTTCAACACTTGAAATAGCAAAAAGTTTTATGGATATAAGTAAAGATATGAAAATTTTTTTCATGATAATCTAAAGCCTTCTAAAATTTAAACATAAATTTGTATTTTACTTAATTTTTCTTACAATTTTGTAAGGAAAAAACAATATAATTTATTTTTTACACTTTTTAAGGAGTATAAATTGTCAAGAATTATCTTAATGCTTTGCTGTTTTTTAGCATTTTTACAAGCTAAAAATTTTGATTTAATACAAACAAAACTTGAAAAAGTAGATGATATTTATGGTTATATAAAAGATGATCCTAGAATTTTATTGCACTCAAGTGGTATAGTTGTGCATGAAATTGATACACAAAAATCAATTATTGCAAGAGCTAGTGTAATAGGGCGTGAAAATGGCTTAGTTAAATTACAATTTAAAGTTTTTGATATGCTAGCTCAAGATGCTATGCCTTTGCCAAATGTATTGCCACAAGTAGGGGATAAAATAGTTTTAAATTATTTATATGATAGAGCTTTGATTATAGCTCCTGATAAAAGTGTGTATGATTTTATAGCTCAAAAATTAAATGGAATTTATTTTTTACACCCTGATTTATTTGGTGCGCATATGATACAAGAATACCGCCAAACTCCAAGAAGATCAGATTTTAGATCTTTTTGTTCAAAAAATGCTGTGGGGCTTTTAGTAGTAGCTTTAGAAAATAAAGCTGAGATAGTTGATTGTCAAGACTTTGGCAAGATTGAAGAATTTGCTATACCTCAAGCTCAAAGTTTGCAAATTCCATTTTATTCAAGAATCACAGGTTATAAAAGTGATATTTTTAGCTTAAATGATGAGGCCATTGGAAATTATTATGTATATTATGAAAAACTAATTAGCTTAACTAGAGAAAAATAATGCAAGAAATTCATCAAAAATTCTTTCAAGATCTTTTAGGGGTTGAAAATGCGCATTTTGATCCTATCCATAAAAGAGCATATAGTTATGATGCTACTAAAAAGCATTATTTGCCTGATGGAGTGCTTTTCCCAAGAGATGAAAATGATATTAGTCAAATTTTAAAATATTGTAATGAAAACAAAATCATCGTTATTCCTAGGGGCTCAGGTAGCGGATTTACCGGTGGAAGCTTGGCTGTTAATGGCGGAGTGGTGCTAAGCTTTGAAAAGCATATGAATAAAATTTTAGAAATTGATCTTGAAAATTTAGTCGCAGTGGTACAACCTGGTGTGATAAATATGGCTTTACAAGAAAAAGTAAAAGAATATGGTCTATTTTATCCGCCTGATCCTGCTAGTATGGAGTATTCTTCTTTAGGGGGCAATGTAAGCGAAAATGCAGGGGGTATGAGGGCTGCTAAGTATGGCATAACTAAAGATTATGTAATGGCTTTAAGAGCAGTTTTACCTAATGGAGAAATCATTAGAGCAGGTAAAAAAACCATAAAAGATGTGGCAGGTTATAATCTAGCTGGAATTTTAATAGCAAGCGAGGGATCTTTGGCTGTGCTTAGCGAGATTACTTTAAAACTAGTTGCTTTGCCAAAGTTTAAAAAGACAGCTATGGGGATTTTTAACAGTATTGATGAAGCGATGAATGCAGTTTATAAAACTTTAGCTAAAGGTGTAACTCCTGTATCTATGGAATTTTTAGATCAATTAAGCATACAAGCATTAGAACAAAAATTCCAAAAAGGTTTACCTATGGATGCGGGTGCGATTTTAATTGCTGATGTAGATGGTAATGTAAAAGAAGCTATTGAAGCAGATTTAAAAATCTTGCAAGAAAGTTTTTATGAATCTGGCGTAAGAGAGTTTAAAATAGCAAAAGATGAACAAGAAGCAGCTGATATTTGGTTTGCTAGAAGAAATTGTTCTCAAAGCATAGCAATGTATGGAAATTTAAAGCTTAATGAAGATATTACAGTGCCACGTTCAAAACTACCTGAGCTTTTAAAAGGCATAGCTGAAATTTCTAAAAAATATGGTTTTAAAATCCCTTGTTTTGGTCATACTGGCGATGGTAATGTGCATACTAATGTAATGGTAAGCGATAAAAACAATCCTGAATTAGTTAAAAAAGGTTATGAAGCTGTGGAAGAGGTGTTTAAGCTTACAGTTTCTTTAGGTGGGACTTTAAGTGGAGAGCATGGCATAGGCATTTCAAAGGCTCCTTTTATGAAGCTTGCTTTTAGTGAAGCTGAAATGGACTTAATGAGAAATATCAAAAAAGCATTTGATCCAAATAATATACTCAATCCTTTCAAAATGGGACTTTGATGAGTTTTAAAAACTTATTTAAAATTCTTTTAGCTTTAAGAGATAAAGAAATTCTAAATTATGCTGCGGCTTTGAGTTTTTATACTATCTTATCTTTAATACCACTTTTGTTTTTATGTTTTTGGGTTTTTACCCAAATTCCAAGTTTTGAAATGTATCAAGAAAGAATTAAAAATTTAATTTTTACTTTTTTAATCCCAACTCAACAAGAATTAATCATACAATACATCAATACCTTTTTAAAAAACAGCGTAAATTTAGGTCTTATAGGGCTTTTGGCTATGGCTTTGACTTCTTTGGCTTTTTTTTCAGGTTATGATTATGTAATTAATAAGCTTTTAGAGGAAGATTCTAAAAGTCTTTGGCATAGTATAAGTTCTTATTGGACTTTAGCAACTTTAACTCCGCTTGGACTTGGAGTGAGTTTTTACATTTCAGGTTTTATACAAAAAACCTTAGATGATTTTAATATTGCTTTAAATTTTTTTGAGATTTTACCCTATGTGATTATATGGGCATTGTTTTTTGTATCTTATTCAAGTTCAGTAAGCAAAAAAGGCGATTTAAAAACCTTGCTTATTAGTTCTTTTGGTGCTTCTGTGATTTGGTATATTTCTAAGATGATTTTTGTGTATTATGCTGTATATAATAAAACTTATTTAAATGTATATGGTTCTTTTTCTGTAATATTATTTTTCTTTTTGTGGATTTATATATCTTGGATTATTTATCTTTTGGGATTAAAGGCTTATTTACTTTTAAATCAAGAAAATAAAGGGAATAAACCCAAGAGAAACTACAAAAAGAGCTAAGTATTTATTAAATATAGCGATTAAAGATAAAATTAAATAAATACAATAAAACATAAAAGATATTGATAGATTAATCGCATGCATTTTAAACTCAAAAAAATGCATTAAATATAAATCTAATAAATTTCCATAAGAAAAAATATGCAAGATTAAAACCAAAGGATAAAATATTATAAAGACTAAACTTAAAGGTATGGCTAAAAATTGCTGAAAGCTAAGTAGAGGAAAAAAGTATAAGACAGGGATAATCATTGCTAAAAAGGTCCAAATATTTAGCAAAAAAACATGAGTAAAATTTGAAAATTGATCTTTAAAATGATGAAAATATAAATAAATATAAAAAACTCCTAAAATAGAAAATAAAAATCCAACACTAAAAAGAAGTTTTGGAAAAATGCTAATACAAAATGCTATACTTAAAAATAAAAATTTAAAACTGAGTATTTTAATATTTTTACTAAATAAATAAAAAGCAAAAAGACTCATCAGTAAAGCTCTTGTATAAGAAGGGCTAAAATCTATTAAAAATATATAAAAAACTAAAAGCAAGAAAGCAAAAATACTAATATCAAGCTTTAAACTTCTATAAGGAAAATATCGTTTATGAAAAAAAGCATATAAAGGAGCAAAAATCAAAAAGCAAAAACTAAATAACAAGCCCAAATGATATCCACTAATAGCAATTAAATGTGCGATATTGTAAAAATTTACATCATTTCTAAGCTCACTTGATACATTTTTGGCAAAAAATAAAGCACCGTAAAATTCTTTGATTTTTTCATTTTGATGTTGATTTAAAAAATATCTTATTAGTGTATTTTCTTTTTGTGTTTTAGTTTTGTTAAAATCATAACTTGGTGCATAAAAACTTTTACTAAGATAATCTTTAAAGTTAATATTTTTAGTGATAATTCTAAGATTTATCATGTCATTTTTACTTAAATTGAGATCTTTAAAGCTAGTGGTGTAAAAAATAAAATCAGAATTTTTGAGTTTTAAAACTTGATATTTTTTACCTTTTTTATTAGTTTTTTCATAAGAAGACAAAACAATGTTATCTTTAAGTAATAAATGCTTAGTAAGTTTAAAATTTTGATATTTTTTATACTCATAGATGAGATTTAAACTAAAAATTGCTAAAAAACACAATAATAAAATAAAAAATTCTCTATAAGTTTCTTTGATAGAGAATTTTAAACTCATTTTTTCTTAGAAAAGCGTGATAAATATAACCATATAATAAAAATTAAAGTGATTATAAAAACAGGAGCTATGTAAGGATAGTTGGCAAATGCTTCAAAAGCTTCTTTTAGGGTATTTCCAAAAATAAAACCAGCATAACCTAAAATAACAGCCCAAATCAAACTAGCTAAGGTATTGATGATAAAAAATCTTACAAAGCTAAATTTACAAAGACCTGCTGCTATAGGAATGATGGTTTTTACTCCATAGATAAATTTTTGCACCACTAAAAGCAAGTCGCCGTATTTTTTGATTTTCATCATAGCAAGAGCGATTTTTCTTCTATGATTTTTAAAATAAGGCATTATGTCTTTTTTGTAGTATTTTCCCAAGATAAACAACAAGGTTGAGCCTATGGTATTAGCTAAAAAGGCTAAAAATATACATAAATGCAAATCAAGTTTAGTAGAACTTGCACAAAGCATTCCTGCAGCAAGTATAGCAACCATACCTCCACCAAAAGAATAAAAAAATAAAATCAAATAGCCATAAGTACTTAGATTATCTATCATTTCTTGCATGAAAAACCTTATCTTGCAAAATCAATCGCTCTAAGCTCTCTGATGACATTGACTTTTATTTCGCCAGGGTATTGAACTTTTTCTTGAATCTCTTCAGCTATTTCTTTAGCTAAAAGCACAGATTCATCATCATTGACTAATTTTGCATTAACAATAACTCTAATTTCCCTACCAGCATTAATAGCATAAGCTTTTTTAACCCCTTCTTTACTTTTTGCTATATCTTCAAGTTCGCTCACTCTTTTTAAGAAGGCTTCTAAAACTTCACGTCTTGCACCAGGGCGTGCAGCGCTTAGTGTATCTGCTGTACAAACTGCAGCTGATTCTATGCTAATAGCTTCTTCATGCCCATGATGAGCATAAATTGCATTAATCACAACAGGATGTTCTTTATATCTTTTGCAAAGTTCAGCTCCTAAATCCACATGAGAGCCTTCAAATTCATGTGTTAAAGCCTTGCCTATATCGTGTAAAATCCCAGCTCTTCTTGCTAATTTTTCATCCCCGCCACACTCAGCTGCTATGATTCCAGCTAAATGTGCCACTTCTAAAGAATGTGCTAGAGCATTTTGGCCATAACTTGCTCTATATCTTAATTTTCCTATTAATTTAACAATTTCAGGATGGATATTATTAAGCCCTAAATCCATTACTATAGTTTGACCTTCTTCTAAGATATTATCTTCAAATTCTTTGCAAACTTTTTCATGAATTTCTTCTATTTTTGCAGGTTGAATTCTGCCATCTTCAACTAAAAGTTCAATCACTTTTGTAGCAATGGCGCGTCTATATAGATTAAAACAACTTACTATAATTGCTCCAGGTGTATCATCGATGATAATATCAACACCCAAAACCATTTCTAAGGTTTTAACATTTCTTCCTTCTTTACCTATAATACGACCTTTTAGCTCATCATTTTTGATATTTACCACATTAATTAATCTTTCAGCAGCAAATTCCCCTGCAAATCTTGAAGTAGCTTGCGCTAAGATAAAATTAGCTTTTCTTTTGGCTTCATTTCTAGCTTCTTCTTCGTATTTTCTAACAATATGAGCAATTTCAGCTCTTGAGTTTTCTTCTACTTTTTGTAAAACTATATTTTTTGCTTCTTCTTGTGTAAGACCAGCTGAATGCTCAAGAATTTTTAATACTTCACTAAGCTTTGTTTCATAATTTTGTTTTAAATTTTCATTTTCCTCGTGTAAAGCTTTTATAGCTTGCTGTTCTTTTGCCAGCTTGTTTTTGTTTTCCTCGTGAAGTTTTTCTTGATAATGAAGATTTTGTTCTTTTTTATTAAGCTCTTCTAGTTTAATAGAATGTTCTTTTTGAAGTTTTTGAATTTTTTCATCAAATTTTTTCTTTGCCGCAAATTCAGCTTCAGCAACCGAATTTTTAGCATCTTTAAGTGTTAGTTCAGCTTCATATTCAATGGCTTTTGCTTTTGCTTTTGCTTGCTCTAAAAAGATATTGAAATTTGCATCATTAATCTTTTTGGCGACTATATACCCAATCCCTCCGCCTATAAAAACGGCTATTAATGCGACTAATATTTCTATCATTGTTTTTAACTTTCCTAAAATATTTTTTATAAGGGTTTATATAAAAATTTCCTTTTATATCATGATCTTGGCTAAAAAATTGATCAGATTTTGCATCGATCATTTGCGTAAAAATAACCAAAGGTTTTTTATAAGAAATACTTTCAAAAAACCTATCGTAAAAACCTTGACCATGACCGATTCTTCCTAACTTTGCATCTACGCCTATTACAGGGATAATCGCAACATCAATGCGAGTTTGCAAAAAAGAATCTTTTGGCTCATACACCCCAAAGCTCTTTTTTTCAAGAGCTAATCTTAATTTTACTACCTTTAAACTTTTATCTTGCATAAATGGGACGAAAATTTGATATTTTTTTGTTAGAAAATGCCTGAATTTATAAAGATTAATTTCATATTTTAAAGGGATATATATAAGGATATTTTTACAATTTTTGTATAAATTTAGAATTTTCATTATTTCTTGAAAAACCAAAAAATCCCTTTTGTATTGATACTTTAATTTTAAATGCATTTTGGATTTTTGTTTTATTCTAAAATTGTTTTTTATCAAGGCTTTCCTTAAAGTTTTTAACTTTTTATGTTATACTTTTAAGCTTAAAAAATCATAAGGATAAGACTTGAAATTTAAAATTTTTTTAGTAATTTTTATCGCGGTATTTTTTGCTTCATGCTCTAGTGATAAAGAAAATTCTAGCATTGAAAATACAGATAATGCAAGTTTAACTCAAAGTGAAAATACTGATTTTACTTTAAAATTTTTAGATGGTAGAAAAATGTATGTGAAATATCATGAGCAAGCATTTAATTTTGATGATACAGCTAAAGCTAAGTTGTTTGTTTTTTTTACGACTTGGTGTGCACCTTGTAAGGCTCAAATTCCACATTTAAATAATTTAAATAATAAATATCAAGATAGATTTGAAGTAATAGCGCTTTTTTTAGAAGAGAATAAGGAGCAAGAAATATTAACTTTTATAGAAGATGAAAAAATTAAATTTCCAGTAGCTATAGGAGAGAATAATTTTGTTTTTTCTAAAGTTTTAAATGTCAGTTCTGTACCAACAATGGTGTTATTTAATACAAAAGGTGAAAAGATTAAAGAGTATTTAGGGATAATCCCTGAAGAAATGTTAGATATAGATATACAAAAAGCGATAATGTGATGTTTGGATTTTTAAAAAATGGTTTGAAAAAAACCTTAGAAAGTATTCATTTAGTTAAGGCTTCAAATAAAATCATTACTAAAGATTTGCTTGAAGAAATGCTTTTAGAAGCTGATGTGGCGTATGAAATAGTTGAAGAGATTATTTACTATCTTCCTCCAAATGATGAGGTCAAAAAGGCTGATTTAGAGCGTGTTATGGGAACTTATTTTATTTATGATAAGCCAGAACTTGCTAATGCCAAACCTTTTGTGGATTTGATTTTAGGTGTAAATGGAGTGGGTAAGACCACAAGCATTGCTAAAATGGCACATTTGTATAAAGAAAATGGTGAAAAGGTTATACTTGGAGCTTGTGATACTTTTAGAGCAGGAGCTATAGAGCAGTTAAAATTATGGGCGCAAAAATTAGATATAGATATCATAGCTACTTCACAAGGACATGATCCTTCAGCAGTTGCTTATGATGCTATTTCTAAAGCTTTGGCAAAAAACTATGATAGGGTTATTTTAGATACAGCAGGACGCTTGCAAAATCAAAAAAATCTTGCTAATGAGCTTGAAAAAATTGTTCGTATAAGTGATAAAGCTATGCAGGGAGCTCCTCATAGAAAAATCCTTGTACTTGATGGCACTCAAGGTGTGGCAGGAATTTTGCAAGCAAAAGCTTTTAATGATTTAGTAAAACTTGATGGAGTGATTATTACAAAACTTGATGGAACCGCTAAAGGTGGAGCTTTATTTAGCATAGCAAGAGAACTTGAGCTTCCTATTTTATATGTAGGAGTAGGGGAGCAGCTAGGACAAATTCATGAGTTTAATCCTAATGAATACGTTAAAACTTTAGTTGAAGAGATTTTTGCATAATTTATGGCTAAAAAACATATTTTATTTGAATGTCAAGCTTGTGGAAATCAGCAAAGTAAATGGCTAGGCAAATGTCCTGAATGCGGTTCTTGGGATAGTTTTGTTGAGCTAAAGCAAGAACAAATTAAGGTTTTAAAAGAGTTAAATTCACTCTCAAACACTCCAAGTTCTGCAGTATGTATAAATGACGTTATAGCAGAAAATTTCACTCGCATTAGCACTGACGATAATGAGCTTGATTTAGTTTTAGGTGGTGGGCTTGTTGTGGGCTCTTTGGTGTTAATTGGGGGTTCACCTGGGGTTGGAAAATCCACACTTTTATTAAAAATTGCTTCCAATTTGGCAAAAAGTGGTAAAAAAGTACTTTATGTAAGTGGAGAGGAGAGTAAATCTCAAATCAAACTGCGCGCAGATCGTTTGAATGCAAATTGCGAGAATTTATTTTTACTTACTGAACTTTGCTTGGAAGATATTTTAAGCGAGCTTTCTAAAAAAGATTATGAAATTTTAATTATTGATTCTATTCAAACTTTATATTCTAATAAAATTACTTCAGCAGCAGGTAGTATCACTCAAGTTAGAGAAATTACTTTTGAGTTAATGCGCTATTCTAAGGCTAATAATATTAGCACTTTTATCATAGGTCATATTACTAAAGATGGAGCTATAGCTGGACCTAGAATTTTAGAGCATATGGTAGATGTGGTGCTTTATTTTGAAGGTGATGCCAATAAAGAAATAAGGATTTTAAGAGGTTTTAAAAATCGTTTTGGAAATATTTCCGAAGTTGGTATTTTTGAAATGACTTCTAAGGGTTTAATTAGTGCTAAAGACATAGCTAATAGATTTTTTACGCGTGGTAAGGCAGTAAGTGGTAGCGCTTTGAGTGTAGTGATGGAAGGAAGCAGAGCTTTAGTACTAGAAATTCAAGCCTTAGTTTGTGAGAGTGCTTACCCAAAACGCAGTGCAACAGGCTATGAAAAAAATCGTTTAGATATGCTCATAGCTTTACTTGAGAGAAAGCTTGAAATTCCTTTGGGACATTATGATGTGTTTATTAATGTAAGTGGTGGGGTGAAAATTAGTGAAACTGCGGCAGATTTAGCGGTGGTTGCAGCGATTATTTCAAGTTTTAAAAACCGCCCTTTAAGCAAAGATAGTGTTTTTGTGGGTGAGCTTAGTTTAAATGGTGAGATTAAAGAAGTATTTTCGCTTGATGTGCGTTTAAAAGAAGCTAAAATGCAAAAATTTAAAAATGCCATAGTGCCGGTTAAACCTATGGAAGAACTTGGTTTAAAATGTTTTGTAGCCAAAGAATTACGTGAGGTTTTAGAATGGATGTAAAATTTGATGTAATCATTATAGGTTCAGGTCTTGGAGGCTTAAGTGCGGGTGCTTTTTTAGCTAGAAATGGTAAAAAAGTTTTAGTTTTAGAACAGCATTCTTTAATCGGTGGTTGTGCTACTTGTTTTAAAAGAAAAGGTGCTTTGATTGATGCGGGGCTTCATGAAATGGACCTAGGTGAAGCAAAAACTGACATGAAGCATTTGGTTTTTGAAAAACTTGGTATAAAAAATAAAATTGAAATTTTACCTTTACCAAGTGCATGGAGTATTAAAAGTAAAAATTATAATCTAACTTTACCTCACGGTATAGAAAGAGTAAAAGAGGTTTTAAAAAAGGAATTTCCACAAGAATGCAAAGGTATTGATAAATATTTTAAAGCTATAAAAACGCAAGCTTATGCTATTCGAAGGTTTCCTTGGGATTTAAAATTAAGTGAATTATTGTTATTTCCATTTAGCACTTCTTGGATATTTATCAAAAATAGATTGTTTAATAAAAAAGTTTATGATGTTTTAAATGCTTATATTAAAAATGATAAGTTAAAAAAGATTTTAAATGCAAATATGAGTTATTATCATCATGATAGTAAGGAATTTATTTTTAGTTTTCATGGCATTGCTCAAAAGCATTATTATGATGGTGGGGTATATATTAAAGGTGGCTCACAAGCTTTAAGTGATGCTTTGGCTGAGGTTATAAAAGAAAATCAAGGACAGGTTTTAGCTAAGGCTGAAGTTGTTAAAATACTCACAAAAGATCAAAAAGCTTATGGAGTAGAATACATTCAAAATAATCAAAAACACACCATCTATGCGCAAAATATCATTGCAAATTGTGATCCTTTAATCGTATATAAAGACTTGCTTAAAGATTTAAATTTAACCCAAGAAATCAAAGCAATAGAGTCTAAACAGCGTGCTTGTTCTTTGGTAAGTGCTTATTTTATTTATGATAAAGATATTTCTAAAATTTATGAAAATATGGATTATTGTAATTTTATATTTGAAGATGATTTTTTAAATAGTTCATATGAAAATACTAATATTTTAAAACTAGATATCAAAAAAAGACCTATGGCTTTTGTGAATTATTCTAAAATTGATAGTGGTTTAGCTAGCGATAGATACATAGGTGTTGTAGCTTTTAGTTCAAATTATAGTGAATGGGATTTAAATAAGCAAGATTATAAAACCAAAAAAGAAGAAGTATTAAAAGCCATAGTGCAAAGGCTTGATGAGATTTTTCCAAATTTAAGTTCATGTTTAATCCATCAAGAATTAGCCACGCCAAAAACTATACAAAGATATACTAAAGCTTATGAGGGTGCAATTTATGGATTTTCTCAAGATCAAGAAGGGGCTAAATATAGATTGCATTACAAAAGTAAAAGTATAGAAAATTTATATTTTGCTAATGCTTTTATATTTCCTGGAGGTGGTTTTACAGGTGCGATTTTAGGAGGATATTTTTGCGCTAATAAAATGAATTTTCATTAAAATATAAGCAATTTTTTTTTATAATATTAGCTTTGAAATATTTATTCTGCTAAGGATTTTTAATGAAAGATTTATTTTTATTTAGTTCTTTTATAGATTCTAGTCACACTTTTGCATACTTTTTTCATTTGGGTATAGTGGTTGTGATTTCTTTGATTTTAGCAAAACTTGCTACAAGATCCATGCAAATTGTCCCAAGAGGTAGTCAGAATTTAGCTGAGGCTTATATGGAAGGCATTTTAAGCATGGGTAGAGATACCATGGGTAGTGATGAAGCTGCTAGAAAATACTTGCCTTTAGTTGCAACTATAGGTTTTATGGTGTTTTTTAGTAATATCATAGGAATTATCCCAGGTTTTGAAGCTCCAAGTGCTAGTTTAAATTTTAGTGCTTCTTTGGCTATTATAGTATTTGTATATTATCATTTTGAAGGCATTAGAACTCAAGGATTTTTTAAGTATTTTGCACATTTTATGGGACCTGTTAAAATTCTAGCACCTTTAATGTTTCCTATAGAAGTGGTTTCTCATTTTTCAAGAGTTATTTCTTTATCTTTCCGTTTATTTGGTAATATCAAGGGAGATGATTTATTCTTAGCAGTTATTTTAGCTCTTGTGCCTTGGGTTGCGCCATTGCCTGCTTATATGCTTTTAACTTTTATGGCATTTTTGCAATCTTTTATTTTTATGATTTTAACTTATGTTTATTTAGCAGGTGCAACTGTAGTTGATGAACATCATTAATTTTTAAAAAGCAAAAAATATTTTTTGCTTTTTTCTTTTTTATTATTCCTCTTTTATTCTTTTTTAAACTCTTTTTGAAATAAAAAACGCTAGAATAAACAAAAAATTCTAAGGAAAATTTTAATGTTTGAAGTTGTTATAGGACTTGAAGTTCATGCACAATTAAATACCAAAACAAAAATCTTTTGTTCATGTGCAACTTCTTTTGGAGAAAAATCAAATACTAATGTATGCCCAACATGTTTAGCTTTACCAGGTGCTTTGCCTGTATTAAATCAAGAAGCAGTGAAAAAAGCTATAGCATTTGGAAAAGCAGTTAATGCAACTATAAATAAAAAAAGTATTTTTAATAGAAAAAATTATTTTTATCCTGATTTACCAAAGGCTTATCAAATTTCGCAATTTGACATTCCTATAGTAGAAAATGGCGAGTTGTTTATTAATGTAAATGGAGAAAATAAACGCATAGGTATTACTAGAGCTCATTTAGAAGAAGATGCGGGGAAAAATATACATGAAAGTAATTTTTCAAAAGTAGATTTAAATAGAGCAGGTACACCTTTGCTTGAAATCGTTAGCGAGCCTGAACTTAGAAGTTCTGATGAAGCAGTGGCTTATTTGAAAAAGCTTCATTCTATTATAAGATTTTTAGATATTTCAGATGCAAATATGCAAGAAGGTAGTTTTAGATGTGATGCTAATGTTAGTATTCGTCCAAAGGGTGATGATAAGCTTTATACTAGAGTGGAGATTAAAAATTTAAATTCATTCCGTTTTATCCAAAAGGCGATTGAGTATGAAGTAAAACGCCAAAGTGAAGCTTGGGAAGATGGAAAATACGATCAAGAAGTTGTGCAAGAAACAAGATTATTTGATACGGTTAATTTAGTTACTAGAAGTATGAGAGGCAAGGAAGATTCTGCTGAATATAGATATTTTCCTGATCCTGATCTTTTACCTGTAATTTTAGATGATGAAATGCTAAGTCAAGATATACCTGAACTTCCTGATGAGAAAAAAGCTAGATTTGTTAGTGAGTTAGGTATTAAAGAAAGCGATAGTGAAGTGATTGTTTCTTCATTAGAGCTTTGTAGATATTTTGAGTATTTAATTGATCAAAAATTAAATCCAAAACTTTGTGTTACTTGGCTTACGACCGAGTTAATGGGACTTTTAAAAGGTGAATTAACTATAGAAAACTCACCTATAAAACAAGAAAAATTAGCTGTTTTAATTAAACGTATAGAAGAAGGTGTTATTAGTGCTAAAGCAGGTAAGGATATTTTAGCTTATGTGTTTGAAAATACAGAAGTTGAAATTGATGATGCTATTGAAAAACTTGGTTTAAAACAAGTAAGCGATGATGGTGCTATTGAAAAGATTGTTGATGAAATTTTAGCCAACAATGAAGATAAAGTAGCTGAATATAAAAGTGGTAAAGATAAACTTTTTGGTTTCTTTGTTGGTCAAGCAATGAAAGCAGGCAAGGGTGCGTTTAATCCTGCTAAGGTAAATGAAATTTTAAAAGCAAAACTTGGTTAAATATGAAAATAGCAGTTATTGGTGCAGGAAAATGGGGAAGTGCTTTATATGATGCATTGAGTGTTAAAAATGAATGCGTGATAACTTCTTTTCACGAAAAAGATCTTTCTTATTTTGTTAGCACCAAAGAAGCTTTAGAGTATGAATATTTGGTTTTTGCTTTATATGCTCAAGGAATACATGAGTGGCTTGTAAATAATTTTAAAGATTTAAATCAAAAAATTCTTGTAGCTTCTAAGGGCATTGATTGCAAAAGTTTAAAATTTATGGATGAGGTTTTTGGTGAGTTCATAAGTAGTGATAGACTTTGTTTTTTAAGTGGACCTTCTTTTGCAAGCGAAGTGCTAGAAAAAAAACCTTGTGCTTTGGTTATTAGTGGTAAAAATCAAGAACTTTGTAATCAATTTGCGAGTTTTTTTCCAAACTATATTAAAACCTATACAAGTTCTGATGTTAAAGGTGCTGAAATTTGTGGTGCTTATAAGAATGTTTTAGCAATTGCAAGCGGAGTTTGTGATGGCTTAAATTTAGGCAATAATGCAAGAGCCTCTTTAGTCTCAAGAGGTTTAGTAGAAATGCACCGTTTTGGGCAGTTTTTTAGTGCTAAAGAAGAAACATTTTTAGGACTTAGTGGGGCTGGAGATTTATTTTTAACAGCTTCAAGCAATCTATCAAGAAATTATAGAGTAGGTTTGAGTTTGGCTAGTGGTAAAAACATAAAAGATATTTTAATGGAACTTGGAGAGGTAGCCGAAGGAGTGCAAACTGCTTATGCCATACATGCCTTATCAAAGCAATTTCAAATTTATGCCCCGATTGTTAATGAAGTGGTTTTAATGCTAGAGGGTAAAAATGCTTGGGAATCTTTGAAAGATTTGATGTCATCAAAGGAGGAAATATCATGATTATCAAAAATGCAAAAATTTATGGTGAACAAGTACTTGATCTTAAAATAGAAGATGGAAAAATCACTCAAATTGCTAATGATTTAAAAGATGATGAGCATATTGTTGATATAAAAGGCAAAACTTTGCTTCCTTCGTTTATTGATTTGAATGTTAGTTTGCTTGATAATGAATTTAGTATAGATAAATTATATGATCTTGAAAAAGCATGCTTAAAAGGCGGGGTAGGGACTATTGTTTTAAAAGATAGTTTAGAAGCTAACACTCAAGGCTATGCACTTTATTTTGATAAATTAAAATCTTTAGATATTAATGTTTTACCTACTATTAATGTATTAGATAAAACAGAAAAATTAAAAAATATCGCCACCTTAATTGATATGGGTGCAAAAGGCTTGGAGCTTTCAAGTACTTTAGGCGCAAATTATTTAAGACAGTGCATGCAATATGCTAATATGAAATCAACTCCGGTGTTTTTAAAGTGTTTTGATGAGAATTTTGATGATCATGGGGTGATGAATGACGGGCAAACAAGTTTTGAATTAGGACTTATAGGAATTAGTGATATAGCTGAGACTAGTGAAGTAGCAAAAATGAAAGAATTGGTGGAGTTTTATAAAAACAAAGCTTGTTTTAACTCTTTAGCAATTACAAGATCATTTGAATTACTACATGATCAATATAGTGAAATTTCAATCCATCATTTAATCAAAGATGAAAACGCTTGTGAAAATTTCAATACTCAAGCAAAAATTTTACCTCCACTAAGAGCAAAAAATGAATTAACAGGTCTTAAAAAATTACTTCAAGATAAAAAAATTACTTTCTTAAGCTCTTTGCATACTCCTAGCACTAAAAAAGATTTAGCTTTTGATGAAGCAGACTTTGGAATTAATGCCATAGCTATGTATATGAGTTTATGTTTTACATATTTAGTAAAAGAAGGTATTTTAACTTGGAAAGGATTATGTGATTTTACAAGCTATAATCAAGCGCAATTTTTAGGATTAAACAAAGGTAAAATAGAACTTGGTTTTGATGCTGATTTGGTTGTATTTGAAGAAAATCTTTCTTTTAAAGGGGAGGGTTTATATGCAAATGATACCTTGCAAGGTAAGGTAGAAAAAAGCTTTATAGCAGGAAAAGTTTTTAGCTTTTAAGCTAAAAACTCTTATTTATTTTGCATAGCTTGTGCTACTTGAGCTGAGCTGTTTCTAATTTTTTCCATACATTCTCTAGCTTCTTTGGCTAAATCCACACTTTGATTTACACCACTTAAACCATCTTTAATACTTTGTACCACTTCAGCTGTTACATTTCTAATAGAATTAATGGTAGTAGTAATTTCATTTACTGAATGTCCAGTTCTTTCAGCTAGATTTCTAACTTCATCAGCAACCACAGCAAAACCACGTCCATGTTCTCCAGCACGCGCTGCTTCTATGGCAGCATTTAGTGCTAAAAGATTGGTTTGATCTGCTATATCGCTAATAGTTTGAATAATATTTTTGATTTCTTCTGATTGTTCATTTAATGATGAAACTAAATTACTACTATTATTCATCATCTCGGCAATATTTTGAATATTTTGAACCGTATTTTCTATAACACTATCACCTTCTTGAGTTAAATTATCATTTTGTTCTGCTAGCTCGCTAATGAGTTTTAGTTTTTCCTCATCTCTTACAACTTGCTCGGTAATATCTGTTGCAAATTTAATAACTTTATAAATTTCTCCATCATCATTTTTGATAGGATTATAGCTTGCTTCTAGGTGGATTAGTTTATTGTTTTTACCAAAGCGTATAAATTTTCCTGATTGGAATTTACCACTTCTTAATTCTTCCCAAAAAATTGTATATTCTTTTGAGTTTCTAAACTTTTCTTCGCAAAACATACTATGGTGCTTTCCTTTGATTTCACTTAATGAATAACCCATAGTTTGAGTGAAGTTTTCATTAGCATTTAAAATCTCTCCATAAGGATTAAATTCAATAATAGCCATAGAACGATTAGCTGCATCTATGGTGTTTTTTAAATCAAGCATTTCATAGTGCCTTTGAGTAATGTCATTGGCGAATTTAATAACCTTATATACTTTGTTATTTTGATCTAAAATAGGAAGATAATTAGCTTCAAGATAAATGTCTTTTCCACCTTTTGCGATGCGTCTAAAAAGACCATTTCTTGATTTACCACCTTTTAAATCTCTCCAAAAATCAACATAGCGTTGAGACTTTACTACTTCAGGTAAGCAAAACATACTATGGTGTTTTCCTTTAATTTCATCTAGAGAGTAATTCATAGTTTTTAGAAAATTTTCATTAGCGCTAATGATGGTCCCATCTGTTTGAAATTCTATCATCGCCATAGTTTTGCTAATAGCATTAAGTATATCTTGAAAAGCTTGATTAGATTGTTCTAATTGAATAATTTGCTCATTGATTTTTTTCTTATTGACAAACATGAATTTCCTTTATAAAAATAGCTTAAAATTATAAAGTGTTTTTTGAAATAAATAATTTGTTTGTGTTAGTTTTTTGTTAAATTAGAAAATTTTTCTTGCAAAGAAGTTCTGATTGAATCATTAATCTCATCACTATTCTTTAAGTATTGTTCATTAAGCTTTTCGAGCTCTTTTAAAAAGTCAAAAAGAGCTTCTTCCCACAAAGCATTGCTTTTTTTACTTAAATTCATAGTTTGAATATGGTTAAGCTTTCTGCTCATATCGCTTAAATTTTCCAAAAATTCATCTTTATTATTTTCATTTTGAAGTGTAAAAGTGTTTTGTAAAAGATTGTTTTTGATATTTCTTATTTCTTCGTTAATAAGATCACAAAATTCAGGATAGATATCATTTTTAATGGGTTCAAGTAAGGCTTGCTCATCTAATTTTAGTGTATATTTTTTAATAGCAAAAAAAAGAATTAAAAAAGCTATTGCGCTAATTAAGAGATAAAAAACCATTTTTTAAAATTCCTTAAATGGTGCGGTTAGCGAGATTTGAACTCGCACACGCTGAGCGCACCACCCCCTCAAGATGGCGTGTCTACCAGTTCCACCATAACCGCATAAAGCCCTAAAAGGGCTTTTGTGATTAAGCTGCTACTAATGCTTGGAATGGATTAGCATAAAGAGCGATAAGAGCAATAACAAGTGCATAGATAACTTGAGCTTCAATCATCGCTAAAGCAATAAACATAGTAGTCATTAATTTACCACCAAGACCAGGGTTTCTAGCAGTACCTGCTATAGTTGCTGCCGCAGTATTACCCATACCAATAGCACCACCTAAAGCTGCAACACCAAGTCCTAAACCTGCTGCTAAGATAGAAAAAGAAGCTAACCATTGATTCATAGAGCCTTCAGCAGCGAATGCAAAACCACTTAAAGCTAGCATTAAAAATACGATTTTTTTCATAGTATTCCCTCGATATAAAATTTAAATCCTTTCGGCTTGCGTATCCCTACTCGTGATTTATAAAAGCGAAATTATATATTAATATAGCTTTAAAATTATTGAAATTTAAATTAATAAGCATATTTTAAAATAAATTAAAGTTTTTTTTAGCTACATTAAATGTTTTTTATGTGCTTATAAAATTTAAGGTTATTTTTATGAATGATAAATTTTCTAAAATAGGCTTTGTATTAGCAGTGGCAGGTTCAGCCGTTGGGCTTGGAAATGCTTGGAAATTTCCAACTTTAGTAGGACAAAATGGAGGCTCAGCCTTTGTACTTTTGTATTTATTTTTGACTTTGGGTGTAGGTTTTGTGATATTTTTAGCAGAACTTAGTATAGGAAAACTTAGTGAAAAAGATCCTGTAAATGCTTATTATACTTTAGCACCAAAACACAAAAGAGCTTGGTCTATAGTCGGTTTTTCTTTAATAGGCGCTATTTTGATTGTTTCTTTTTATAGTGTGATTATAGGATGGATTGTGAAGTATGCTTATTTTGGATTTTTTCCTTTACCAAAAAGCATAGAAGAAAGTGGCGCTATTTTTGGAAATTTACTTTCTAATGATGTTTTATCTCAATTTATATGTTTTACTTTTGTATTTATAGTTATTTTTTATGTAGTATCAAAAGGTGTTAAAAGTGGTATAGAAAAACTCAATGTTTGGATGATGCCAAGTTTATTTATACTACTTATTTTAATGCTTGGGTATTCTTTTAGTATGGATGGTTTTTCTAAAGCGAGTGAGTTTTTGTTTTCTCCTGATTTTTCTAAGCTTGGGGTAGGGGCGTTTTTGAGTGCTTTAGGACTTGCTTGCTTTTCTTTATCTATTGGAGTGGGTTCGATTATAACTTATTCTGCAAGTTTGCCTGATAAAACAAATTTTATTACAAGTACTATTAATATTATTATTATTAATATTATCATTGGTATTATGATGGGACTTATTGTATTTACTTTTATATTTGAATTTAATGGCAATCCAGCTCAGCAAGGTCCAGGTTTGATTTTTGTATCTTTAATGAGTTTGTTTTCAAATATTGATCCAATTGGCTTTTTACCTTTGGGAAATATTTTAGCTATAGCTTTTTTTATAGCTTTGTTTTTTGCAGGGATTACTTCAGCAGTTTCCATGATAGAACCTTTAACCTTTTATTTAATTAATTCTTATAATTTTACAAGAAAAAAAGCTTTGATTTTTATAGCTTTCATTGTGTATTTTTTGGGAAGTTTGTGTATTTTATCAGGAATTGAGTGGAGTAAAGATTCTTTGGAATTTTTTGGAAAAAGTTTTTTTGATATATTAGATTTTATAGCTTCAAATTTAATGATGCCTTTGGGTGGGTTATTTGGTGCAATCTTTGTAGGCTTTGTACTTAAAAAAGAAGCTTTGCAAACTTTATTTTATCCTTATATGAGGGGTAAATACTTTGAGTGCTGGTATTTTTTTGTAAGATATATTTCACCTTTGGCGGTGATTTTAATCATGATAAAACAATTATTTTTTTAAGGTTAAAAGATGAATGAAAAATTTTCTAAAATAGGTTTTGTATTAGCAGTGGCAGGTTCAGCCGTTGGGCTTGGAAATGCTTGGAAATTTCCAACTTTAGTGGGTAACAATGGCGGCTCAGCTTTTGTAGTGGTGTATTTACTTTTAACCTTGGGTGTGGCTTTTGTAATATTTTTAGCAGAACTTAGCATAGGAAAACTTAGCGAAAAAGATCCTGTAAATGCTTATTATACTTTAGCACCAAAAAATAAAAAGGCATGGTCACTAGCGGGATTTTTTATGCTTGGTGCTATTATTTTAGTGTCTTTTTATAGTGTTGTGATAGGTTGGATAGCAAAATATGCTTATTTTGGATTTTTTGAACTACCTAAAGATACAAATGAAGCAGGCGCTATTTTTGGAAATTTACTTTCTAATGATGTTTTATCTCAATTTATATGTTTTACTTTTGTATTTATAGTTATTTTTTATGTAGTATCAAAAGGTGTTAAAAGTGGTATAGAAAAACTCAATGTTTGGATGATGCCAAGTTTATTTATACTACTTATTTTAATGCTTGGGTATTCTTTTAGTATGGATGGTTTTTCTAAAGCAAGTGAGTTTTTGTTTGTACCTGATTTTTCAAAATTAAGTGTTAATTCTATATTAGATGCACTAGGGCTTGCATTTTTTAGTATGTCTTTGGGTGTTTGTGTGATTTTAACTTACGCAGCAAGCTTGCCTGATAAAACAAATTTTATAAGTAGTGCTTTAAATATTATTATTATTAATACTATCATTGGCTTAATGATGGGGCTTATTGTATTTACTTTTATATTTGAATTTGGGGCTGATCCTACCCAACAAGGTCCAGGGCTTATATTTATATCATTAACAACACTTTTTGCAAAATTAGGATTTTTAGGAAATGTTTTAGCCATAGCCTTTTTTATAGCTTTATTTTTTGCAGGGATTACTTCAGCTATTTCCATGATAGAACCTTTTACTTTTTATCTTATAAATCGTTATCAAATTTCAAGAAAAAAAGCTTTGCTTTTTGTAGGTGTGATTGTTTATTTTCTTGGAAGCTTATCTATACTTTCTTTTTATCATGTAAGTGCGCCAAGTTTAAATTTCTTTGGAAAAAGTTTTTTTGATATTTTAGACTTTTTCATACAAAATTTATTAATGCCAATTTCTGCTTTAATTACAGCGTTTTTTGTGGGTTTTGTGCTTAAAAAAGAGGCTTTGCAAATTTTATTTCATCCCTTTATGCGCGGGGTGTATTTTGAAATTTGGTATATCTTTTTAAGATATATTTCTCCATTAGCAGTGATTTTAATCATGGCCAGACAGCTTTTTTTCTAAGGCATTAAAATGAATGATAAATTTTCTAAAATAGGCTTTGTATTAGCCGTTGCAGGTGGTGCTATAGGGCTTGGAAATGCTTGGAAATTTCCAACCTTAGTAGGGCAAAATGGTGGTTTTGCTTTTGTGCTTTTGTATTTGCTTTTGACTATTAGTGTGGGATTTTGTGTATTTTTGGCTGAAATTGCTATGGGGAGATTAAGTCAAAGTGATCCTGTAAATGCCTATAAAAGCTTAGCAACTAAATATGCTCAAAAATGGAAATTTGCGGGATTTTTTATGCTTGGTGGAATTTTTGTATTATCTTTTTATCTTGTTATTATGGGTTGGGTTTTAAAATACATGATAACTTCGATTTATTATTTGCCTAGTAATACCCAAGAGGCAGGAGCTTTGTTTGGAAATTTAATACAAAATAGTATTTTAGAAAGTAGTTTGTATTTTTTAATTGCTTTTTTTCTTACCTTGTTTGTTGTCTCAAGAGGGGTTAAAAGTGGTATAGAAAAACTGAATGTTTGGATCATGCCAAGTTTATTTATCATGCTTGTATTAATGCTAGTGTATTGCTTTTTTCAAGATGGTTTTAAAGAAGCTTTTGTTTATTTGTTTTATCCTGACTTTACTAAACTTAATCTAAACTCGGTTTTAACAGCTTTAGGCCTTGCTTTTTTTACCTTATGTTTAGGTATAGGTTGTATTACTACTTACGCAGCTTCATTAAAAGATGATACAAATTTAATCACAAGTTCAGCCATAATTGTGCTTTTAAATATCAGCATAGGCTTAATGATGGGGCTTATTGTATTTACTTTTATATTTAAATTTAATGCCAATCCCGCAGAAGGTGCTGGACTTGTATTTATATCTTTAACGACTTTATTTTCCAACTTAGGTGCTATCTTTGGGCATTTTTTAGCCTTTTATTTTTTCTTGGCTTTGTTTTTTGCAGGGATTACTTCAGCAGTTTCTATGATAGAACCTTTTACTTTTTATCTTGTGAATGAATATAAAATTTCAAGAAAAAAAGCTTTGGTTTTTATAGGTTTTGTGGTTTTTCTTTTAGGGATGAGTTGTATTTTATCTTTTAGTGCTAGTTATGGAGATAGTTTTAGCTTTTTTGGTCTAAGTTTTTTTGATATTTTGGATAAATTAACTTCTAATTTTATGCTCCCACTTGGAGCTATTACTAGTGCTATTTTTGTAGGATTTTTTGTAGATAAAATGAAAATCTATAATTTGTTTTCTAAATTTATGAGTAAAAGTATTTTTGAAATATGGTATTTTTTACTCAGATTTGTTGCGCCTGTTGCGATTATTATCATTATGTTAAACCAAATTTTATAAATTTATTTTTTAAGAAAGTAAGGTTATAATTGCAAAGATGCAAAAATAAGGAAAAATTATGGCTAAAAAATTAATTGATGTGATGGATACCACATTTAGAGATGGTTTTCAATCTGTTTATGGTGCTAGAGTTTTGATGAATGACTTTTTTCCTGCTTTAGAAGCAGCTAAAGAAGCAGATATTAAGCATTTTGAATTTGGCGGTGGAGCTAGGTTTCAAAGCCTATTTTTTTATTTAAACGAAAATGCCTTTGAAATGATGGATAAATTTAGAGCTATCGTTGGAAAAGAAGCAAATTTACAAACTCTTGCAAGAGGGGTTAATACCGTAGCACTTGATACAGGTAGTAAAGAAATTATTGACTTACATGCAAAAATGTTTGCAAAACATGGCACAACCACCATAAGAAATTTTGACGCATTAAATGATGTAAATAATTTAAAATTTAGTGGAGAATGTATAGTTAAGCATGGTTTAAAACATGAAATTACTATTACTTTAATGGATTTACCTCCAAAATGTAAAGGTGCGCATGATGTACCTTTTTATGAAAGAATTTTAAAAGAAATCCTACAAGCGCAAATTCCTTTTGATAGTATTTGTTTTAAAGACGCAAGTGGAACTTCAAATCCAAATAAAATTTATGAAGTTATTAAAATGGCTAGAAAAAACTTACCTGAAAATATGCATATAAGATTACATACGCATGAAACTGCAGGGGTGAGTATAGCATGTTATTTAGCAGCTTTAGAGGCAGGTATTGATGGTATAGATTTGGCTGCTGCTCCTGTTAGTGGTGGTACTTCTCAACCTGATATTTTAACTATGCTTCATGCTCTAAAGGGAAGTAATTTTGATCTTGGTTTGGATGAAGAAAAAATTTTAAAATATGAAGAAGTGTTAAAAGATTGTTTAAAAGATTATTTTCTACCACCTGAAGCAACAGCGGTAAATCCTTTAATACCTTTTTCACCTATGCCAGGTGGAGCATTAACTGCTAATACACAAATGATGAGAGATAATAATATTTTAGATAAATTTCCTCAAGTTATAAAAGCCATGCAAGAAGTGGTAGAAAAAGGTGGTTATGGTACTTCGGTTACTCCTGTATCGCAATTTTATTTTCAACAAGCTTTTAATAATGTAATGTTTGGTCCTTGGAAAAAAATAGCAGATGGATATGGAAAAATGGTTTTAGGATATTTTGGAAAAACTCCTGTTGCTCCAGATCCTGAAGTAATTAAGCTTGCAAGCGAGCAATTAAAATTAGAACCAACTACAAAATTAGCTACAGATATTGCTGATGCAGATGAGAGTAAAAGTATAGCTTATATTAAAAACTTATTGGAAAAAGAAAATTTAGAAGCAAGTGAAGAAAATATTTTTATCGTTGCAGCTTGTAAAGAAAAAGGCATAGCTTTCTTAAAAGGCGAAGCTAAGGTTAATGTTAGAAAAAATAGCAAATTAAAACCAAGTCTTATTAATGAAAATCAATTTACCGTTTCAGTTAATGGTAATAAATATCATGTGGAAGTAAGTGCAGGTTTTGATAGAGATGTTAATGTTAAAAGTGCTGTCAAGGTAAATTCAGACAAAACAGAAGTGAAAAAGACACAAGTAGATGATAGTGCTAATGCCATCATTGCGAGTATGAATGCAAATGTATTTAAAATTTTAGTAAAAGAAAATGACAGTGTTAAAGCAGGTCAAGTTGTAGCTGTGCTTGAAGCTATGAAAATGGAGATTGAAGTTAGTGCAAGTAAAGATGGAGAAATTGCAGAACTTTTAGTAAATGCTGGTGAGAGTGTAAGTGAAGGCCAGGTTTTAATGACTTATAAATAAGGAGGCAAAAATGATAGGTTTAGAAAATTTAGGTTTAGAAAATATCGGGCAAGTTTTTCATAATCTTAGTTATGATGAGCTTTTAAAACATGAAAAAAATAGCAATGAAGGTGTATGTACTAAAAATGGCACTTTTAGTGTGGATACGGGAATTTTTACCGGAAGAAGTCCTAAGGATAAATATTTTGTAAAACAAGATCCTTCACAAAAATATATTGCTTGGGGTAAGATTAACCAACCTATTAGCGAGGAATTATTTGAAAAACTTTTAGCAAAAGCTAAAAAGCAGCTTAGTAATAGTGATATTTATATCCAAGATGCATATTGTGGTGCTTCGTTAAAAAGTCGCAAAGCTGTGCGTTTTGTAACACAAATTGCTTGGCAAGCGCATTTTGTAAAAAATATGTTTATTCGTCCAAAAGAAGAAGAGCTTGGTGAGTTTAAACCTGATTTTGTAGTGTATAATGCTTGCAAATGTGTGAATGAAGACTATGAAGAAGATGGTTTAAATTCAGAAGTTTTTGTCATTTTTAACATAGAAAAAAATATAGCAGTAATTGGTGGGACTTGGTATGGTGGAGAGATGAAAAAAGGAATTTTTTCTATGATGAATTACTGGCTTCCGCTAGAAAATAAACTTCCTATGCATTGTAGTGCTAATGTTGGAGAAAAAGGTGATGTGGCGCTTTTCTTTGGACTTAGCGGTACAGGTAAAACTACTCTTTCAACCGATCCAAAAAGAAAATTAATAGGCGATGATGAGCATGGTTGGGATGATGAGGGTGTGTTTAATTTTGAAGGAGGTTGTTATGCAAAATGTATTAACCTTGACCCTCAAAGTGAGCCAGAAATTTATGGAGCTATAAAGCAAAATGCACTTTTAGAAAATGTAGTTTTAAAAGATGATTTAAGCGTTGATTTTAATGATGGTTCTAAAACTGAAAATACTAGAGTTTCTTATCCGATAGAACATATTTTAAATCACGAGCCAAGTCTTAGTGCAGGTCATCCTAGTAATATTATTTTCCTTTCAGCGGATGCTTTTGGTGTTTTACCTCCGGTTAGTAAGCTTAGTAAAGAACAAGCAATGTATTATTTTCTAAGTGGTTATACTGCTAAAGTAGCAGGTACTGAAAGAGGCATTACCGAACCTGTTGCGACTTTTTCAGCTTGTTTTGGAGAAGTGTTTTTGCCATTACACCCAACTGTTTATGCAAAACTTTTGGGCGAAAAAATCAGCAAGCATAATGTGAATGTTTATCTAGTAAATACCGGTTGGAGCGGTGGAGCTTATGGTGTAGGCAAAAGAATGAGCATTAAAGTTACTAGAGCTTGCATTAATGCGATTTTAGATGGTAGTATACAAAATTGTGAGTTTGAAAATTATGATTTATTTAATCTTGCAGTTCCAAAAGAATTAGCAGGTGTAGAAAGCAAGCTATTAAATCCTATTAATACTTGGGAAGATAAAAAAGCTTATGAGGAAACCAAATTAAAGCTTGCAAAAATGTTTATAGAAAATTTTAAACGCTATGAAGATGTAAAAGAAGGAGCAGAATTTAAATTAGCTGGTCCTGCTATCTAAAAAGAGTTAAGCTCTTTTTAGAATAGTGATTCAGGATTGATTTGGGTTTCTTTATTTTTTGGAAGCTCAAATCCACCTAACATATGAAAATGTAAATGAAAGACTTCTTGCCCGCTATTTTTTCCACAATTTGTGATTAATCTATACCCGCTTTTATCAAGCCCTAAAAGAATAGCTAGTTCTTGAATAAATTGTGTCATTTCACTCATTAATTCAGGTCTTAATTCTTGAAAGTTTTCAAAATGTTCTTTTGGAATGATTAAAATATGAATAGGTGCTTTAGGATTAATATCATGAAAGGCTAAAAATTTTTCACTTTCTAAAACTTTATTAGCAGGGATTTTTCCTTCTATGATTAGTTCAAATACGGTTTTTTCTCTCATTTAATAGTCCTTTTTTTTGTTATTTTTGCTAATTTTAAATAATTTTACATTAGAATGTTTAAAAAAAATTTAGTTGGAGCTAAAATTGCAAGATATGATAGAAAAAATTGCTTCTGCAAGTACTCTAGCAGAACTTGAAAATATAAAAGTAAGTGTTTTAGGAAAAAAAGGTATTTTGACTTTGGAATTTGCAAAGTTAAAAGATTTGCAAGGTGAAGAAAAAAAAGAATTTGCTAATGGTTTAAATAAAGCAAGAGATGAATTTAATGAAGCTTATCAAATAAAATTAAAAGAATTAGAAGAAAAAGCTTTAAATGAAAAAATGAAACAAGATGTGCAAGATTTTAGCTTTTTTGATGAAACTTCAAATGCAGGTGCTTTGCACCCAATCATGCAAACTATGGATAAAATCATAGAATATTTTACAGCTTTAAATTTCAGCATAGAAAAAGGGCCTTTGATTGAGGATGATTTTCATAATTTTGAAGCATTAAATTTACCACAAAATCATCCTGCAAGAGATATGCAAGATACTTTTTATTTTGAAGATAAAACCTTGCTTAGATCCCAAACTTCTCCAGTTCAAATTAGAACTATGCTATCTCAAAAACCACCTATTAGAATGATAGCACCAGGTGCAGTTTTTAGAAGAGACTTTGATATTACCCATACACCTATGTTCCATCAAGTGGAAGGACTTGTGGTAGAAGAGGGTGATAAGGTAAATTTTGCAAATTTAAAAGATATGCTAGAACATTTTTTAAAACATATGTTTGGTGATGTAAAAGTGCGTTTTAGACCTAGCTTTTTTCCTTTTACAGAGCCATCTGCTGAAGTAGATATTTCTTGTGTATTTTGTAAAGGTTGTGGATGTAGGGTTTGTAAGCAAACAGGATGGCTTGAAGTTTTAGGATGCGGTGTTGTTGATCCTAATGTTTATAAATTTGTTGGTTATAAAAATGTAAGTGGCTATGCTTTTGGTTTGGGTGTGGAGCGTTTTGCTATGCTTTTACATAAAATTCCTGATTTGCGTTCTATGTTTGAAGGTGATTTAAGATTATTGGAGCAATTTAGATGATTATTAGTAGAAATTGGTTAAATGAATGGATTGATTTAAGTGAAATATCGACGCAAACTATAGTAAATACTTTAAATTCTATAGGATTAGAAGTTGATAGTTTTAAAAGTGTCAAAGCTCCCCAAAAAGTTGTAATAGGTAAGGTTTTAGAAAAAGTTAAACATGAAAATTCAGATAAATTGAATATTTGCAAAGTAGATGTTGGGAATGAAATTTTACAAATTGTTTGTGGTGCAAAAAATGTTGATAAAGATCAATTTGTAGCCGTATCTTTAGTGGGTGCAGTGCTTCCAAATGGACTTGAGATAAAACCTGCCAAACTTAGAGGGGTTGAATCTATGGGTATGATTTGCTCTTCTAGTGAGCTTGGTTTTGGAAAAAGCAATGAAGGCATTATGGTTTTAGATGAAAGCATGGGGGAATTAGTTCTAGGAAAAGCTTTAAATGATTATGAACTTTTTAATGATGAATTAATTGAAATTGAACTTACTCCAAATCGTGGAGATTGCTTGAGCTTATATGGTGTTGCTAGAGATTTAAGCGCAGCACTTGATTTAAATTTAAAAGAATTAAATCCTTTAAAAGAAAGTGAAAATAGCGTAGGTATAGGAAGAATACTAAGTGTTAAAAATCAAAGCGATGTTGAAGGCTTTTTTACTTATAAAGCATTAGAGATTAAAGAAGAATTTAAGCTAAATATTACGATACAAATTCGCCTTGCCTTGGTTGAAGCATATAAAAATAATAATATAGAAAATCTTTTAACATATGCAACTCATGCAAGTGGAGTGATTTTTTGTGCTTATGATTTTCATAAGCTTTGTCAAGATTGTCAAATCGATGAAAAGATTGTTTTAGAAATTAAAACTCAAGAACATGGAGAATATGGAGTTTATTATAAAGATGAGTTGATTGCTTTAGCGGGTATAGAGCAAGAAGATAAATTTAAAATCAATGATGAGAGCAAAATCATCATTATAGAAGCAAGCTATACTCATCCTAAAACTATAGCAAATGCAATGGCCTTTTATAAAAAGAAAAATGACACTATATATCGTTCTTTAAGAGGTAGTGAGCCTAAGCTTTCTTTGGGAATGGAGTATTTATTTAATGAGTGCTTGAAAATTAGCGCGATGAGTGTTTTTTCTGGAAGTCAACAAGTTTTTAAAGAAAATGAAGCAAATATTATTGGTATTTTTGGTGCAGAGATTGATAAAATCATTGGTATGCCTATAGATAAAAATAATTTAGTAAAAATTCTTAAAAAACTAGGCTTTGAAATAAGTGTAGTAAATGATGAACAATTTAATATCAAAATCCCACTTCATCGCAGTGATATAGCAAATATAGCTGATATTAGTGAAGAGATAGTAAGAATTGTTGGCATTGATAATATCCCATCAAAAGCTTTAGAATTTAAAGAAAAAAATCGCCTAAATCAAGTATATTTTGATTATCAAGAGCTTAAAAATTTAAGATTAAAAGCAAGTAGTAATGGGTATTTTGAAAGTGTGCATTATGTTTTAGATAATGAAGAAGAATTAAGTCAATTAGGATTTAAATGCATTAAAAATAAGCTTATTAATCCTATCACCAATGAACTTAATACTTTAAGAAGCACTTTGATAAATCACCTTTTAAATGCAGCAAGCTTTAATCTAAGAAATTCAAAAAAGAAAATCAAACTTTTTGAATGTGGTAGTGTTTTTGATGAGTTTTCAAATGAGCATGCTAAATTTGCGATGATCTTTAGTGGCTACAAAGAAGAAGCTAAAATCACAAATAAGGCCAAGCCTATTTTGGTAGATTTTTATACTTTTTTAGCAGAATTAAAGAGCATTATAGGTGAGTTTAGTTTGCAAAAATCAGAATACGCATTTTTAAGTCCATATGAGCAAGCAAATGTATATAAAAATGGCAAGCGTATAGGGTTTATAGGTAGAGTGCATTTAAGTATAGAAAATAAAAGAGATCTGGTTAAAACTTATATTTGTGAGCTTGATTTAGAAGGCTTAAAACAAGACTTTAAAACCGCTAAAGCTTATTCTAAATTTCCATCTATGAGTAGGGACTTAAGTATAGTTATACCTAAGGGTTTTGAATATGAAAAAATCAAACACACTATTGCTAAATTAGATATTGAAAGATTAGAAAGTTTTAGAGTAGTAGATTTATATACAGATGAGAATTTAGGCGATTTTTATAGCTTGACTATTAATTTAGTATTTAGAGATTTTGAAAAAACCTTAGAAGATAATATTATCCTTGAGTATATTGATAAAATCATCAAAGCTTTAGATGATGAGCATGGTTTAAAACTTCGATGAAAATCAGTCCTATTGATTCTTTTACAGCAGAGCTTGAATATATAGCTTCTGATAAGTCTATATCTCATCGCTTTGCTATCTTTTCTTTGCTTACCCAAGGAACTTGTAAGATTAAAAATTATTTAAAAGCCCAAGATACTTTACATACTTTAGCAATCATTCAAGCTTTGGGAGCTGAGATTGAAGAAAATGATGAATTAATTTGCATTAAAGCTCCAAAATATATAAAATCTCCAAATTGTGTTTTAGATTGTGGCAATTCAGGTACAGCTATGAGACTTTTGATAGGTCTTTTAAGCGCTATTGAAGATGAATTTTTTGTACTTAGCGGGGATTGTTATTTAAATGCTAGGCCGATGAGACGTGTAAGTGAGCCTTTGATGAGTTTAGGAGCTAAAATTTATGGAAGAACTAATGCAAATTTAGCGCCTATTTGTATACAAGGGGCTAAGTTAGATGGTTTTGATTTTAGTAGTAATATTGCTTCAGCTCAGGTAAAATCAGCTTTAATCTTAGCAGCTTTATTTGCCAAAAAAGAAAGTTATTTTAAAGAAATTGAGCTTTCAAGAGATCATAGTGAGATTATACTTAATAAAATGGGGGCTTGCATTGAGTATTTAAATGAGGATAAAACTTTTATCAAAATCAATCCTTTAAAAGAAAAATTAAAAGCATTTGAAGTATGTGTGCCAAATGATCCATCATCAGCCTTTTACTTTGCCTTAGCTGCTTGTATTTTACCTCATTCAAAAGTAGTTTTAAAAAATGTTTTGTTAAATAAAACACGCATTGAAGCCTTTAAAATTTTAGAAAAAATGGGTGCAAAGATCACCTATAATATTACCAATGAAGATTTTGAAAGTATTGGAGAAATTTGTGTTGAAAGTGCGCCTTTAAAGGCAGTAAGTGTGAGTGAAAATATCGCATGGCTGATTGATGAAATTCCAGCTTTGGCCATAGCTTTTGCTTGTGCAAAAGGAAAAAGCATTATAAAAAATGCTAAAGAATTACGCGTAAAAGAAAGTGATAGAATCAAATCAATTGTATTAAATTTGCAAAAATGTGGCATAAAAGTAAAAGAATTAGAAGATGGTTTTGAAGTAGAAGGTGGCGAAGTTAAAAGTGCTAAAATAGAAAGCTTTGGAGATCATAGAATCGCGATGAGTTTTTTAATTTTAGGTTTAAGATGTGGAATGGAAGTAGATGATAGTGAATGCATCAAAACTTCTTTTCCAAATTTTATTGAGATTTTAAAGCAAATAGGAGCTAAATTTGGAGATTGAATTAGCAAAAAGTTATGGATTTTGTTTTGGAGTAAAAAGAGCTATTAAAAAAGCCGAGCAGATTAAAGATGCAGCTACTATAGGACCTTTAATCCATAATAATGAAGAAATCACAAGACTTTGGAAAAATTATAATGTTAAAACATTAAATGATATTAATGAATTAAGCACAGAAAAAAAAGCTATCATTAGAACCCATGGTATTACAAAGCAAGATTTAGAAAAATTAAAGCAAAAAGATATAGAAATTTTTGATGCAACTTGTCCTTTTGTAACTAAACCTCAAAAAATTTGTGAGCAAATGAGCAATGAAGGTTATGAAGTTGTGATTTTTGGAGATGAAAATCATCCTGAAGTAAAAGGGGTTAGAAGTTATGTAAGCACTAAAGCTTATGTGGTTCTTGATGAAAAAGAATTATTTGATATTAAATTACCTTCTAAAATCGCAGTAGTATCACAAACTACAAAAAAGATAGAAAAATTTATGGAAATTGTGAATTTTTTAATGCTTAGGGTTAAGGAAGTGCGCGTTTTTAATACCATATGTGATGCGACTTTTAAAAATCAAGAAGCAATCAATGAACTTGCCAAAAAAAGTGATGTAATGATAATAGTTGGAGGAAAAAATTCAGCTAATACTAAGCAACTTTTTTTAATAGCAAAAAATTACTGCAAGGATAGCTATTTAATCGAAAATGAAAAGGAAATTCAAAAAGAATGGTTTAGTGGCAAAGAAAAATGCGGTATTAGTGCAGGTGCTTCTACACCGGATTGGGTAATTGACTTGGTTTTGGAAAAAATCAAAGAATACACCAAAATTAACTAAGTTTAAAGAAAACAATACTATAATCAAGAATTAAAATTTAAAACAAAGGACCACGATGAGCGAGGTGAACAAAAAAGTTCAAAACAGACTAGAGGATATTATTATAGAAGAAGATTTTGAGCAAATGCTCGAGGAATCTTTCAAGTCTGATGAGGAGGCAACTACACAGGGTATAATTGTCGCGATTAAAGGCGATGAAGTATTTGTAAATGTAGGGCAAAAATCAGAAGGTATTTTGGCAATAGAAGAAATTCAAAACGACAAAGGCGAATTTATCTTCAAAGAAGGCGATACATTAGAAGTTGCTATAGTGGGTTCTCGCGGTGGCAGATCTTTACTTTCTCATAAAAAAGCTTTAAGAAAGCAAAAAGTTAAAGAATTTATTGATAATTATAAAGATGATGAAAGTATGATTGATGTAAAAATCATTGGTAAAAATAGAGGCGGTTTTGTAGCTGTGGATGAAAATGGAGTAGAATTTTTCTTGCCAAAATCACAAAGTAGCTTTAAAGATTCAAATAACATCATCAATAAAACTTTCAAAGTTAAAATCATCAAAATTGATAAAGAAGCTCAAAGCATAGTAGTTTCTAGAAAAAAAATAGTAGATGAAGAAAGAAAAAAACGCAAAGAGATTATCTCAAATGTGTTAAATCAAGAAGAAATTATAGAAGGTATTGTTAAAAAAATCACTACCTATGGTATGTTTGTTGATGTAGGCGGTGTTGATGGTTTGGTTCACTATAGTGAAATTTCTTACAAAGGGCCAGTAAATCCTAGTTCATTGTATAATGAGGGTGATAAGGTTCCTGTAAAAGTGATTAAATATGATAAAGATAAAAAACATCTTTCTTTATCTATCAAACTTGCTATGCCTGATCCTTGGGATGAAATTAAAGATGGTTTAGAGGTTGGTGACACTATTAAGGTTACAGTTTCAAATATAGAGCCATATGGTGCTTTTGTTGATTTGGGAAATGATATAGAAGGATTTTTACATATAAGTGAAATTTCTTGGGATAAAAATGCTAAAAATCCAAAAGATTATATTAGTGAAGGCCAAGAGCTTGATGTAGAAGTAATTGAGATTAATGCTAAAGAAAGAAGACTTAGAGTTTCTTTAAAAAATTTATTAGCAAAACCTTTTGATGAGTTTTTAAAATCACATAAAGTAGGTGATGTGGTAAAAGGTAGTGTTACTTCTGTGACTAATTTTGGTGCCTTTGTAAAAATTGCAAACTTAGAAGGTTTGTTGCATAATGAAGATGCTTCATGGAATAGAAACGATAAATGCAAAGATATGTATAAAGTTGGTGATGTTATAGAAGTTAAAATCATCAAGCTTGACAAAGAAAATCAAAAAATTTCTTTAAGTACTAAAGAATTGCAAAAAAGTCCTGTGCAGGTTTATGCACAAAAACACCAAGTAAATGATATTATCTCAGGAAAAATTAGAGATATTAAGGATTTTGGAATTTTTGTTGAGCTTGAAGAGGGCGTTGATGCGCTAATTCACAAAGAAGATTTGGGTAATATTGATTTTTCAAGTTTAAAAGTAGGCGATACAATAGAAGCTTTAATTGTTTTCATTGATGAAAAGAAAAATAGAATTCGTTTAAGCGTAAAAAGTCTTGCAAGAATGAAAGAAAGAGAAGCGTTAAACGAAATCAATGATAATGATAAAGTAACTTTAGGTGATATTATCAAAGATCAACTTTCATAATAACAAATGAAAAAATATACCCTTTATGGTATTTTAGGCTTTTTAAGCCTAGTTTTGATTGTTGCTTTTGTTTTTATGGTGAGATATGTAAGTGTTGGAAATTTACCTATCTCACAAAATGTTAAATATTCTTTTGATGAGATAAAAAAAGAATTACCACAAACTTGGCAAGATAAACTTTCAAATCTTAAAGTTAATGATTTTTCTCCAGCAGCGAATGAATTTTATATGAGTTTTAATATGGATGATTCTGTAGTAAAACCAAAACAAAAATTTTATATGCTCGATGTAAACAAAAACGATGTTTATTCTATGTTTTGTTTAAAGCAAACTTTGCATTCTTTTTTTATCAAATACACTTTAACACAAAGCAAAGATGAAGTGGCAATTTATTTAGATACAAATAATGAAAAAGTTTTAAACGCACTGATCGACAAATTAAAAATTTACAACATAAATGCAAAATTAAAGGAGGTTTGGTTATGAAAAAAATTATTGTATGTGATGCAATATTAGACAAAGGTGTGGAGCTTTTAAGAAAAGCTGATGATGTAGAACTTATTGAAGCAGCGCATTTACCTAAAGATGAGCTTTTAACAAAATTAAGTGATGTAGATGTGGCTATTACTAGAAGTTCAACAGATGTGGATTTGAAATTTATCAATGCATGTTCTAATTTAAAAGCTTTAGTTAGAGCAGGTGTTGGAGTTGATAATGTTGATATAGATGAATGTTCTAAAAAAGGCATTATAGTTATGAATGTGCCAACGGCTAATACCATAGCAGCAGTTGAACTTACTATGAATCATCTATTATGCTCTGCAAGATCTTTTGTAAATGCTCATAATTTTTTAAAAATACAAAGAAGATGGGAAAGAGAAAAGTGGTATGGTGTTGAACTTATGAACAAAACTTTAGGGGTTATAGGTTTTGGTAATATAGGTTCAAGAGTAGCTGTACGCGCAAAAGCTTTTGGTATGAAAGTTGTAGCTTATGATCCTTATGTGGTAGCTTCTAAAATGACTGATTTGGGTATTGAGTGCGTGAATTCTTTAGATACAATTTTAACTCAAAGTGATTTTATTACTGTACATACACCAAAAACAAAAGAAACAACAGATATGATTTCTTTTGAAGAAATTTCTAAAATGAAAGATGGCGTAAGATTGATAAATTGTGCTAGAGGTGGTCTTTATAATGAAGATGCTTTGTGTGAAGGATTAAAAAGTGGTAAAATAGCTTGGCTTGGTATCGATGTGTTTAATAAAGAACCTGCAACTAATCATCCATTTTTAGACTTTGAAAATGTTTCTGTTACTTCTCATCTTGGTGCAAATACTTTAGAAAGTCAAGAAAATATAGCTATCCAAGCATGCGAGCAAGCTTTAAATGCTGCAAGAGGAATTTCTTATCCTAATGCTTTAAATTTACCAATTAAAACTGAAGATTTGCCAAGTTTTGTAGCACCTTATATTGAGCTTATTTCTAAAATGGGCTTTTTGGCTGCTCAGCTTGATAAAACTCCTATTAAAGCTATTAAACTTGAAAGTGAAGGACAAATTAGTGAGTATAATGAGTCTTTGCTAACTTTTGCAACAGTGAGTGTTTTAAGAGGAATTTTAGGTGAAAATATTAATTATATCAACGCACATTTTGTAGCTAAAGACAAGGGTGTGGAACTTTCTTCTTGTATTTTACCAAGTAGTGGTTATAGTAACAAAATCACCATAAAGGTAATTACAGATAATTCTAACCTTTCTATCTCAGGGACTATTTTTGGTGAAAATGAACAAAGGATAGTAGAGTTAAATGGTTTTGATGTAGATTTTAAACCAAAAGGGAAAATGATAATTTTAAATAACAATGACATACCAGGAGTTATTGCTAATGTTAGCGGAATTTTAGCTAAAAATAATGTCAATATAGCTGATTTTAGACTTGGTAGAAATGGTTTTGGAAAAGCTTTAGCTGTGATTTTGCTTGATGCAAAAATTTCAAAAGCTTTGCTTGAGGAATTAAGAGCAGTTGATGCTTGTATTTTTGCAGAATATGCAGAAATTTAAGGCTTTTTATAAGCCTTAATTGTTACAATTATTTTTTAATTTTAAAATTAAGGAAAATATATGGCTTCTTATGGAATGGGAGATTTAAAAAAAGGTTTAAAAATAGAAATTGATGGTATTCCTTTTAAAATCGTAGAATATCAACACGTAAAACCAGGAAAAGGTCCTGCTTTTGTACGTATTAAAATTAAATCTTTTATCGATGGTAAGGTTTTAGAAAAAACTTTCCATGCAGGAGATAAATGTGAATCTCCAAATTTAGAAGAAAAACAAATGCAATATCTATATGATGATGGTGAAAATTGTCAATTTATGGATACTCAAACTTATGAGCAAGTTGCAATTAGTGATGAAGATGTGGGTGAAGCTAAAAAATGGATGCTTGATGGAACCATGGTGGATGTTTTATTCCACAATGGAAAAGCAATTGGTGTGGAAGTACCTCAAGTAATGGAGCTTAAAATTATCGAAACAGCGCCAAATTTCAAAGGTGATACTCAAGGTTCAAACAAAAAACCAGCTACTTTAGAAACAGGCGCAGTGGTGCAAATTCCTTTCCATGTATTAGAAGGGGAAGTAATTCGCGTTGATACTGTGCGTGGAGAATATATAGAAAGAGCAAATAAATAAAAGCCTTTTTAAGGCTTTTAGCTTCTTTTTTTGTAACTTATTATAGCAAAACAGTTAAATATAATCGCAAATATACCAAGTATTATAAAATTAGAATATAAATTTGTTATATCAACTTCTTTTAGAAAAATCATTCTTAAAGATTCTATAAAGTATTTTAATGGATTTAGATGGCTTAAAGCATAAGCCCACTTTGGCATAGAAAGTATAGAAGTAAAAAGTCCACTCATTAATATAAAAATCATCATGAAGAAAAAAATTACAAACATAGCTTGTGCTATGGTATTGGAATAGTTAGAAATGATGATCCCAAATCCAGAAATAGCCAAAATATAAATAAACACCACAGCGCATAGTAGCAATACATTGCTTTTAGGATACAAATCATAAATAAAAAATGAAACCAAAAGACATATACTAAAGGCAACTATACCAATTATCCAGTACATAATGAGCTTGGCTAGTATAAAATTAAATTTAGAAATAGGACTAACATTTATTTGTTCAATATTTCCCTTTTCTTTTTCACTTACAATGTTAATTGCGGGTAAAAAACCACAAAGTAAAGTGAGTACTATAGTGCTTAAAGCAGGAATCATATAATGTTGGTAATTAAGATTTGGATTAAATTTGAAATTGCTTAAGATATTAATTTTGTCTTGTTTTAAATTTAAGCTTGAAGTGATGATTTTATTTATATAGATTAAGCTTATATTGGCTTTTACTCCATTTATAGCATTAATATAAAGAGATAAATTTAATTTGTTTTCTTTGAAAAAATCGTGCTCAAAATTTGAGTTAAATTCTAATATTGCATCACAAATGTTTTTTTCTATACATTTTTTAGCATCTTGGTATGTGGAAAATGTGTATATTTTGTCAAAATATTTGTTATTAGCAATAGTATTTATTATATTTTTAGTACTCTGGCTTTTATCCCAGTCAATTACTGCTATATTGATATTTTTAACTTCAAGATTTGTTGCCCATGGCATAATAAGTATTAGAACTAAAGGATAAATCAAAACCAATCGTGGTAAAAATTTATTACGTTTAAATTGTAAAAATTCCTTTTTTAATAAAGCTTTTAACAGCATTATTCAATCCTATCTTTAAATTTTGTAATGCTTGCAAATAGGAAAATAAAACTCATCGACAATAAAATAATAAGTTCTTTTAATAAAAAGCTTAAACTAACATCCATAAACATAATTTTTTTAATGCCTATGATAAACCATTTTGCAGGGATCAAATGGGTGAAAAATTCTAGAATTTTTGGCATGCTTTCAGTGGGAAATATCATACCTGAAAGTAAAATTATAGGGATTAAAAATACCATTCCACATATTAACATAGCGCTTGCTTGTGTTTTTGTTATACATGATACAAAAAGCCCTATGCTTAAAGCTAGAAAAATGTATAACATACAAAAACAAAGCAAGATAAAAAGATTTCCTTGAATATGTATATTTAAAACAAAAACCGATAACAACAAAATAATAAATAAGCTAATATTAGAAATAAAAAAATACGGTAACATTTTTGCAAATATAATTATAAAAGGTCTTATTGGGGCACTAAGTAGCATTTGCATGGTTTGATTTTCTTTTTCGCGCACTATGGATATGCTAGTCATCATCGCGCAAATTAACATTAAAATCATACCCATTAGCCCAGGTATAAATACATATTGACTTTTAGAACTAGGATTATATAAAAAACGTATATTGAAATTTTGCATATCAAATTGTTCTAATAAAATATTTTCAATATAAGCATTGATAATGCTAGCCCTATTAGGATCACTTGCATCAATTGTAATTTGAATTATTTGATTTTTTGCAAAATTATGATCAAATATAAGAGTCATATCTATTTTAGAGTTTTTAAAATCATCTTGCATTTGTTTAATGTCGTGGTAAGTTTGTATAAATTCAAAATAAGGATTATTTATTAGTGTTTGAGATATTTGTTTACTAGTATTATCTTTTGATAAATTTAAAATGCTAAATTTTATATGGTTTACTTCCATGCTAAGTGCAAAACCAAAGAGTAAAATTTGCACTATAGGCATGAAAAATACTATCAACATAGTCCTTTTATCTCTTATAATATGCAAACTCTCTTTTTTAACAATAGCTAGAAAAATATTCATATTAAGATCTTTTTGCTTCTTTTGCTAATTGAAAAAATACTTCTTGTATATCTTTAGCATTATATGTTCTTTTTAAATTTTTGGGAGTATCTAAAATTTTGATTTTGCCATCTATCATAATACTTGCTCTATCGCAATATTCTGCTTCATCCATATAGTGTGTTGTGATAAAAATAGAAATATTTTCATTGCTTGCTTTGTAAATAAGTTCCCAAAAATCCCTTCTTGTTTTTGGATCTACACCACTTGTGGGTTCATCTAAAAAAATAATCTTTGGCTTGTGTAAAGTTGCTACGCAAAAGGCTAGCTTTTGTTTAAAACCTAAAGATAGATCTTTTACAATCTTGTTTTTATAAGCATATATATTTAAAAAATTTAATAATGAGTCTCCGTTTTCTCTTATTGTTTTAGTGCTTAAACCATATATTGTGCCAAATAATTCTATATTTTCAAAAACACTTAGATCCTCATAAAGCGAAAATTTTTGACTCATATAACCTATATTTTGTTTGATTTTTTCACTATCTCTATATACATCATATCCGCCAATAAAAGCATTTCCACTTGTTGGTAAACTCAAACCACAAAGCATTTTTATAGCAGTGGTTTTTCCTGCTCCATTGGCTCCTAAAAAGGCAAATATTTCTCCTTTGTGAACTTCAAAATTTAGATCATCTACTGCTTTAAAGGTTCCAAAATATTTACAAAGATTAGAAGTTTTTATAACACTATCCATGGTTTAATTCCATAAAACAATCTTCAAGATTTGCATTGGTTTTATATAAGGAAAGTTTTTGATTGCATTTTTTTTCTATTATAGATAACCATTTAGAAGTATTAGTATGTTCTTTAAAAACAATATGAATATTTTCTTTAAAAGCATAAAAATTTTTTACATTATCATCATTTTTTAAAATTGTCATAATGTTTTTGATTTTTATTCCTTCTAGAGCATAAATTCCTGATTGAATATTTTCACATAGTGTTTTTGGCTTGTCTAATCTTATAAATTTACCATTTTGTATAAAAGCGATTTTATCTGATCTTGCAATTTCATCCATATAAGAACTTGTTATGATAATACTTTTGTTTAAAGACAATAATATATCCCAAAAATCTTTTCTTGAACAAGGATCCACTCCAGTTGTAGGTTCATCTAGTATTAAAAGTTTTGGTTTGTGAATGAGAGCACAGCATAGAGCTAGCTTTTGCTTCATTCCTCCAGAAAGAGCGCTTGCTTTTCTATTTTTTACTTGTTGTAATTGCTGATATATAAGTAATATTTCTTGTAAATTTTCTTTCCAATTGCAAGAGTGAATTTTGGCAAAAAAATCTATATTTTCATCTATACTAAGATCACCATAGAGACTAAAACAAGGACTCATATAGGCTATTATTTTTCTAATTTGTTGATAGTCTTTTACTAGATCATATCCATAAATTTTAGTTTTTGTTGTATCGGGCAATACAAGAGTGCTTAAAATTTTTAACAAAGTACTTTTGCCAGATCCATCTGCTCCAATAATGCCTAAAATTTCACCATCATTTAGATTAAAATTAATATCACTTAGAACTTTCTTATTATTGTAACTTTTGTAAAGATTTTTAACTTCAATCATGGTAAAAATGTACTTCGGCATAGGTTCCGATTTTTAAATAACCATCATTTTTGACATTTATTTTGATCATATAAACAAGATTTTCTCTCTCGTCTTTACTCATGATGGTCTTTGGTGTAAATTCAGCTTTTTGTGAAATATAAGATATAACACCTTGATAGCTTTTGCCCGTGTCAGAAATTATTTTAACCTTATCTTTAAGCTTTATTTTGTTGTAATCTTGATTGATGATATAAGCTTTAAGATATAAGTTTGATAAATCTGCTATTTTAAATAACGCTTGATTTTTACTTAATTCTCCAGCGAAAGCATACTTTTCTAAAACAGTGCCATAAATAGGAGATATTATAAAGCTTTTAGCAATACTATCTTCTAAGATAGCAATTTGAGTCAATGCGGTTTGAATTTGTTCATCTATAGAAGCGTTTTTAAGAGTTAGATTTTCTTTTTTAGCATCGATCTCTTTTTCTAATAATGAATATTTTGCATTAATATCATCGTATTCTTTTTGAGAAATTGCCTCATTTTTCAAAAGTGTATAATAGCGTTTTTTATCTACCAAGGTATCTTTGAGTTGCTGAAATAAAGGTGAGAGTTGGTTTTTTATATCTAGTTTTTGTAGTTTTAATGCTCCAATAATATGATAAAGTTCTTTCTTTTTTAACTCCAAAGAAACACTATCTATTTTTCCTATTATCTGGTCTTTTTGTAGTTTTTGTCCTTCTTGGATATTAAATTCTAAAATTTTTCCCTGTATTTCACTAGAGACAATTATCTCATCACTTTCAAAAATCCCCATTGCATCAAATTTGTCATTTGGATTAGAGCATGCATAGAAAGAAAATATTGACATGGCAAGCAAAATAAATTTGAGCATAGTTTCACTTTAAATTTATTATTTATTTTTAGTTTATTAAAAATATTATGAAAATAATCTTAAATAGTAAGAGTTTATAAAGTTCTTAATTTATTAATCTCATCTCTAAGCATTGCTGCTTTTTCAAATTCAAGATTTTTAGCAGCTTCTAACATTTGTTTTCTTAATTCTTTTACTATTTTAGCACGTTCTTTTGCAGGCATTTTTTCAAGTTCTTTACCTTTGCGATAAATTTCTCCTTGCTCAAGTTCATGTTTTAAACTTTCTTCTATATTTCTTTTTACTGAGGTTGGTGTAATGTTGTGTTTTTTATTATAAGCTTCTTGTAAAGTCCTTCTTTCATTGGTAGTATCGATAGCTTCTTGCATAGATTTTGTGACTTTTTTAGCAAAAAGTAATACTTTTCCATTGACATTTCTAGCAGCACGTCCCATCGTTTGAATGAGTGCAGTGGTACTTCTTAAAAAGCCTTCTTTATCTGCATCCATAATAGCTATAAGAGAAACTTCTGGTAAATCAAGTCCTTCTCTTAAAAGATTAATCCCGATTAAAATATCAAAAGCACCACTTCTTAAACCACGGATGATTTCATTACGCTCTATTGCATCAATTTCTGAGTGCATGTATTTTACTTTTAAGCCAAGTTCTAAGTAGTATTTACTAAGCTCTTCAGCCATTTTTTTAGTTAAAACGGTTATTAAAACTCTTTCATTGCGCTCTATAACTTTTTTAGCTTCATCGTATAAAATTTCTACTTGATTTTCACTATCTTTGATTTCTATTTTAGGATCTAAAAGCCCTGTTGGACGCATGATTTGATAAAAAATATTTTCTTTGCTTAATTCTAATTCTAAAGGTGCAGGTGTAGCTGAAACAAATAAAAATTTACAATTTTTATTAATAAATTCATCAAACATCAAAGGTCTATTATCTAAGGCACTTGGCAAGCGAAAACCATAATCAACCAAAGTTTGCTTTCTACTTCTATCACCTGCAAACATCCCACGAAATTGTGGTAAAGATACATGAGATTCATCTACAATGACTAAAAAGTCTTGGTTTTTAATAGCAAAATAATCAAAAAGCGTATAAGGTGTATCGCCGCTTTTAAGCCCTGTTAAATGCAAAGCATAATTTTCAACTCCTTTACACATTCCAGTGCTTTGAAGCATTTCAAGGTCAAATTCTACTCTTTGTTTTAACCTTTGTGCTTCTACGAGTTTATTTTCATTTTCAAAATAAGCAAGGCGTTCATTTAATTCAGCTTTTATGCCTTTTATAGCCTCTTTAAGCCTAGTCTCACCTACGCTAAATTGACTGGTTGGGTAAAGTATGAATTTTTTTAAATCTTTACCTTTTTTATTTTCTAAGACATTATAATGATACATCGCCTCAAGCTCATCGCCAAAAAACTCAAGCCTAATAGCTTCATCCTCGTAATAAGCTGGATATATATCTACTATATCTCCATTTACTCTAAAATCAGCCCTATCAAAGAAATTATCATTGCGTTTATAGCCCATATCTACAAGTTTTTTTAAAAGTTCTTTTTGTGAAATTTGCATATTTAGTTCTAAAATTAAAACCATACCTACATACTCACTTGGATTTCCCAAACCATAATTTGCTGAAACACTAGCTATACAAATAACATCATCATAACTTAAAAGCGAAGCACTTGCACTAAGTCTTAATCTTTCTAAATCTTCATTAGTGGAACTATCTTTTTCTATAAAAACATCCGTTCTTGGTATATAAGCTTCTGGCTGATAATAATCATAATAGCTTATAAAATACTCCACATGATTATTTGCAAAAAAACCTTTAAATTCACTATAAAGTTGCGCGCATAAGCTTTTATTGTGACTCATGATAAGAGTAGGCATGTTTAAGTTTTTAATGATATTTGCCATAGTGAAAGTTTTTCCACTGCCTGTAACACCTAGCAAGGTTTGGTATTTATTGCCCGCTTTAATGCTTTTTACTATACCATCAATGGCTTGTTTTTGATCAGGACTTGGCTTAAAATCACTAGTAAGTTCAAACATAAATTTTCCTAACTTGTATTTTTGCTAATTTTACACAAAATTTTTTGTAAAAATTTAAATTTTAAAACAAAAAGCTATGCAAAATTAAATTTTTTTTTGTTACAATTATGTGTTTAAAATACTCTAAATATAAAATCAATAAAGGCAAGAAAATATGTATGATGAAAGAATAATCAACACAATGACAGATAAAGTAAATGAGCTTTTGGCTAAATATAATGAAGTATGTGAAATCAATGAAAATTTAAGAAATGAATTAGTAAGTGTAAAAGCACAAAATGAAGCTAAAAACAATCAAATCGCACGTTTAGAAGAAGAGCTTAAAAATAAAAATATTGAAAGCGAAGATGTGATCAAAAAAATAGAGGCAGTTCTTGGCAAACAATAACCAAAGAAAAGTTACAATTAATGTCTATGCAAAAGACTTTGTTGTAACATGCAGTAATGAATTTGCAAATCATCTTGAAGATGAAATTGCTTTAATTTCTGGAGGTACAGGCAAGATAGAGCTTGCAAATTTCATTAATGCTTTTGTAAAACTTAGCTACGAAAACTATATCTTAAAAAAAGAACTCAATAAACTTATCAATACTATCGATGAAGAAATAAAATAAATGCAAATAAAAAAAGCTTTTACTTTGATAGAGCTTGTTTTTTGTATGATGATTATTGCTATTCTTAGCGTAATTGCTTATCCGTATTTTTCTTTTGGAAAAAACGATGCTAAACTCATTCAAGTAAAAAGTGAGGTGGAGCTTATCAATGCTTCTTTGTCTTTACTTAGAAATCAGTTTTTATTTAAAGAAAGTAAGGATTTTCCAGCAATTTTAGATGAAGCTTTGATAAATAGCGAAAATCAAAAATTATTTGTATGTTCTCATTCTCAAAATCATAAAAATACAAAACAATGCACTTACAGCGTTTTAGATAAACCAATCATTTCATCTAAAAAATCGTGGATGAAAATAGCAAATACTCAATATAGATTTTTTATAAATTCTAAAAATTACATAGATTTTTCTTATAATAGTGAAAAAGTTTTTTTAGAATGTGTGAGTTTAAATTGTAAGGATTATGGGTTTTGAATTTTTATCAACTTGCTATTAAAGGATATTATTTAGATACCTTAACTTATGAAAGTGAAGAAGAATTTGAAATTTTAGATGAGGTAATAGTTGATCTTGCAAGGAAAAAAAATCTCAAAGCTATAATTTTACAAAAATGTTCAAAGCCTGATTTTAAAACCCAAGCCATAAAGGAAAAAACAGGTTTTAAACTAACGCAATATCAATACGAACTTGCTCAATTTATTGCTTATTATTATGCTAGTAAAATAGCTTTTGTTTTAGGTATGTTTGAAAGCATTAAAGAGTATAAAAATGAAAAAATTCATATAGAAAAAGTACCTAGTTTAAGTAAAAACCAACAAGAGGCTTTGGAATTTATAAAAACTAAACAAACTAGTTTGCTATTTGGTGATACAGGAAGTGGTAAAACTGAAATTTATATTAGCTTGATAAAAGAATATCTAGAGCAAGGAAAGCAGGTTTTGCTTTTAATGCCAGAAATCGCTCTAACTCCACAAATGCAAAAAAGATTAAAAGTGTATTTTGGCGAGCATTTTTTCTTGTGGCATTCTAAAATTACTAAGAAAAAAAAGCAAGAATATTTGCAAAATTTAGCAAATTCAAAAGCTCTTTTAGTGGTGGGAGCTAGATCGGCTTTGTTTTTACCTTTTAAGAATTTGGGTTTGATTATTATTGATGAAGAGCATGATAATTCTTATAAAGCTTCTAATAATCCAAAAATCAATGCAAGAGATTTAGCTTTATTTGTAGCAAAAAAAATGCATATAAAAGTTCTTTTGGGTTCAGCTACCCCAAGTGTTGTAAGTTTTTATAAACATCCTTGTTTTAGACTTAAAGGAACCTTTTTTGAAAGCAAAAAGCAGTTTTTATATGATGAGAGCGAGCTTAGTGTCTCGTCAAAATTGCTTTTAGAATTAAAAATTAGCTTAAGAAATAAAAAGCAAGCCGTGGTATTTTTACCTACAAGGGCAAATTTTAGACAAATTTTATGCAAAGAATGCGCTAATACCATTAAATGCCCTTTTTGTTCTATTGCTTTGAGTTTGCACAAAAATAAAAATGCATTAAAATGCCATTATTGTAATTTCACTAAAGAAATCGATCAAACCTGCCCAACTTGCAATGGAGTTATGCTTGAAGCTAAAAAAATGGGCACAGCAGAGCTTTGTGAGCTTTTAGAAAAAGAATTAGCTGAGTTTAATCCTATCATAAAAAGATTTGATAGTGATGAGATTAGTAGTGTAAAAAAGCTTGATATGATTTTAAAAGATTTTAACCAAGAAAAAATTGATATTTTAGTAGGTACTTCCATGCTTGCTAAAGGACATGATTATCACAACGTGGATTTGAGTGTGATTTTGGGTCTTGATGAGTACTTATTTAGACCTAATTTTAAAGCCTTAGAAGAGACTTTGGCTCTTGCTATGCAAGTAGCAGGTCGTGCAGGTCGAAAGGGTGAGGGTAGGGTGCTTTTACAAACTAAAAATAGATCTTTTTTTGAAAAATATATACAAGATTATGATAGTTTTTTAAAAGATGAATTAAATGCTAGGAGCGGGCTTTACCCTCCATTTAAAAGACTTTTAAGGCTAATTATTGAAGATGAGAATAAAAACAAAGCTTTAAATTTATGTGAATTTATAGCTAATAAAGTTCAAGAATTAAAACAAGTGCAATTAGTAGGCCATGGTGCTTGTGGTATTGAAATGCTAAATAAAAAATGGCGTTTTTATGTATTATTGCGTGCTAATACCCATCAAGAGCTTGTAAAATTTGAGCATTTTGCTTTAAATTTTAAAAATATTACTTGCGATATAGATCCAGTTGATTTTTCTTGAAAAATGTATTTATTTATAAATAATTATTATTTTATAATAAAAACAATATTTTATTTTTAATTTTAAATTTATTTTGATAAGAATATACTTTTTTAATTTCTTAAATTTAAAGGAGAGAAAATGAAAAAGTTTAGTTTTCTTGCAGATTGTGTACTTTTTGGTGCTTTGTTTAATAATGCTTTAGCTTGCACTACTATTTTAGTACCAAATGAAGCAAGTAAAGATGGTTCTATGTTGGTTGCAAGAAGTGCTGATAGTAAAGCAGATAAGGCACAAGTTTTTCTAATCCATCCAAGAGTTGAAAATCAAAAAGGTATTTATAGCACTAAAGCACATCAAGGAATGAATGATTTTACTTACCCTTTACCTACTAAATCTTTTCAATATAGCACTATAGCTAATTGGAAAAGTAAATTACACGGTGCTACTGGTTTTAATGAAATGGGTGTTGGGATAAGCGCTACTGAATCAATTTATGCAAAAGATGAACTTTTAAAATTTGATCCTTATAATGAGAAAAATGGCATTAGCGAAGATGATATTTTGGATGTTTTGCTTCCAAGAATTAAAAGTGCAAAAGAAGGTGTTTTATTATTGGGTGATATTATAGAAAAACAAGGAGCAGCTGAGGGTTTTGGAGTAGCTTTTGTGGATTCTAAAGAAATTTGGTATTTAGAAAGTGCCACAGCACATCAGTGGATGGCTGTAAAAATTCCTAATAATTCGTATTTTGTTAGTGCGAACCAAGGTAGGCTAAAACAACTAAAATTCAACGATGAAAATACCTTGCATTCTAAAAATTTAATAAATTTTGCCATAATACATAAAGCGTATAATCCTAAAGTGGATAAGGATTTTGATTTTTTTAAAGTTTATACAAGAAATGATGATAGAGATTTAACTTATAATTATCCTAGAGTGTGGTGGATACAAAAAATGTTTAATCCATCTTTAAATCAAGATGTAAAAAATGGTGCTAATTTTAATGTGTTTTTACAACCTGAGCAAAAACTTAGTGTGGATGATTTAAAAAAGGCTTTAAGATCGCACTATGATGGAACAAAATATGATCCATATGCAAATTTCAATGAAAATGAAAACATTTACCGTGTTGTGAGTGTGTTTAGAACTTATGAATCTCACATTATGCAAGTTAGACCGTGGCTTCCTAAAGAAATAGGTAGGTTAAATTATGTCGCAATAGGAATGGCTGATTTGAGTGTGTATTTGCCTTATTATTTTGGTAATGATGAGTTTATTGCAGGATATCAACAAGGAACAAATGAAGCTGATGATAAATCAATTTATTGGATTTATCGCAAGTTGCAAACTCTTGTAATGAGTGATTATAATAAATATGCTCCTATCGTAAAAAATGCTTATGCTAAATTTGAAAAAGACACATCTTTAAAACAAGAAGCTATGGAAAAAGAATATTTAAGTCTTTATAAAAAAGATAAGAACAAAGCAAAGCAAATTTTAGTTGATTTTTCATTGCAAAATCAAATGGAAGCTAAAAAACTTACTCAAGATTTGACAAATCAAATTTTTACCCTTTTAACAAGAGATACAGATATAAAATATAAATCTCTTAATAAAAATAAAAAAGATTAATGATATAGCCCATTTTTGGGCTATAATACTCTAAAAATATTTTTAGAGTGATTTTAATGACAAGGTACAAAACAAGACAAATAAAAGTAGGTGATGTTTTAATAGGTGGAGATGCTCCTATTTCAGTGCAATCTATGCTTTTTACTAAAACAAGAGATATTGAAGGTTGTTTAGAGCAGCTTAACAGACTTTATTTTGCTGGTGCAAATATAGTGCGTTTAGCCTGTTTGGATATGGCAGATGCAAGAGCTTTAAAAGAAATCAAAGCAAAAAGCCCCTTGCCTTTAATAGTGGATATACATTTTAATCATAAGCTAGCAGTCTTTTGTGCTGAATTTATCGATGGGGTGAGAATTAACCCAGGAAATATAGGCTCAAAAGAAAATATCAAAGAAGTGGTGCAAGCTTGTAAACAAAGAAAAATTCCTATTAGAATAGGGGTAAATCATGGCTCTATAGAAAAGCAATTTAGCGATAAGTATGGTTATAATATAGAGGCTATGCTTGGGAGCGCTTTATATAATATAAAATTACTAGAAGATTTAGACTTTTTTGACATTAAAATTTCTATGAAAACTTCAGATGTGCAAAATACCATAAAAGCTTATGAAGCTCTAAGACCACTTTGTGATTATCCATTTCATTTAGGAGTTACTGAAGCAGGAACTAAATTTCATAGCACGGTTAAAAGCTCGATTGCCTTAGGAAATTTGCTTTTAAAAGGCATAGGCGATACAATGAGAGTTTCTATGACAGGGGAGCTTGAAGAAGAGATTAAAGTAGCAAGAGCGATTTTGCAAGATAGTGGAGTGCAAAAGAGTGGAGTAAATATCATCTCATGCCCAACTTGTGGAAGAATTCAAAGTGATTTGATTAAAGCGATTAAAATAGTGGAAGAAAAAACTAAACATATAAAAGAACCATTAAATATAAGTGTTATGGGTTGTGTTGTAAATGCCTTGGGCGAGGCTAAGGGTGCTGATGTGGCTATTGCTTTTGGAAAAAATCAAGGTTTAGTTATAAGACATGGCGAAGTAGTGGCAAAATTAAAAGAAGATGAGCTTGTAGATAGATTTTTACTTGAAGTAGAAGATGAGGTAAAACTTAGAGAAAAAGATTAATCTTTTTCTAAGTAAGTTTTTTGCATATTTTGTAACTTTTTAGAAATTTTTACTTTATAAATACTCGGATTTTGAAGTTTTTTTAGTTTAAAATTTAAACTATCAACACTTTTTTTATGATACTCTTGAATATTTTTCAAGTTAGGAAGCCCATAGATTAATTTTCCATCTTTAAAAATAAGCTCATGTAAATTTTTATATGTATAACCTTGGTAATTTTTAATACTTTCATCATGTGTATATAAAATATCAAAACTTGCTTTATTGTTTTTATAATACCTTATAAGTTTTTTAAAATGTGGTAGGGTTGTTTTGCTTGAGCTTGCGCTGATTTTTATTTTAGGGATGATTTGATTGTTTTTTTCTAATGCAACAAGCTTATAAACAGCTCCAAAAATAGGCGAACTTGCCGAAGTAATAAGCTTTTCTCCAATGCCAAAAGCATCGATTGGAGCTTTGTTTTTTAGCAATTTTTCTATGATAAACTCATCTAAAGCATTGCTAGCTATGATTTTGCATTTTTTTAAGTTAGCAAGATCTAGTTTTTTTCTAATATATTTAGAGATTTTCAGCAAATCTCCTGAATCAATACGGATAGAATAATTTTGCATAGAATCTTGTGCATTTAACTCATTAAAAACTAAAATAGCATTTTCAATGCCTTTTTTATAATCATAAGTATCAATCAAAAGACTTATATTATCTTTATAAATTTGACAATATACCCTAAAAGCACTTAGCTCATCATCAAACATTTGCACCCAAGCATGAGACATGGTTCCATTAATAGGAATGTTAAATTTTTTCCCAGCTAAAGTACAAGCACTTGCATGAAAACCACCTATAAAAGCAGCTCTAGCGCCATTTAAAGCCGCACTTTCTCCATGAGCTCTACGAGAGCCAAATTCTAAAAGCAATTTTTCTTTTGCAATTTGAGCAATTCTACTAGCCTTAGTAGCAATTAGACATTGATGATTTAGGGTTAAAAGTATGAAAGTTTCTAATAATAAAGCTTCTATTATAGGTGCTTTGATAATCATTAAAGGTGTATTAGCAAAAATACATTTACCTTCTTTAACACTTAGTATATCTCCACTAAATTTTAAAGTTGAAAGGTAGTTTAAAAATTCATCATCAAATTTTTTAGTATTTTTTAAAAAAATTATGTCATCTTTAGAGAAAGAAAAATGATTAATATGATTTATGATTTGTTCTAATCCACAAAAAACAGCATAAGAAGCATTATCAGGAGCTTTTCTAAAAAAAACTTCAAAATAAACAATTTGCTTATGCATATTTTGTTTAAAATAAGCATAAGCCATACTTAGTTCGTAAAAATCACATAATAATGAAGAATTCATATAAGGATTTTTACTAAAAAATTAATCCATTTGGCGACGCAAGAAAGCAGGAACATCAAGCTGAGAAATCACTTCTTCATCAAATCCACCGCTAGCCTTACGTAAATTCATATAGCTATTTTTTTTACTTTCTTCTTGTTCTTTAGCACTTTCTATTTCAGCTTTATCTTCAAAACCTGTAGCAATGATAGTAACTTCAACGCGATCACCCATACTCTCATCAGTCGTTGCACCAAAGATTACTTTTGCGTTTTCATCTGCTATATCGCTAATGCTTTGAGTAGCTTGTGAAATTTCTATCAATGAGCATTCAGGACCAATTTTATAATGGATGATTACGCCTTTAACGCCTTTCATAGTCATGCCGTCTAATAATGGAGATTCTATAGCACTTGATAATGCATCCATGATAGCATTTTCACCTTCTCCATGACCCACGCCCATTAGTGCTAAACCTCTGTGGCTCATAACAGTTCTAACATCAGCAAAGTCAACATTAATATCGCCATCTTCTAAAAGGATAGACACCATACCCCTAACAGCTCTAGCTAAAATATCATCAACTAGTTTAAATGCTTCTTTTATACCTGCTTTTTTTGGGAGTATACTAAGAAGTTTTTCGTTTTGGATTACAATGATAGAATCACTTTCTTTTTTTAATTCAGCTAAACCAGCTTCTGCTAATTTTTTTCTTTGTTTTCCTTCAAATGCAAAAGGCATAGTTACAACTGAAACAGTTAGCGCACCTACTTCTTTAGCAGCTTGTGCTACAACAGGAGCTGCGCCTGTACCAGTTCCACCACCAAGTCCTGCTGAAATAAATACTATGTCGCTTTGACTTAAAGCAGCTTTTACTTCTTCAAAACTTTCTCTTGCGCTTTCTGCCCCAATTTCTGGTTGCATTCCAGCACCCAAACCTTTGGTTTTTTTCTCACCTAGTTGAATTCTAGTTTTTGCTAAAGATTTAGCTATAGCTTGTGCATCAGTATTAGCTGAAATAAGATCAAGATCATGTAAACCCATATTTACCATATGATCTATCATGTTACCGCCACCGCCACCGCAGCCTATGACTTTTATTTTTGCACCTTTTGCGTGTTGCATTTCTTCCACTAGATATTCGCTCATTGTGTCTCCTATTAGAACTGGTTTATTAATTTATTCCAAAATTTATGCATTAAATTCGTTTTTTTATCTTTCTTTGTTTCTATTTTTGCTAATTTTGTTTTTTCATCTTCAAATTCTTTTTGATCTTGAAAAATTTCTTCAAAATCTTTATTTTCTTCTTCGTTTTCATCTATGGTAAGATTTTGTTTGATTTGTTTATTGATAAATTCAGGCTCTCCTTTGTATCTTAGTTTCTCATTAGAATCTAATTCATAAGGAGTAAAATGCCCACCACCATATAAACAAAGACCTATAGCACAGCTATTTTCTGCATCTTCAAAAATTTCTTTAAAACCATCCATAGTATCTTTTTTTGCAGTCGCTATTCTAACAGCTTTATTATCAAAATAAGCTGAAGCAAGCTTGTCAAGTCCTGCAAATTTTGTCATTCCACCTGTTAATACTATACCTGCTCCTGCTTGATTTGCACAAGCATTATCGCTTAGCATTTTAGCTAAAATAATAATAGTTTCTTCAATTCTTGCATAAATTACATTGGATATGACTTCTACTGAAACTTCATTTTTTCTTTTTTCATCACCCATGTATGGAATTTGTATAATTGAGTTTTCATTTTGCGCTAAAGATGCATAATTTAATTTTAGTTTTTCTGCTTCTTTTGGCGGGGTATGTAAAGCTATGGATAAATCATTGGTGATATTTACTGAGCCAATTTGTAAGCATTCATTATATCGTATAGAATTACCCGCATGAATGACCATATCGCAAACTGCTCCACCCATATCGATTAAAATAGCGCCTAATTCTTTTTCACTATCATCAAAGCAAGCAATAGAAGAAGCATATCCTGAAAGAACGATGTTATCTACTCTAAGATCAGCAAGCTCCACAGCTTTTTTTAGATTTTTAATATGCACTTCTTGTGAGATTACAATATGCGTAGAAACTTCAAGGCGATTTCCACTCATTCCCAAAGGATCTTCTACATGTTCAAGATCATTTACTTTAAAATTATAAGGTAATACATGAATGATTTCATATCCACTAGGTATATTTGCAGTATGCTTTGCTGTGCTTACTGCTCTGTGAATTTCTTTAATGCCTATTTCATGATTTGGTATATTAACTACACCTATACTATCTACACTTTTTGCATAAGCACCTGAAATAGATACAATTACTTTATCATAATGCACGCCTGACATCATTTGTGCATCAGCTACTGCTTCTTCTATGGATTTTGAAGCAAGTTCTATATTAGTAATTGCTCCTTTTTTTATACCATTTGATTTTGATTTTCCAAAACCAATGACTTTTAGTCCTTCTTCGCTTTTTTGTGCTAATATGGCGCAAGTTTGTATTGAGCCTAAATCAATTCCTAAAATATTCAATTTGTATTTCCTTTATAATAGCGTTGAATTGGATATAATTCTATAAGTTTTTTTAATAATTCTTCCTTAAGTAAAGCTTGTTTAGTTTGTTTAGCGCTTTGCTCTATGATAAATTTGTAAATTTCTTCTTTGTTTTTATTTTCTAAAGTTTGTTTTGTGATCTCATAAACTATTGCTTTATCATCAAATAATACATAAGATTTAGCTTTGTTTGAGTCAAATACATGCATTAAAAACTCGCTAAATTCAGTATCATTCATCATATTACCCACTTTTGCATTTTTGCTTGAGTCACGGCTATAAGTACCTATGTCTATACCTTGGAAATTATCTAGGGCGAGTTTTGCTTTTTCTTCTAATAAGACTTTAGTTTTTTCTTTAATGTAAAGTTTACTTACTTCGTTTTTAGCTTGCTCAAAAGTCATAGTTTGTATAGGATTTATTTTTATAATTTTTGCAATCATATAGCCGTTTTCAAATTTAAAAGGCTTAATAAAATCATTTTCTTTAGCTTTTTGTATATTTTCTAAAGGATAGTAAATATCAGCATCGCTGATTGTGATATTTTTATCAAAACTAAGCTCGTTCTTTCTCAAAGCCACATAGCTTTCATTGGCTTTAAGTTTAAGTTTAGAAAGTTTTAAATCTTTTATAACTTTATCTTTGCTTTGTTCTAGACTTAGAATTTTCCCTGCAAAATCTTTATAGTCATTTTTATTTTCTTCATAGTAAGCTTGGATTTCTTTGTCATCAATTTTGATTATATCAGGGTTTAAAAAATAAGTTGCAAGCTCGTAACTTTTTTGCGTCTTATAAAGCTCTTTATTTTTCTCCCAAGTTTGTTTTAACTCTTTTTCATCCATTGTTATGTTTTTATTATCAAGTTTTATAGCTTGAACTTTTAAACTATCTTGCATTAAAAAACTTGCGCCAAACATATCAAGTTCATTGGGTTTGATTTGTAAATTTAAAATAGTATTGATTTTTTTAAGTAATAACTCATCGTGAATGATTTTTTCATAAGTTTTTGGTGTATAGTTGTTTCTTGCAAGCAGATTATAGTATAAATTTTTGTCAAAAACACCTGAAGCATTATGAAAGATTTTTTGATGTGCTAAATCATAAGCAATTTCTTCCTCGCTCACATTTAAACCCAAGGTTTTAGCATAAGAAAGTAGTAATTTTTCTTGTATAAGTTCATTAATGGCTTGGGTATCTAAGCCATCTTTTTGTGCTTGTTCTTGTGTGTAATTGCCATTGTTTAGCTGAGAATAATAGCCAAATAATTGAGAATATTTAAGATTAAACTCATCATAACTTATTTTTTCATCGCCTACCTTTGCAACAGAACTAGATCTATCGGTGTTAAAATCATAACTCCCCCAACCAACAAAACCTGCTCCAACAAAAGCAATAACGCTAATCCAAATAGTTACAACTAAGTATTTTTTATGATGCTGCATCCAAGTGAGCATTTTTACCCCAATCTGATTAAATAAATTAAACTATAAATTATAAATAATTTGTGATTAATAAAAGATTAATTTTAAATTATTATGATAAATTTGTTTCCGCTAAATGGATAATTTTGCAAGAATTTTCAATTAAATCTATAATTTTACCTAATTCATAACTTGTTCTACCATAGGCAAATATACCATAGCCCTTTACAACAACAAAATTTTGTTTTTGTTCTAACATATAACGATAAATTTCAGTTTGTGATCTATCCTCCCAATCTTCATAATTTTTAGGATTATAAACTCGAATTTCTTCTAGAAAAATTTCACCAAAATAATCTTGAGGTGTTATAAAATCATGATTTAAACTCATAGATAAGGTATAGGTTGGGCAGGCAAAACATATAAATTTAGCTTCAGGTATATTCTCATATATACTTTTATGGATTTCACTATCGCTGCTTGCCTCATCCCAGCTATAATTTTTTGCAAATTTTAAAATACTTAAACTTTTTTCATCTAGTTGATTTAAAAAAGTGTCATTTTTATTTATAATAAAAGAGCTTTGGGATAGTTTTGCTGAAACCGATCCGTGGCAAATTCCAAAAAAATTTTTTTTAAACATTGAAGTAGAAAGTATTTTGATTTGAGAAATGATATTTTCTTTATTCATTAAAAACCTTGTTTTAAACTTTGCTAAGATATTATACTAAAAAAATTAAAAGGTTTATTTTGCAAAGTCCACATATTCCTGTTTTATTACAAGAAGTTTTAAATGCTTTTGATGATTTTGATAGTGGAGATTTTTTGGATTGCACTTTGGGTTATGGAGGGCATTCTAAGGCATTATTACAAGCTCATGAAAAATTAAGATTAATTGCTTGTGATAAAGATTTAGAAGCTTTAAATTTTTCTAAAGAGTTTTTAAAAAATTTTCAAGATAGGATAAGTTTTAACCATATAGGTTTTAAAGATATTTTAACTCAAATTTCAACGCAAAACTTAAGAGGAATTTTAGCTGATATCGGTGTATCTTCTTTACAGCTTGATAAAAATGATAGGGGTTTTTCGCTAAATTCTGATTTTTTAGATATGAGAATGGATCAAAATAATCCTTTAAGCGCTAAAGAAATAGTTAATTCTTATAGCAAGGAAGCTTTGGAGCAAATTTTTAAAGACTATGGAGATTTAACACCGGTTGCTTCAATGCTTGCTCAAAAAATCATCAATGCAAGAAGTCAAAAAGAGATTACAAGCGCAAAAGAATTAAGTCAAATCATAGGAAATGCTAAGCTAAAAGGACGCAATGTGTCTTTAGCTTTACTTGTATTTCAAGCTTTACGCATAGAAGTAAATAATGAGCTTGGCGAATTAAAATCCTTGCTTAAAAACATAGAAAAAGCAAAATTAAAAGATTGTAAATTAGCCATTATTAGTTTTCATTCTTTGGAAGATAGGATAGTAAAAAATACTTTTAAAAGATGGGAAAAAGACTGCATTTGTGATGAAAGAGCCATAAAATGCGAATGTGGCAAAGGACATAGTCTTGGGAAAATTTTAAGTAAAAAAGCTATAAGTGCCTCCAAAGAAGAAATAAGCTATAATAGCAGATCAAGTTGTGCAAAAATGAGAATTTTTTATTTTAGGTAAATAATGGTTGAAGATGATTTTTTAAAAGAAAAGCAAAATATACGTGAAAAAATGTTGAAATATTCCAGGGCTATTAAAGAAGGTAGGCCTTATGAAGAATATGAGCAAAATTTTAATGAGAGCGATCGTATACTAAAAAATAGAATACAACGTAAAAAAAGACCTAAATTTACAGATTTTGATGAAGAGTATGAAGAAAAACCTAAGAAGCAATCTGCTATTTATTTAAAAGAAGATTTGATTAATGTTAAATTAGAAGAAAAAAAGCCTTTTAAATTACAATTTAATTTTTTCAAAAAGCAAAAAGAAAAATTCGATAAAAAAAATATTGCAAATTCTAAAACGCTTAAAAGTAACAAATCAACTCAAGAAGTAAGAAAAATAGAAAAAAAACAAGAAAATAAAGATCCTATTCAAATATCTAAAATTCTTACTCAAAGCAATGTTTTTGTCACTTCAAAATTTCAAGATTTAAAAGAAAAAAGAAAAGAAAAAGCTAAACTCAAACAAGAACTAAAAGAGCAAAAAAAAATCGAACAAGAAAAACTAAGAAAAGCCCAAGAGGAATTAAAAGAAAAAGAAAAACTAGCCAAACAAGAACAAAAAATTTTAGAAGAAAAAGTAAGACTTGAAGAAAACCAAGAGTATAATCAGGAAGATAAATATGAACTTTTAGATAGTATAGTAAGTGAGGAGAGTAAAAATTTAAGTCCTAAAAATTTAATATATGCAGGTTTGATGATAGCATTTGCTTTATTGATATTTTTCCCGCAAATTTATATTAGAAATCAAATTTATTATGTAAGTAGAGATATAGCGGATTTAAGATCGCAAGAACTTGTTTTAGATGAGGAAAACAAAGAGCTTCAAAGACAACTTGAGGTGCTATATTTTCAAAATCAAGTTTTAGACTTTTTAGATTAATCTTGTGTTTGAATGATTTTTTCTAAAACATATTGCTCGAGTTGGTTTTTTGGGATTTCTTCTTTAATGGCTTGGTTATAAATATTTTCTGCTATTTTTGAATATTTTTCATAAGCAAAATATGGAAAATGCAAAGCCCAAGCTTTTTTTAATAATCTTTTACTTATTACTTTTCTAGTGTAAATTTTAAAAATATCATAGCCAATAAAAACACAAGCGGTTACAAAAACAGCGCTTAAAATACTAATATGAAAATCAATAATTGTTAAAAAATAATGACTAATGATAAGCATAGGAACTAAAATCGCAATACAAAAAAGAGTATAAATAAGGTAAGAATTAAAAACCCTAAATTTAAAATTTAACTTTGCTGGATCGACCATCATACCTTCATTTAATAAAGCATTAGCTTCAAGCAGGTCTTTTAGATTGACTGGTTGGTTTGAAACTTTAAAAATAAATTTTAAAATAAATTCTTGTATTTTCATTTTTTACCCAATTAGTATGTGATTTTTGTGATTTTAACATTTTTGTTTTTAATTAAACTAAATTTTAAGTCTTGTAAATAAATTCTTGTGTTAAAATTTATATTATTTTAATATCAAAATGGAAGAAAAATGGCAGATTCTAGATTTATGATGAATGTAAAAGGCATAGCTAAGAGTTTTATACCTAGAAAAATTTATCAAAATCAATTGCAAAATATTTTAAAAGAAATTTTAAAATTAAAAAATATAGATAATATTATTACTCGCTTGAATTATTATAATCTGCAAAATGATTTTTTTGATATAAAAAAATTTGAAAATTATGAAAAAATAGGAAAATTTCCTTTTAAAAAAACTTCTTATGCTTATGATGCTTATGCAATCAGTAAGTATTTTGATGATGATTTTTTATGGGTTAAAGGTCTTGGGGATATTAGTTATAATCTTAAATATCCAAGTATAGCTAAATCAAGACCGGTTGAAAATGGTTTTAATAATATCATTTTAAAATTAGATAAAAACAGACATTTTGATTTTATACAGGATAAAAATCAATTTGAAGATAAAAAAGACTTGCTTTTTTTTAGAGGTGCGATTTATCAGCCTCATCGTATTAAATTTTTTGAAAAGTATTTTGATAATCCTCGTTGCGATATTGCTCATGTTGGTGGTAGAAAAATTCAAGCCGAAAAATGGATTAAAAATTTAAATTTTAAAATCAGTAGAGCCTATCAAACTCAGTTTAAATTTTTACTTTCTTTAGAAGGCAATGATGTAGCAAGCAACTTAAAGTGGGCGATGAGAACAAATTCTTTAGTTTTGGCACCAAAAATGCGCTATGAAACTTGGTTTATGGAAGGAAAGCTAGTTCCAAATGAGCACTTTGCTTTGATTGATGATGATTATGAAAATGTAGAAGCTTTGCTTGATTATTATTTAATTAATCCGCATAGAGCAAAAGAAATCATTCAAAATGCCCATGCTTACATAGAGCAATTTTTGGATGAAAAGATAGAATTTTATATAGGAATTTTAGTTTTAGCTAAGTATTTTTATTATTCTAATCAGCTTGATTTGCCAAAAGATATTGTTGATTTATTTGATTAAAAGGAGGACTTATGCAAGAAATGGAAGTGGTGTTTTTAAATGATGAGTTTGTAAAAGCTAGTGAAGCTAAAGTGAGTGTTTTTGATAGAGGTTTTATCTTTGGAGATGGAATTTATGAAGTAGTTCCTGTGGTAAATGCAAAAATAGCTGACAAAGAAGAATTTTGGGAGCGTTTTGAGCGTAGTTTGGCTCAAATTGAACTACAAATTCCTTATACAAAAGAAGAATTTGAAAATATTTTAGAGCAATTAATCATTAAAAACTCTCTTAAAGAAGGTGGGCTTTATATGCAAGTTACTAGAGGGGTTGCTAGTAGAAATTTTGCTCTTTTGAAGGGATTAAAACCTACTATTATGGCTTTTGCTTTTGAATGCAAGGTGATTGAGCATGAGTATGCTAAAAATGGGGTAAGTGTTATTTCAACAGCTGATTTAAGATGGAAAAGAAGGGATATAAAATCAATTTCTTTATTGGCTCAATGTCTTGCAAAAGAAGAAGCTATAAAAGCTAAGGTTTTTGAAGCTTTTATGGTAGAAAATGCTTTAGTAACGGAAGCTTCTAGTAGTTCAGCTTTTATTATAAAAGATAAAACTTTAATTACTAAGCCATTTTCTAATGAAATCTTACCAGGAATTCGCCGTAAAAATATCTTGAAATTTGCCAAAGAACTTGATCTTAAAGTAGATCAAAGAGCTTTTAGTATGAAAGAAGTATATGAGGCTGATGAGGTATTTATTTCTGCGGCTACTTTTTTGATTTTAGGTGTTATAAAAGCAGATAGCAAGGTGATTAATGATGGTAAAGTAGGCTTTTATACCCAAAAACTAAGAGAAAAATATGTAGAAAAAATACAAAAAGAGGTTTTTTAATCAAAACCCGCATTAGTAAATTCTTTAGGATTATCAAGAGCGTAGCGAAACTTTTCCCAGTCTATTTGTTTATCCCAAATAGCTACGATTAAAGCTGCTACGCTATTACCGCATAAATTTCCTACTGCACGAATTTCAGACATAAACTTATCCACACCCAAGAGTATAGAAATAGCAGCTACTGGTAAAACCTCGCCTAAACTTGCTCCTAAGCCATTGTTAGCTTCTGCAATATGCATATTAGATAAAGCTGCCAGCGTACTTCCTAGTATGATAAAACCTGAACCAGTTACACCAACAGCACCTTTTGAAGCTATCATTAGTACGATTAAAATGCTAATTTCATGCGTTAAAGAAAGCTCTACATTAAAAGCTTGTGCAAGGAAAATCAAACTCATAGCCAAATAAATATTAGTACAATCAAGATTAAAACTATAACCAGTTGGCAATACCAAACCCACAGTGGCTTTTGAAATTCCTGCTTTTTCAAGCTTTCTCATAAGTGGAGCTAATGCTGATTCGCTAGAACTTGTGGCAAAAACTATCAAAACTTCTCTTGAAATAAAACGCATAAATTTAAAAATATTTACTTTGGCAATAAAACAAATAAGTCCTAAAACTCCAAAGATAAAGAGCAAAGAAGCAAGTAGCATAACAACAAGTAAATATCCTAAATTTAACAAAGAATCAAGTCCATATTTTGCCACTAAAAAAGCCATCGCAGAAAAAGCAGCAATAGGAGAAAAATACATAATGATTTCTAGGATTTTAAAAACAAAACTTTGCATTATTTCTAAGGTTTTTTGTATAGCTTTTCTCTCATCAATTCTCATAAGTGAAATAATAAAAGCACAAGCTAGGGCTATAACTAAGATTTGCAAGGTTTTTCCCTCGCTAAAAGCAGCGATGATATCAGTAGGTATAGCGTCTTTTAAAATATGTAAAATTTCATTTTGTGCGCTTATTTCTATATTGTTATTGACAAATTGAGCTACACTATCTTTATCTAAGGTGCTTGGATCAAGATTCATTCCTTTTCCAGGTCCCATGATATTTGCCATAAAAATACCAATAGCTAAAGCAAAAGTACTCACTACTTCAAAGTATAATAAAGCTTTAGCACCTATACTTCCAACTTGCTTTAGACTTTCAAGGCTAACAACTCCTAAAACAATAGTCAAAAATATAATAGGCCCTATTAAAAATTTTAAAGCTTGTATAAAATAATCTACCCCGATTTTACTAGCTAGTGCAAGTTCTTTATCTAATAAACCAAGGCTAATACCAGCTATTATTCCTATAATCACCCAAAAACCTAAATTTTTTAACATTTTTTTGAGCTTGCTTGGTTTTTCATGGGTAATTACTAGCACAAAAACTCCTTGAATTTTTAAAACCACCACATATTAGCAAAGAAAAACTTATTTTTATGATTAAAACAAATAAAAAATAAACAATACTCTTAAAAATAATAATTTTTTAGCTTATTTTGTAGCTAAAAGTAGCATTTTGTAGTATTTTTATCTGATTTATTATGAAATAAATAATGATAATGTTTATCTAAATTTAAGAAAGCTAGTACTATACTTGCGACTATGATTTTAAAAATGAATATCATTTCGGAGTAAAATAGTGTTTAAAAAAATAAGCTTGTTGATAATTTTTTTATTTTGTACTATTGTTTATGCTAGAGAGATTGATTATCAAAAAGAAGCCCAAGCAATCAAACAAATTTTAAATGAAAGTATGATTTTATACAAAGAAAATAAAAATTTAGAAGCAAAGAAAAAAGCAGAAGATGCATACTTTCAGCATTTTGAAACCATGGAAGGCTCTATTGGGCGTAATGTTGGTAGAAAAGCCATTGTTATGGAGCGTAAATTTGTTAATTTAAGAAAGTTATATAAAGATAAAGAAGATTTTTCTAAAATAGAAGCTTTGATTAGTAGTTTGTATTTTGATTTAGATGAAATAGTTCCTATTTTAGAAAAAGGCTTCCAGCTTAAAGCTGAAGCTAGTGATGTAAATTATGATAAAAAAGCAGCTGAAAACTCATCTTTAAAAGCAGAAAAAGAACGCCAAGCACAAGCTGAAGCGATGTTTGCTGCTTTGCTTGGAGAGAATGTTAAAGAACAAACTTCACAAAACTCAACTCAAAGTTTGATTGCTCAAGAGCAAGACACTCAAAAAGATGAAGCATTGCTAGCTTTACAAGAAGCTTCGACTTTGGATGCAAGGTTGCAATTTTTAATGGATTCTATGATTTCAAAGCTTGATCAGGCTGCATTAGCTTTTGTAAATAAAGACTATCAAAAAGCTAAAGATTTGATTCAATCAGCATTGTTTGAAGACTATAGAAATTCAAAAGTAGAAGTTTTAGTGGCAAGATATACTAAGGCAGGAGTGGATAAAAAAATTCAAACTAAACTTAGAACTATTATAAGAAAAATCAATGCTAATACTTTAGATGAAAAAACTATTAGAGATGAAATTTCAAACATATCAGATTTATTATATGAAGCGTTTTTAGCTCTACCTAAAGAAGAATTAGCCTTGCTTCAAGTTAAAGGCTTTGATGAAAGTGCTATGAGTACTAAAAACTATACTAAAGTATATGATGATATGAAAATTGCTCTTAATGATATTTTGCAAAATTATGAGGGATTTAGTTTAAATAGTATAGATGCTTTACAAAATGTGTATTTAGATATTTTTGAAGCAAGTGGCATGGAAAGTAAAATTGGTGCTATTGATAGTGCTTTAAAATTAAAAATAGAAAGTTATTTTTCAAAAGGTGTTGCACTTATTAAAGCAAGTGCTTCTAAAGAAGAATTAAAACAAAATTTTGACGAGCTTAGTGCCTTAGTGGAAGGCTCTTTAGATAAAATTCAAGAATCCTCACCTATGTCTTTATTTATATGGGCTTTGGGTATTATTTTAAGAGAGGGCTTGGAGGCTTTAATTATTATTGTAGCTATAGTTTCATACCTAGTTCAAAGTGGTAATAAAAAGCGTTTAAATATAGTATATTCAGCACTTTGGAGTGGGGTATTTTTAAGTTTTGTAACAGCATTTTTTATTTCATGGATTTTTAAAGAACAAGCAGGGCAAAGCAGAGAGTTGCTAGAAGGCATTACTATGCTTGTGGCTGTTGCATTATTATTTTATGTAGGTTTTTGGCTTTTATCAAATGCACAAAATAAAAAATGGGCAAATCACATAAAAACCCAAGCAGTTAAAGCTATATCAAATAATTCAGCAAAAACCTTATGGTTTAGTGTGTTTTTAGCTGTATATAGAGAAGGTGCTGAAACTATTCTTTTTTATCAGGCTTTATTATTTGATGCAAAAACAAGCACAGATTATAGTTTTATATTTATAGGATTAGCTAGTGGATTAATTATACTTATCATACTTTATTATTTATTAAAAGCTGGTGCTTTAAAAATACCAGTAAAACAATTTTTCTATATAACTTCATACATTATTTTTTACATGGTCTTTGTCTTTACAGGCAAAGGCATTGGTGAGCTCATAGAAGCTAAGGTTATCACCCCAAGCTTACTTCCTTTTGATTTTGAAGGAATTTTGTGGCTTGGAATTTATCCTTACTATGAGAGTATCATACCTCAGTTTATGGTTTTAATCTTACTCATTATGGGTATTTTTATAACAAAGCAAATTTCAAATAAAAGGGAAAAAATATGAAAAAAACTTTATTAAGTTTAGGCGCAGCAGCTAGTATTTTAGCTAGTTCAGTTTTTGCAGCAGAGGTGCCAATTGGCGATCCTTATGAATTAAATGGTATGGAAATAGCAGCGGTTTATTTACAACCAATCGAAATGGAGCCAAGAGGGATTGATCTTGCAGCAAGTTTGGCAGATATTCACCTTGAAGCAGATATTCATGCATTAAAGGGTAATAAAAACGGCTTTCCAGAAGGCTTTTGGATCCCTTATTTAACTATAGCTTATAAGCTAACTAATCTTGACAATGGTAAAGTAAAAACAGGAACTCTTATGCCTATGGTTGCAGATGATGGCCCTCACTATGGTGCAAATTTAAAAATGGATACAGGCATTGGAAATTACGAGTTAGTATTTTTAATAGAAAGTCCAGAAAAACAAGGTTTTGGACGCCATGTTGATAAAGAAACAGGTGTTGGTAAATGGTTTGAGCCATTTTCGGTTAAATATAACTTCAAATACACAGGAAAACCTAAGTGATTTTTCCCTAGCTTTTGCTAGGGTTTATTTATGAAATTATTGATTTTATAAATAAATTCTATCAAAGAAGAGCCTATGTCGATTTATTTTGTACATTTTTTTGGAGTATTTTTTTCTTATGCGCTTTTGAGTGCTTTATTTTTTTATAATCTAAAAAATTCTTTAGTGTTTAAACTTGCTTTTGTAGGTTTTGTTTTTTCTTATTTTGCTTTTTTTATTAGCGCTAAAACACTAAATTATGATTTGTTGTATTTTTCTAATGATATTTTATTTGTTTTATTGTTTTTGGGTGTTATCATTTTTTCTTTTATGAAAAATAATTTTTTAAAAGAAAAAATTCAAGCAATATTGCTTTTTTTATTATCTTTTGCTTTTGGTATAAAATACTTACATATTTCTATTGATTTTCCTATATTAAGCACTAATTTTTTAGATTCTTTAGCGATTAGCTCTTTTGGGCTTATTTTGCTTGCTTTTGTTGTGTGTTTTGGGGCTTATCTTTTTACAAGATGGTTAAGGGAATTTAAATTTAAGTTTTTAAATTTATTTTTATTTATTATTGTGATTTTTTATCTAAATGAAGCTTTAGCTCAAATTTTATTACACCTTATGAGAGAAGGCGTGATAGAAACAGAAAGCTTGTATTTAAGCTATGTGGCAAAAAGTGTGTATTATGCTAAATTTTATACTTATGTATGGTTTGTGTTGTTAGGACTTTGTATTGTTTTAGCTCTAAAGCAAAGAGTGAGTGAAAACAGCAAGAAAAAAGATTTTGATATAGAATTTAGAAAAAATCAAGCAAAAAATTCAACTATAACTAATTTTAGTGCAAGTATTTTTAGTGCTATGATTTTAAGTCTTTGTATTTTTCTCTTTTATGACTTGCATGCTTCAAGACCGGTAACCATAGACGAGCCAACCTATGTAGAGCCAAATGAAAATGATGAATTTGTTTTTGATGTAGCGATTTTAAGAGATAATAACTTACATCGCTTTGCTTATATTAGCGATGAGGGTAAGGTGGTGAGATTTTTTTTAATTAACAAAAGAGAAGATAAAGACTCGCCAGTAGCTGTTTTTGATGCTTGTAGTATATGTGGGGATATGGGGTATGTTAAAAAAGGTGGAGAATTAATTTGTATCTCATGTAATGTTAGAATTTTCTTACCAAGTGTAGGTAAGGCAGGTGGGTGTAATCCTATCCCTATGAAGTATAAATTTGAAAATGGTAAGGTTATTATACCTTTTTCAGAAATTTTAGATGGGGTGAATTTTTTCACTCAAGTAGTAGAAAAGAAAGTTTATGATCCTATTGATAATACTGAATTAATTAATTTAAAAGCGCCAAGATCTTATGTTTATAAAGGTAGAACATATTTTTTTGCTAATGAAAAAAACTATGAAGAGTTTAAAAACGATCCTTTAAAATATATCGATATGAATAAGACTTCAAAATATAGAATTCATAATTTACTAGGAAATGACTATGCAAGTTAAGATTGTAAAAAATTCCATTTTTCAAAATAAAATTCAAAAATCCCTAGCTTTGTTAACGATTTTTTTAGCTACTTTACTTATGGCTACTATGTTAAATCTTACTTTGGGTATAGGTAATGAAATCACAAAAGAATTAAGAAGTTATGGGTCAAACATTTTAGTTTTACCTAAAGGTGCAAGTTTAAGTGTAGAAGTGGGTAATAAAATCTATGAGCCTTTGAAAAATCAAAATTTTTTAGAAGAAAACAAGCTTCATACTATAAAAGAAATTTTTTGGAGAAATAATATTAATGCCTTTGCACCATTTTTAGATACCCAAGTAAAAATTCAAACTCCAAATGTAAATTATGAAAATATCTCTTTAGTAGGAACTTATTTTGATAAGGCTATAAAGATTCAAGATGATGATGATTTTTATGCGGGTATTAAAGAATTATACAAATATAGTCGAATCAAAGGAAGCTACCCAAAAGATGATAGTTTAGATGAAATAATGCTAGGAATAGATTTAGCACAAAAGTATGATTTAAAAATAGATGATGAAATCACCCTTGTGCAAAATGAACAATTTTTTAAAGTGAAAATTGTTGGTATTATGGATTTAACCCAAGCTTTTTCAAATAAAATCATCACTTCTTTACTTTTAGCGCAAAAACTTTCTAAAAAGGAAGGTTTATTTGCTAAAGCAGAAGTTTCAGCTTTGACTATACCTGAAAATGATTTAGCACAAAAAGCAAGACGCGATGTAGATAGTCTTGATCAGCTTGAGTATGATCAGTGGTATTGCACTGCTTATGTAAGTTCTATTGCTTATCAAATCGCAGAAGATTTTAAGGGTGCTAGCACAAAAGTAGTGAGTGCGATTTCAGATGCAGAAAGTTTAATAGTGTCTAAAATTCAATCTTTAATGGCAGTAGTTAGTATTATATGTTTAATCGTAGCTTCCATAGCCATATCATCTTTAATGAGTGCGGATATTTTTAGAAGAAAAAGCGAAATAGGACTTTTAAAAGCTTTAGGTGCTAGCACTTTGCAAATTTATATGATTTTTGCACTAGAAGGGGGTGTGGTAGCTTTAATTGGAGCAGTTTTGGGCTTTGCTTTTGGTATAGGTATGTCAGAGATTATCGCCTTGAGTATATTTGAACATACCATTGAAATTTCTTGGATTATCCTACCAATTTGTTTATTTTTTGCAGTGCTTATAGTATTTTTAGGATGCTTATTTTCTATCAAAGGAATTTCTAAACTTTCTACTTCAGAGGTTTTATATGGGAAATAATTTTTTTATGCAAGAGGTTTTTAAATCTCTTATTTTTTCTTATAAAAGAGTTTGTATTATCTTTATAGCTGTGTTTATGGGTGCTATGGTTAGTGCTTCATTTTTTAATATTTATTTTGATATTGACACAAAATTATCTAAAGAATTAAAAGCTTATGGAGCTAATTTTATCATCACGCCAAAAGATGATGAGTTTTTAAGTATGGATGAGTTTAATCAAGTTAAAGAAAGCTTGAAGGCAAAAGCTTTAACCCCATTTTTATATGGTTTTTATAATCTTGAAAGCTCAAGTGCGGTAGTTGTTGGGGTTGATTTTGCAAATTTAAAGCTTACCAAGCCTTTTATGGAGGTTTTAAAAGGAAGCTTTTCTTTGAGTGATTTTAGTGAAGATAGTGCCTTTGTAGGGGCTGATTTGGCAAAACAACTTGAACTTAAAATAGGACAAGAATTACAAATTTATAATCCAAGCATTTCCAAAATAGTCAAAGTAAAAATCAAAGCTATTTTAAGAAGCAATGATGAACAAGATGGGGTTTTAATCATCTCTTTAAAAAAAGCTCAAGAGTTAGCAGCTAAAGAAGTGATAAATTATGCTCAAGCTATTTTGCTAGGTGATTATGAAAGTTTAGATCAAAAAGCAAAAGAGCTTAGCAAGGGCAATGTAGAAGCCAAAGTCATAGCTTCAGTGTCCATTAGCGAAGGTGTGATTTTAGAAAAGATCAAAGCTTTAATGGCTTTGATTAGTTTAACGATTTTACTCATTAGTTCTTTGAGTGTAAATACCACTCTTAGTGCGGTGATTTTTTCAAGAAAAAAAGAAATAGCCTTGCACCTTGCACTAGGAGCTAAGCATAAAGAAATCATCAAGCTCTTTGGAGCTGAAGTATTTATTTTAAGTTTAAGTGCTAGTTTACTCGGTGCTTTTTGTGGATATTTTTTGGCAAATATTTTTGGGTATTTGATTTTTAATGCAAGTATAGATTTTAGATTGCTTTCAGTATTTTTTGCGGTACTTGTTTCTTTGGTATTTGCATTTTTTGCAAGCATCTTACCACTAAAAAAAGCCTTAAAAATCAATGTTTGTGAAAATTTAAAGGGTGAGTGATGAAAAATATTATAAAAATTTCAAATTTAAATCGTAATTTTAATGAAGTTAAAGCTTTGCAAAATATCAACCTAGAAGTAAAGCAAGGTGAATGGCTAGCTATCATGGGTCCATCAGGTTCAGGTAAATCAACGCTTTTAAATATACTTTCTTTGATGGATACTCAAAGTAGCGGGGAGTATTTTTTAGATGATAAAGAAGTTGGAAATTTAAGTGAAGAAGAAAAAAGCGTGATTAGAAGAGAAAAAATAGGCTTAATTTTTCAACAATTTCATTTAATACCTTATTTAAATGCCTTAGAAAATGTTATGCTAGCGCAGTTTTATCACTCAAGTATAGAGCAAAAAGACGCTATAATGGCGCTAGAAAAAGTAGGGCTTTCACACAGACTTACGCATTTACCAAGCCAACTAAGTGGCGGGGAACAACAAAGACTATGCATAGCAAGAGCTTTAGTAAATGATCCTGAAATTTTATTAGCAGATGAGCCAACTGGAAATTTAGATGAGGCAAATGAAAAAAATATTCTAGAGCTTTTTTGTAAATTAAAACAAGATGGTAAAACCATAGTTTTAATCACTCACAATCCAGACTTAGCAACCTTTGCTGATAGAACTATCATTTTAAGCCATGGAGTGATGAAAAGTGAAAATTAAAAGTATAATTTTAGCTTGTTTATGTTTAGTTTTTTTAAGTGCATGTTTTGAAAACAACAATAAAAATGGCGGTAAAATAGGTCTAAAAGCACCAGAAATCGCAGCAAAAAATTTACAAGGTGAGAAAATCAAACTAGCTGACTTTGATAATCTTATCGTTTTAACCTTTGTGGAGCAAGGTTGTGCATCTTGTTTAAAAGATTTACCTCTTTTGGAAAAACTAGCTAACGAATACCCTAAAAAAATGACTATTCTAGCGCTTGATTCTATAGATAAAGGTAAGGATTTTGAAGAATTTGCTACAAAATATGATTATAAAAATATCACATTTTTACAAGATGATTTAGATATCTCATGGCAAAGATTTAGCGTTTTTGCAGTGCCAACTACTTTTGTCATTAAAGATGGTGTTGTGCAAGATAAAATTATAGGAGAAAAACCATGGTCGCAACTAAAAGCTTCTATTGCTTCTTGGCTTTAATAAGCATTTTTTTCTTTAGTGCATGCTCAAATAACGAATTTCAAACCCTAAATTCAAATCAAAACTATACTTTTAAATATGATGGTTTTGAAAAAACCTTAAAAACACAAAATACAAATCAAGCGTATGCTTTATTTTTTTTCACGCAAGATTGTGGTGCATGTAATGCACAAATTCCTATGTTAAACGAGCTTTATAAAGAAAGAAATTTTCCTATTTTAGCGGTGTTAAATGGAGTTAATTCAAAAGAAGAAGCTCAAAAAATTCTTTTGGAAAAAAAGCTAGATTTGCCACTTTTATATGAAGCCAAAGCAAGCTCATTTTTATCTAAGGCTGTGGGTGGAATTTATGGTGTGCCTGTGATAGTTTTTTACGATGAAAAAGGCAAAATAAATGAAAAATTCATTGGACTTACCCCAAAAAGTATTTTAGAAAATAAGATTAAATTTTTGCAATAATTCTTATTGAAAGTATTAATATTGTTATGTTTAAAGTATTTAAGATAACTTTTATCTTAAATTATTTTTAAGGAAAAATTTATAAATAAAATATTAATATTCCGATTGTATTATTAAAATATTAGTAACAAATGTTACAAATATATACAAATAAACAAGCAACCCATCAAACACATTAACTATTTTTTGAAAGGACTTTTTCAATGAATATAAATTTATCTAAAAATCACCTCATGGG
>NZ_JAKMQV010000005.1:0-105306 GCF_025771745.1 Campylobacter sp. IFREMER_LSEM_CL2127
CTATTTTTTAGAAATCTTCCAGATGTTATCGAAAGTTCAACTATAATACAAATTCCTTTATATGGCGGGAAAGAAGGTGTTAAAGTATCATGGGGCTTAAGTGGAGATGGTGTTATAAGGAAAATGGATGATAAATTTGATAAAGATGGCTGGGCATCAATGACGATTGATACAAAATCTCCTTATGAAAAACAATTAATTATTAGTGCTGAAGCAATGAATCAAAAGATAAGTAAGACGATTGCTTTTAAACATCATGTTTATACTCCTCAAATAGAATATCCTAGCTTTAAAGGACAAGAAAAAACCATCGATTATGAAAAAGATTTCAACATCAAGGTAAGCGGATTAAAACCAAAATCTTCAATACAAATAATAGATCCACATTCTGCGATTCCAAAAAAAATGTCTTATATTACAAATGAAAAAGGTGAAGCTATTTTGGAATTTTACAAAGTTAATAATTATCATATCAAGTCTTTAAGTTTTTCAATTAAATATTTTAAAGACTTTGACAAAATAGATACAGTCAATGTACAACTTTATCTTTATCAATATACTCCTAAATTTATAGATTCTCCTGATTTAATCACAGGAAAGGTTGGAGAAAAAACAACATTAACTGTAAAAGATGGAAAACCAAATACTAAAATAGAATGGGATGTTTATGGAGATGCTAATATAGTTGAATCAGATAAGACTTTCAACGAGCAAGGAATAGCAACAATTACTATAATATCTAAAACTCCTTTGTATACTGATCCTGTAATTAAATTTGTATATTGCAGTGGCTATTCTGATTCTAAAAAATTATTTTATGATTTTACACCTAATGTAATATACCCCAATTCAAAAGGCCAGGAAAAAAGCGTCATAGAAGGTATGCCATTTGTTATAGATTTTGAAAATTGTGGCCCACAAACCAATATATTTATTGTTTCAGCCTATATAATTCCTTACTCACAAGATATAAAAGCAGACGATAACGGACATGCAAGCGTAACCTTCAAAGGAGTTAGTGCTAAAGATATAGGGGATCATTTTTTCACTCTAAAATATGGGTACATAAAAAATAGAACAAAAGGCTCTGGTATTTCCTATAATACAACAGAGAAAATTAAAATTTTAGATTGGCACTAGCATTCTACACACCTTTGTTTATATACAAGGGTGTTTTTAAATACTTTTCTTTGATAAATTTCTTAATTTAATTTGCAAAAATAACACTCTAGTGGTGTCAAGGGGGAGACTTGAACTCCCGACCTCCGGCTTATGAGACCAGCGCTCTAGCCAGCTGAGCTACCCTGACATAAAAAAGAAGTTAAAATTATACTTTATTTTGCTTAACATTTTATAAAACATTTATTTTATAAATTTTTCAACTTTTTTGTGATAAAAATATGAAATTATATTAGAAAGGATTTTTATGCAAATAAGCTCAAGTTATAACAATGCTTTTTATACACAAAATCCTTATCAAAACAAAGACAAAGAAGAAATCAAAGAAAACATTTCTGAAAAAGAAAATCCACAGCAAACAAAAGAAAATAAAAACAATCAAGAAAAAGAAGAAAAAACTCAAAAAATCAATGGTAAAGATTTAAGCACTGAAGAGGTAAAACAAGTACGAGAACTTGAAAAAATCGACAGAGAAGTAAGAGCTCATGAAGCAGCCCATCAAGCAGCTGGCGGAGCTTTAGCTGGTGCTGCGAGCTTTGGCTATACAAGGGGTCCTGATAATAAAATGTATGCAGTCGAAGGGGAAGTGCCTATAAGAATGCAAAAAGGCAATACTCCTGAAGAAACTATAGCAAACGCCATGCAAGTCATTGCTGCAGCTATGGCACCAGCTGATCCTAGTCCACAAGATTACAAAGTAGCAGCTAATGCTATGCAAATGCAAAATGACGCACGCGCTGAACAAGCTAAGATAAAGGCAGAAGAACTAAAAGCACAAAATAAAAAAAGTAAAAATGAGAATGAGGAAAAAACAAATTCAAATTCCAAAGCTATAAAATCATACACACAAAATGTATCACAAGATTACATAGGAAGTCAGTATAACAAAAGTGCATAGTGGCAGAGAGGAAGGGATTCGAACCCTCGGTGAGTTGCCCCACACACGCGTTCCAGGCGTGCTCCTTCGACCGCTCGGACACCTCTCTAAAATTAAAAATTATAACTTATTTTTTTAAATTTATAATAAAAATTTTATAGACTTTCTGGATATTTAATCTTGAGTATAAAATTTGCAGTCAAGATATGATTAAACTTTATAATGTTAAAATAAAAATAAAATATTTATTTTATTATTTAAAAACAAAAAGAGAATAGTTATGATAAAAAAACTACTTATACTTTTTTTAAGTCTTGTTTGTACTTATCAAGCACAGGCTGTTTTAAACAAAGAAAGCCTTGGAGAAGGCTTTGGAAATACAAGAAGTGAAGCGATTAAAAACGCTATTAATGATGCCTTGGGAAAAACAGAAGGTTTAAAACAAGTCAAATTAAAAAAATTTGAATTTAATTTTAATGGAAATTTTAATATAGGTTATGATGAAGAACTTGACTTTGTTAGTAATGGTGTTTTTAATAGTTATGATATAAAGTCTCTAACTCAAACAAATCAAAGTGAATTTCATGCAAAAGTTTTAATCTATAAAAAACTTTATAGCGATAAAAGTCTTGAAAACAAAAGCTCTCTAATCATCATTAATAGAATCAAAACTGGACTTTCAGCCAAATTTGAACAAGAACTTTTAAGTGTTTTACTTCAGAATAAAAAATTTAAAATCTTAGATAAAACAAATCTTGATCTTTATAATCAGGAAAAATTTTTGCTTTCTAAAAATTCAAGCGATGAAGAACTTGTAAAGCTTTATAAGACTTTAGAAGCTGATTTTTTGCTCATTTTAAACCCAAAAATACAACAAATACAAAATGAAAACAACACTCAATCTTATGATATTATCATTGATTATCGCTTAATAGAATTTGCTACAAATGAAAGCAAATCTTCTAATACTTTAGAGTTTAAAATGAGCTCTACAAGTAGTTCAAGCAAACAAAAAGCTCTTAGAGGTATTGCTACAAAAATTACTGAAGATATTTTTAAACATTCTAAAGACAATCAAGAAGAAACAAAACAAGACTTGGATACAAATCATCAAATCAATGATGAAGATGAAATTAATTTAGGTTTTTAGCCTCTAAAAACTCACACCTTTTACAAAGCTCGGCTTTTAAAATTCCTTGTTTAAAACCTTCTTTTAGTTCTATATATAAAGAGGAATTTAAAAGCTCATTAAGATCTTTTTCAAAGCAATTTCCAAGTTTTATATCCCCTTTAGTATCCAAACAACAAGGTACTAAAGTCCCATCACTTAAAATAGCAATTTGCCCATTTAAAGCATGACAATATCCATTCTCTCTAATAATCTCATCTTTCAAAGAAGGCCATTTAAAAAGTCTAGCTTGGTGTAAGATAATATGCCTTTCTAAGCGATTTTTAACTTTTTGCTTTTGAATTTTTATTTTAAAAATTTGCTCTAAAAAATCATAAATTTTCTCATTTTCCAAAGGTGGATTGAAATTTTTATCTAAATTCCAAAGTCTTAAGTTGATAAAAGAATTATTTTTATTTTCCAAGTGTAAAAAAATAAGTTTCAAAATAGGTTCAAAATATTCTTTTAAACTCATTTTGCTTTGAGATAAAAAAGCACCTAAGGAAATATTGGTTTGTCGCACGTTTTTAGAATCTAAAATGAGTTTTATCTTCTCATCATCAAAATAAAACCCACTTGTAGTAAGCTCTATTTGCATATTAAATTTTAAAGCTATTTTTAGATACTCCGTTAAATTTAAAATCCTTAAAGGATCTCCAAGCACGTGAAAAGTAAAAAGCTTGGCATGATTATGCACGCTTTTGCAAATTTTTTCAAAATTTTCAAGGCTCATTTGTTTTCTTTGGGCTTTTTGGCTAGGACAAAAATCACATTTTAACCCGCAAGTATCACTTAATTCTATATAAATTTTCTCAAAATGCATAATCACTCTTTTTAAAAAGCTCAAGTGTTTTTAGAGCAAGTTTTGAAAGAGCAAGATGCTCTAAATCTTTATAAGAAAACGCTTTTGCTTTTAAATCTTCAAAATCATCATCTTTTAAAAAATACACCTTAGCATTGATTTTGTATTTGGTATAAGAATGCTTAAATTCTCCTATAAATTTTGCTTTTTTTTGATTTTTATATTCTAAAAAATTATACATATTAAAATACAATTTTTCCTCACTTTTAACAAGTAATAATTGCTCATTTTTTTGCACTATAAGTATTTTTAAAACAATGTTTTCATATTGAATTTTTTTAGATGAGTTAAATTTTTCATGTTCATTTTTTCCAGCACAAAAACCCTTTAAAGGACAAATTTCACATTTTGCATTTTTAGGCAAGCAAACCAAAGCCCCTATATCTAACAAAGCTTGGTTATGATCAAATGCATTGTCATAGTTTAAAAATTCTTTTGCCTTTTGTGTTAAAAGTTTAGAATTTGGATTTTGCAAACTATAAAATCTACCCAAAACTCTTTTAATATTTGCATCCACAAAAGACTTAGCTTGTAAAAAACCAAAACAAGCTATAGCGCCAGCTGTATATTCTCCAATACCAGGAAGTTTTTGAAGCTCTTTAATCTCAAATGGTAATTTTGCATCAAATTCTTGCACACAAATTTTTGCACATTTGTGCATATTTCTAGCTCTAGTATAATACCCAAGTCCTTGCCAAGCTTTTAAAACCTCATCTTCACTTGCCATAGAAAGTGCTTTTAAAGAAGGAAATTTAGCTAAAAACTGAAAATAATAATTTTGCAAAACACTCTTTACCTGAGTTTGCTGAAGCATAATCTCACTAACATAAACAGCATAAGCAATATCAATATTTTTTAATTTTTCTAAATCATCTGCTTTAGCGTATTTTTTCCACTCATCATGCAAAATACGCCAAGGAAGACTTTTCCTACCATTTTGATCATACCATTTCAAAATATTTTCATGAATTTTTTGCATTAAAACTTTCTTTATTTTTAAAAAAATTATACAATCTATTCTTAAAGGCTTTATGTTAAAATTAAAAAATATTTTTAAAAAGGAGCAAAAATGAAAAGTTTTTTAAAAGGCTTAGGCTTAGGACTACTTTGTTTGGTATTATTCGTACTAGGAGTAGTTTTTAACACTGAATTTTTAGGCTTAAAAAATCACGATAAACAAAATATAGAATTTTCAAGAAGCATAGAAGTATCTAATGAAATCATGCCAAATATCTTTAATGCTACTTTAAATTTTAGTGCTAGCGAAGAACTTAGTAAAAAAACCATTGTTTCTAGTGAAGAAAAAAATCATATTGCTAAAACATTTAAAGAAATCTCAGATCGTATTGCTAAAGAAAATTATTGCAAAGGTGGAAGTTATACTTTAGAACCAAGTTATAATTACTATCAAGGAGTAAAAACGCTAAATGGATATAGATTGCACTCTAATTTTGCTTGTCAAATCCCGCAAAACAAAAATAAAGACTATGAAAATCTTATAAAAGATATAGAAAATATTAGTGCTACTAATACTTTAATTTCTTTTAACACCAAAGCTTTGCAAGCTGGTTTTGATGAGGCTATTTTAGAAGCAAATAAAGAAGATTTATATGATCTTGCATTTAAAAAAGCTTTTGAAAAGGCTCAATATTATTCTAAAACTTTGGCAAAAACTTGCGTGATAAAAAACATTCATTTTGATAGTTGCAACATCAAACACAATACTCCAAGTTTAGCAGCTAGTGCAGATAGTGTTGTATTGCCTATTATTAAAAGTGAAAAACAAAATTTAAGAGCTAATGTGCTTTTTATTTGTCAATAAATTTCATTTTGGCTTTATTTTGAGCTTTTATAATTTCTCATCATTAATTTAAAGGAGAAACAATGAAAAAAATTGTAAGTTTATTTATCGTGGGTTCTTTGGCTGCTTCATTTGTCCTAGGAGCTGATTTTTCTAAAAAAAGTAATGATGAGATTTTAAATCTTGCAAAAAGTGTAAAAGCGCAAGATCAAGCTGATTTGGTTATCGAGATGAAAAAAAGAATGAATGAAATGAAATACAAAGATGCAAAAGATTTTCATCAACAATTTAGGGCTAATTTACACGAAAACATCTCTAAACTTTCTACTCAAGAAAGAAACCAAAGAAGAGTTATCGTTCAAGAAGATATGCAAAAACTAACCGATGAAATGAGTGGCAAAGAAATAAGAGAGTTAAATTTGCACCATTACAATAACACCCATTCCCATAAAAATCATCATGGTTTAAGAGCGTACCATGCAAATTGTCCGATGAGATAAAATGGCAGCAAAAATTCTGCTCTTAGAAGACGATTTAAGTTTAAATGAAATTATAGATGAAGCCTTAAGCGATGAGGGCTTTAAAGTCTCTTGTGTGTATGATGCACAAGAGGCACTAGAAAAAGCTTATGAAGAAAATTTTGATCTTTGGATTTTTGATGTTAAAGTTCCAAAAGGCAATGGTTTTGAAGTTTTAAAAGAATTAAGAGAAAGTACTAAAAACACCCCTGCTATATTTTTAACTTCTTTATCTATGCTTGATGATGTAAAACAAGGATTTTTGTCAGGTTGTGATGATTATGTTAAAAAACCTTTTGACATAGATGAATTAATTATCCGTGTTAAAAATATCATTAAAAGAAATTTTAGCCACCAAAAAGAAGATTTGATTTTGCTTAGCTCTTCAAAAAACATTTCTTTTGATCCGCTTAATAAAACTCTTTATCAAAATAAAACAATCATCAATCTTACCAACAAAGAAAAAGAGCTCTTAGCCTTGCTTTTAAAAAAACGCCCACACTTTGTAAGCATAGAAACCATTTTTGATGAAATTTGGAGTTTGGATGAAGAGCCAGCAGTTATGAGCCTTAGAGTTTATGTAAAAAATTTAAGAAAAATTCTTGGCAAAGACCTTATTATCAATCAAAGAAACATAGGCTATGCCATAAGGCTAGAAAATGAAAAGTGAAAATTTTAATAATACTATTTTTAAAATTCTAGCCCTTTATATCATCACAAGTGGTGTATTTCTAACGATTTTTTTTATCACTTTTTATCAAAAAGAAGCAAACTACATACGATTAAATCAAATAACACATTCATACACTCACTATAATTATATTTTGCAAAATATCATCGAAGCAAGACACGATAGAACATATTTAAATCAAGAAGATTTTTCCTATATATCCAAAAGACTCAACACTCAATTTGCCATTATCGCAAATAACCAAGTTATTTTTAGCAATTTAACTTTTGATGCTTTAAAAATATTAACACAACTTAAAAAAAATGATTTTATTTACAATGAAAACAAAAGATTATTTATAGATTTTTCAAGGATTAGAAATCTCAACACCTATATAGACACAAGTAATCTAAAAAAACCAAAACACCATTCTCATTTCTTAAGACATAAAAATATTCATATCATTATAGAAACTGATGATCTTGGTTTTAAAAAAGAACAATACCGCAAAGATAATTATAATAATCTAGACATCAATGATTTTTCCCATGAGCTTTGGAAATTAAAATTAAAAACTATTTTTTATACTCTTATATGTATTTTGTTGCTTGCTGTGGTTGCTTACATACTCATCTTACTTGTCTTTAAAAATATCAAAGAACAATTTAAAGCACTTAATGATTTTATCAAAGACACTACGCACGAAATTAATACGCCTTTAAGTGTGATTTTAGCTAGTACTAAAAAATTTGATGATACAAATTTAAATCCAAATAACATAAAAAAACTAAATCATATCAAACTAGCAAGTAAAAATTTAAACCACATCTATCAAAATCTCATAGCCTTGAATTTTTTCTTGCAAAAAGAAAATACAAAAGAAGATATCAATTTAAAAGAGCTTTTGGAACAAAGGTTAGAATACTTTGAAACTTTAATCACGCAAAAAAATCTCATCATTGAAAAAAATCTTTTAGAGCAAAACTTTTATGCTAATAAAGAAGAAATGCAAATTTTAATCGATAATCTTTTAAGCAATGCCATAAAATACACCAATGCTCATAAAAAAATCTATATTTACTTAAAAGAAAAAACACTTACCATTAAAGATGAGGGTCAAGGTATGAGTACTAAAGAAATAGCTCAAATTTTTACACGCTACAAACGCTTTAATCAGGATCAAGGTGGTTTTGGTATAGGTTTAAACTTAGTCAAGCAAATAGCTGATAAAAACAATATCAACATTAAAGTTTTAAGTAAAGAAAATGAGGGAAGTGAGTTTATACTTTCTTGGTAAGGATAAAAATGGATATTTGTTTAGAAAAAATAAAAATAGAACAAACTTGGAAAGATTTTTTAAAAGATGAGTTTTTAAAACCTTATTTTTTAGAGATAAAAACTCATTATATCAATGCCTTAAACGAAGGAAAAACTATATATCCGCCAGCAAATTTAATCTTTAATGCATTTAACCTAGCTCCTTTACAGGATTTAAAAATCATACTTTTAGGACAAGATCCTTATCACAACCCAAATCAAGCTATGGGTTTAAGCTTTGGCGTACCAATAGGAGTTAGAATTCCCCCATCTTTACTTAATATCTACAAAGAATTACAAGATGATTTAAACATTCCTATAGCAAGACATGGAGATCTTAGCAAATGGGCTAAACAAGGAATTTTACTTTTAAACTCTATCTTAAGCGTAGAAGCAAACAAACCTGCTTCACATGCACATTTTGGCTGGCAAAAATTTACCGATGCAGTTATATCAAAACTTAGCGATGAAAAAGAGGGATTAGTGTTTTTGCTTTGGGGAAATTATGCTAAAAATAAAAAAGTTTTAATCAACCCTCAAAAACACTTTATCCTAGAAGCAGCACATCCATCACCTTTAGCAAGGAATGCTTTTTTAGGTTGTAAACATTTTTCAAAAAGCAATGAAATTTTATTAAAACTTGGCAAAAGTCCTATTGATTGGGATTTAAACTCATAATTTACTTTAAGCCTATATACTTTAATGAAATTTTTTATAAAGGATAAATATGAATTGCCCAGTTTGTGCAAATACAGCTTTATTAATGAGTGAAAGAAATGGAGTTGAGATTGATTATTGTCCAAAATGCCGTGGTGTTTGGCTTGATCGTGGTGAACTTGATAAAATCATAGAAAGAAGTACATCTCAAAGCACGCCGCAACAATCTCAACAACCAAATTACAACCAACAAGCAAACTACCATCACAATAGTGGTTATAAATATAAGAAAAAAGAAAGTTGGCTTGGAGAATTATTTGACTTTTAAGCCAAAAGGCTTAAAAGTTTTACTTAAACCCTCATTTTTACTTCTATATTATTTTTATTTATCAAAAAATACTTTTTATTAATAATATATGCTACAATAAAATAATTTTTAACAAAAGGAGAAAAAATGAGAAAAATAATTCTAGGATCTTTACTAGCATCAAGTTTTTTAATTGGGGCAAATTTGGAAAATTTTGATCCAAAAGCACAAAAAGATCATTTAGTTATCAAAATGGAAATTCTTGATAAAAATGCCAACAAAAACGCAGGTGAAGTAGTAGCAGTACAAACTCCTTATGGGGTAGCGTTTTACCCAAATCTTCAAGGTTTAGAAAGTGGAATTCATGGTTTTCATGTTCATGTAAACGCTGATTGTGGAGCAACTGATAAAGGTTTAGGTATGAAAGCTGGTGGTCACTGGGATCCTGAAAAAACTGACGCACACTCAAGCCCATGGGATGATAAAGGCCACAGAGGTGATTTACCACCACTTTATGTAGAAAAAGATGGCAAAGCAACTAATCCTGTATTAGCACCAAAAATCAAAACTCTTGATGAGCTTAAAAATCACTCTTTAATGATACATTTTGGAGGAGATAATCATAGTGATCATCCTGCAGCACTTGGCGGTGGTGGCGCTAGAATGGCTTGTGGAGTTATTAAATAAAACACATACTAAAGGCTTTTTGCCTTTAGTATTATTTAAAAAGCTTAGTAAAATCTAAATCATTCATAAAATCATGGCTTGACCCGCCAAAACTTTGACTAGGACTATAAGTAGCAATAGCCACTGCAAGCTCACTAAGCATAGAAGCTATTTCTTCTCTTTTATCTATTATATAAGCTTTCATACCCTCATAATCACTAGTTTCTAAAATTTTTAAAGGGTTGTAAATTTCAAAAGCAAAAGCCTTTGAGCCTACATTTACATTATAATTATTATCAAATAAAGCATTTCCTAAAAACGAGCAATTATCTACTATTTTTAAACTTTCACTTGCAATTAATACCTTATCTTGCACATCTTCATAATTTTTATCTTCTAAAAGTTTTGAAATTTTTTTCAACGAAGAATCTAAAATTTGCAAAGCACCAACAAAATCATTTGCATCGGTAATATCTTCGCTAAATTTTTGTGTTTGATGCTTTAAATTTGCACCATCTATATTTGAACCTACTTGTCCTAAATGCTTTTGTAAGATTTCTAATTCATCTCTCATAATACACCTTCCTTGTTATTGCTATAACTAAGGAAAGCATTTTTTATTCCAAATTTTGATCTATCCAAACTCTAAAATCTTTAGCAAAAAGCAAAAAAACCTCATCATAATTTTGGATTAAAATTTGAGGATTATTATCATTTAATTCTTTTTCATAGTAAAAATACTTACTTGCTATAAGTTTTTTAGTATTTATTTGTACCAAATTTAAATTAATACCTAATTTTATTTTAGAATGCACCTCATCACTAAAATCTTGCTCTAAAATATCTACTTTACTTTCTAAAACATAATCAGCACTAGCTAGACTATCTTGGTTTAAAACCGCTTTAAATGCTTCTAAATCTTGCAAATGAAATTCCAAAAAAGTTTTAATCATCAAAGCAGGATTTTCTTTCCAAAAATGATAAGCATAAGCATTAACAACATGATTTTTTTTATAAAAAATTTCATTAGTATAAGATAAGCCCTTAGGTAAAGAAACCATGATGGTAGAATTTTTTACTTTATTTTGACTTTGCTCTAGCTTTTCTAAATTAATGCTAAAATATTTATTTGCAGGCAAAGTTTGATTTGGACTAATCAAAGAACAAGCACTAAAAAAAATAGCTATTAAACTAATATATAAAAATTTCATTTTATTCTCCTGGAGCATATTGAATGGCTTTATCTTTATAAATCACATCTGAAGGATTTTGCTTTAAATTTTTTAATAATTGTGTAAAATCTAAAAACAAAACTCTTAAAATATCTAAATTTTCATTTAAAAGCATTCTACTTTTATTAAGCTCATTAAGTTGGCCATTAGCATTGTTTAAAAAATTTGAAAAATCATCTGAACTTTTACCAAGTTTAGAGCTTGTTTTGTTTAAATTTTCCAAAAATACTGGTGTTTTAGTATTTAAATACGCAGAAAACTCAGATGTATTTTGTAAAATACGCTCTATGTTTTTTAAATTTTTATCACTTAAAAGACTTTCTAGTTTTATTTTTGAACTAGTAATTAATTCTAATAAATTTGACGTTTGTTTATCTATGCTTGCAAAAAAACTTTCTTTTGATTTTATAATAGGATATACATCACCATCTGCTTTTAAAACACTAGCTTCCTCACTACCCCCTGCAAGCTGAATAAACTTAAATCCTGTTATACCTTGAATTTGTAAGCTTGCATAAGTATCTGTTTTAACCGCTAAATCAGAATCAAGCTTGACTAAGATTTTCACTCTTAGTTGATTACTTGAACTATCTATGCTGATATTTTCAACACTTCCAACATCAACCCCTAAAAATTTAACCGGAGCTTTGACGCTAAGCCCTGCAACTGATTCTTCCATATAAATTTCATAATATTTAAAAGATTTTTCATCTTTTAAATTCCCATACCACACTATAAAAAACAAGCTAATAAAAAATAATATACTAACAAAAATTCCAATCAAAATATAATTTGCTTTATTTTCCATTATTGCATAAACCTCTCATAAAGTCTTGGATTTTGCTCTTGTAAAGTCTCAACATTTCCCAAAAAACCAACTTTTTTATTCTCTATAATCAAAAAGCGATTTAATACATTTTTCATACTTTCTTTATCGTGAGTAATTAAAACCACACATAATTTAAAGCTTTGTTTTAAACTCAAAAGCAACTCATCAAATTCTCTCGAACTATAAGGATCAAGCCCTGAAGTTGGCTCATCTAAAAAAAGCAATTTAGAATCAAGTGCCAAAGCTCTAGCTATAGCCACTCTTTTTTTCATACCCCCGCTTAATTCACTTGGATAAAGCTTAGCTACACTCTCATCAAGTCCCACCATTTTAAGCTTCATCATGGCTATTTCTTTGATATCGTTTTTGCTAAGTTTTGTATATTCAACTAAAGGTATACTAATGTTTTCAAGTATATTAAAAAAGCTAAATAATGCTCCATATTGAAAAACAACACCCCATTGTTTTTGTAAAAATAAAGCATCTTCATCGCTTATATTTTTTAATCTCTTGCCTAAAATTTCATACTCACCCTTGTCAAAATGCTCAAGCATTAACATTTGTCTTAAAAGTACAGATTTGCCACTACCACTACCACCTAAAATGCCAAAAATTTCATTATCTTGCACTTCAAAGCTAATATCTTCATGTACACATTTACTTCCAAAATAAGTGCTGATATTTTTAGCCTTTATAATCAAAATCCAGCCTTTGTTAAAAATACAGAAAAAATCGCATCAAAAGCTATCACCCAAAAAATAGCATTTACAACACTTTTTGTCGTATAAACACCTATACTTTCGGTGGTTTTTTGCGCAAAAAATCCTCTAAAACAAGCAATAGAAGCAATCAAAAATCCAAAAATAGGTGCCTTTATAAGTCCTATGATGATATGTTTTAACTCCACTGCTTCTTTAAAGCGACTCATAAACTCACTCGCACTAATTTCTAAACTAAACCAAGCAACTACAATTCCACCTATAATGCTTAAAATATCCGCCACTATTACCACTAAAGGCATGGCAAGTGCTAAGGCCAAAACTCTAGGTAAAATGATAAATTCACTTTCTTTAAAACCCATAGTTTTCATCGCATCAATTTCATCAGTAAGTTTCATCACTCCAATTTGAGCTGTATAAGAACTTGCACTCCTACCAGCTATAACAATAGCACTAATTAACGGTGCAAGCTCTCTAGTAGCAGAAATTCCCATTAAATCAACAATATAAATATTAGCTCCAAATTGTGCAAGTTGATACGCAGCTTGATAAGCAAGCACCACACCCACAAGTAATGAGGTTAGCATAATAATAGGCAAAGCATTAATAGCACTATTTTCTACATGATATAAAAATGCCTTAAAGCGAAGTTTTTTAGGGTTTAAAAGTGTTTTAAAACAAGTATAAATGATAAGCCCTATGAAATTTAAAAACTGCACCAAAAGTGTAAAAGATTCAATAACCTTTTTTCCTAAATTTTCAAAAAAACCTTTAAGTGTTTTTTTATTTTCATGAGTATTATGAAAACTTTTATAGTGTTTTTGACAAAGTTCAAAAAGCTTAGCGTGCTCGCTTTTAAGATTTATCCTACTAAACTCAAAACCTTTTTGCTTAAGTTCATTTTCTAAAGCTAGAAAATACCTAATCCCAGCAGTATCTATAAAATCTAAATTTGTAAAATCAAAAATAATATTTTTTTGAGTAGGAAAATCTAATTTTTCCAATTTTCCTACGCTAGTTTTATCCCATATACCAAAGACGCTAAAAATGCATTCTTGATTTTTAACATCTTTGATGATTTTATTTTTCATTACATAAACTTAAAACATATGAGCTTAATTTTTCTTCGCTAAATCCAAAATGCTCAAATACATCTTTATCTTTACCACTCTCACCAAAACTTTCTATACCATAAAGCTCATCACAAATTCTATAAAGTTCATTTGAATTTGCAGCTTCCACGCCTATAACCTTACCTTGTAAAATTCTTTCTTTATAAGATTTTTCTTGAGCGATAAATAATTCATAACAAGGCATAGAAACCACATTAGCAATCACACCTTTTTCTTTTAAAGCCTTAGCTACTTTTAAACACAACGATACTTCACTACCGCTTGCTAAAAGTGTAAATTGCGCATTTGCGTTTTCTTCTAATAAATAAGCCCCATTTTCCACATCTCCAAAAACAGGCTCGCTTAAAGCGCTTAATTTTTGACGCGATAAAACAAAAACGCTTGGCATATTAGTTTTAAGTGCAATCTGCCATGCCTTTACATTTTCAACCCCATCAGCCACTCTAAATGTTAATGAATTTGGCATAGCTCTAAAAGTACTAAGTTGCTCTATAGGTTGGTGCGTTGGGCCATCTTCGCCAACCCCTATGCTATCATGAGTAAAAATGAAAAAATGTTTAGCCCTCATCAAAGCTGCTATTCTTGCAGCAGGTTTTAAATACTCACTAAATATAAAAAAGGTAGCACAATAAGGCAAAAACAAACCATATCTAGCAAAAGCATTTGATATAGCAGCCATTGCATGCTCTCTTATACCATAGTGGATATTTTTTCCATTTGGAAAATCCCCCATATCTTTAAGCTCGGTTTTATTTGATGGACCTAAATCTGCACTACCACCTAAAAATCCCGGTAAAGCTTTAGCGATAGTATTTAAAATCATACCATTACTATCTCTAGTAGCTAGATCTTTTCCTTTAAAATCAGGAAATTGTATTTTTGAAAAATCAGGTTCTAAAAGCTCTTTTAATAAAGCTTGTTTTTCTGCATTTAAATTTTGCACTTTTTGATTCCACTTAGCTTGTGCTAAATCTCCAAGCTCTATTGCGGCATTAAAGCGAATTTTAACTTCTTCTGGGATTTCAAAAGTTTTTTGTGGATCAAAACCTAAAGCCTCTTTTGCTTTTTTAATAAGCTCTTCACCCAAAGGCGCTCCATGAGAATGATGACTTCCTTCAAGCTCCAAAGCTCCTTTAGCTATGGTAGTATGAGCGATAATTAAACAAGGCTTTTTACTTTCTTTAGCTGTTTTTAATGCTAAATCAATTTGCTCAAAATCATGCCCATCTATCTCAAGTACTTCAAAATTTTGCGCTCTAAAACGCTCTTTTACATTTTCATTAAAGGCAATAGCCACATCACCTTCGATTGAAATATTATTACTATCATAAATGATGATTAAATTATCAAGTTTGTGAAGTCCTGCTAAAGAACAAGCCTCATAAGAAATTCCTTCTTGCAAATCCCCATCACCACACAAACAATATACTTTGTGATTGATAATATCCTCACCCAAGAGCAAACTTGCCTTTTTAGCTGCCATAGCAAAACCAACCGCATTTGCAATGCCTTGTCCTAAAGGCCCTGTAGCAATTTCAACACCTGGGGTAAAAATTTCAGGATGGCCCGGGGTTTTAGAGTGTAATTGACGGAAGTTTTTTAAATCTTCTAAACTTACATCATAACCACTCAAATGTAAAAAGCTATAAAGTAAAGCACTAGCATGACCGCCTGAAAAAACTAATCTATCGCGGTTTAGCCATGTAGGATCTTTTGGATTATGCACTAAATGAGTACTTAAAACACTCATAATATCTGCTAAGCCCATAGGTGCACCTGGATGGCCTGAATTTGCCTTTTGTATCATATCCGCACATAAAAATCTTATAGTGTTGGCTTGTTTTTGTAACATTGTTTAACCTTTTAAATATTTATCAATCAAAATTTGAAGCTCATTAGCAAGCTTAGAATCTAAATTTTTCATTTTTTCTTCGCATAAAGCTATTTTATCATCTTTTGCCTTTTTAGCACCTTCTAAACCCAAAAGTTTTACAAAAGAATTTTTATGCAAATCATTATGAGTTGGTTTTCCTGCTTCTTTCGTGTCTAAAGTCGCATCGATAATGTCATCTTTGATTTGAAAAACTAATCCCATCAAAAGCCCTATTTCATAAATTTGCTCACATTCTTTTTCATCTAACTCACAAATTTCACAGCCCATTTTTAAAGCTGCTGCAATCAATCTTGCAGTTTTATGAATATGCAAAAACTCAACTTGCTCTAAATTTAAAGGTATATCTTCAAAATAACAATCAATCGCCTGACCGATAATCATACCACCAAGCCCTGCATTAAAAGCTAAAGTTTCTATGAGTTTTAATCTAACATTTTCTTTTAAATCAAGTTTAGAAAGTAGCAAAAAAGCTTGAGTATTTAAAGCATCGCCCACTAAAATAGCTGTGGTTTCATCATATTTTTTATGTAAAGTTTGCTTTCCTCTGCGCAAAGAGGCATTATCCATAGCAGGCAAATCATCATGTATTAAAGAGTAAGTATGGATAAATTCCAAAGCCAAAGCTGCATTTAAAGCCTTTTCAAACAAAGCAGGATTTTTAGCATTAACTATACCCAAAAGAAGTTGGGCTCTAAAATGCTTCCCGCCAGCTTCTAGCATCCATTTTAAAGCCTCATTGAAAAATGGATGAAAGCTTTGAGTTTTAGGAAAATTTTGCTCTAAATGCTGTTTGAATTTTTCTAAAATCACTTATTTAACCTTATAAAAAAGTCAAAGTATCCTTTATTAAAATGCTCAAAATCATTATTTTTCGCTGAAGGGATATTACTTGCTTGTCTTGAGATCAAAATATCAAAAGTATTAACTTGAGTTAATATGGCTTGAAGCTCATTGAAATTGTTGATTTTTTGATTATTAATTCTTAAAATTTTATCCCCTTTTAAAAATCCAGCCATTTGCGCTTTAGAATTTGGAGTTACCTCTGTAACATTCATTTTCATATCTACGCGCAATCCTAGATTGCTATAAAAAGAAGTTGGCTTAGCTTGAACTACTTTTTTAGGTTTAGCAAATATACCCAAATCTTTATCAAAAACTGTCGTAGAAATATTTATATCTTTATTATCTCTTAGCATATTAAAATACAAAGTTGCACCACGATCAGCAAATAAAATTTTCTCATTTAATTTTCTTATATCATCATAAACTTGTCCATCTACACTCACAAGCTCATCATTAAGTAAAAATTGTCCATTTTTACGTACATTTTTAACATAAATTTTGCCATCACGCATATCAAAATCCACACCTATATCACCCCAATAAACATCAGGATATTTTGCAAAGTGTTTTAAATAGCGATTACCTATAAGTTTGCCATCTTCTAAAGTTATACCTAACATTTTACAACATGGTGAGTTAAGTTCTCCGATTTTAGAAGTAAAATCAAGCTGATCACGTTCTGTTAAACTTTGTCCAAAATACTTCAAATGTCCTATATAACTTTGATTATTATCTAAAATTCCCACCCAGCTATTACGCGTTAATTCTTCTTCATCTCCCATAGGCGCAGGGATTAAACTAAAGTCTGTTTTTACTAAATATAAATTTAAAAAAGGATCATATTTAGTATAGCTGTTTAATTTTGCATTTTTAGTTTTAACTACTGCTAGGGTGTTTTCATTTAAAGCAAAAGCAGGTAAACCCTCATAAATTAACATACTAGCTTTATTTTTTTCATAACAACCCAAAAAATCATTAAAAGTCGGTCTTGGCACGGCAAAAAGCACACCAGTTATACCCAAAATACAAAGTAAAATTCTCATAGCATTCCCATTCCGCTAAATAAATTACTAGCCATTGATTTTTTATTTTGTTCTACCATTTTCATTACATCATTAATCGCAGCGATTAATAAAATTTGCATAGATTCTTTATCTTCAAGCAAAGAATCATCAATATTTATATCGATGATTTCACCTTTTCCATTAGCGCTAACTTTTACTAAACCACCGCCACTTTTTGCGCTAAATTCTTTTTTTAAAGCTTCTTGCTCTAATTCATTTGCTTTTTCTTGAGCCTTAGTTAAAAGCTCACCCATTTTAGAAAAATCCATATTTTCAAACATTTATTTTCCTTCTTTTAATATCTCTAATACTACTTCTTTATCATTAAAAGGATATTTTACTCCTTTAATCTCTTGATAAGTCTCATCACCCTTACCCAAAATCACTACAAAATCATTTTTCGTTTTAAGCTCTAATGCTTTTTTTATCGCTTCTTTTCTATCGCATTCTATAAAAACACTCTCATCTTTTTCTATCCCACTTAAAATATCATTAATGATATCCATAGGCTCTTCTGAGCGTGGATTATCACTTGTGATGATGAGTTTTTTAGCATAATGTTTGGCGATTTTAGCCATTAATGGACGCTTAGTTTTATCCCTATCTCCCCCTGCTCCAAAAACCACAATCAAATCGCGATATTTTAAAGCATCTAAAACTTTTTCTATACCATCGGGCGTATGAGCAAAATCCACAATCACATCTTTTGCAACTACTTGCATTCTACCCTCAATGCCGCCAAAATTACTAATGGCCTTTTCAAGTTCTTTTAAATTTGGCTTAACAAGTTCATTCACACAAGCACTTGCAGCCAAAAGATTATAAAGATTAAAAAGCCCCACTAAAGAAGAATCAATCATAAAAGTTTCTTTGCCAAAATTTACCACAGCTTCAATGCCATTTTTTAAAGCATAAGCTTTGATATGATAATAACTTGGATTTTCTACTCCATAAGTAAAAGCACCTTTGACATTAAAATTTATAGCTTTTGCATCTTTATTGATAAATTTCATACACTCATCGGTAAAAAAACTTTCTTTTGCCGCTTGATAGTTTTGAAAGCTTCCATGAAAATCTAAATGATCTTGAGTGATATTCGTAAAAATTTTAGCCTTAAACTCAAGCCCTTCAATGCGGTTTTGTACCAAAGCATGTGAGCTTACTTCCATAATTAAAAATTCACATTTTTCCTTACTTGCTAAAGATAAAAGCTCTAAGGTTTGCAAAATAGGAGCAGTGGTTAAGCCTTTTGGAGTGATATTTTTATCATTTATAAAACTACCCCTAGTTCCCATCAAGGCACATTTATAACCTAAATCAAGCAAAATAGAGTAAATAGCCCCTGCAGTAGTTGTCTTGCCATTTGTGCCTGTAATGCCTATGATTTTTATATTTTCATCTATATTTAAAAGTTTCTTACACTCAGCTATATTTATAATTTTTGCTTGTTTTTCTAAAGCCTGATGAATAAATTTTTCATTTTGAGCAGTTTTTAAGAAAAAACAATCTTTTTCGCATTCATTAGAATTATCACAAATGAAAGTATTTTCAATCTTTACTATCATAATTTAATTCCTTGATTTTCTCACTAAGCTTGATAAATCTATAATTAGAATAAAAATGCACCGAAACATCTTCCATATAAGCTACGAGCATATCTTTATAACCATGCTCTAAAAGTTTTTCCAAAAAATCCACAAAATCTTCTTTATCATTAATGATAAGTTTATTCGATATTATAACATTTTCCAAAGCTTGTTTAAACCCAAATTTTGCTTCGCTAAGTAAAAAATCTTGATAACTCAACCCCTCAAAGTCTTCACTTTCTTCTTCAAACTGCACACTTTGACTAAGACTAATGAGTTTTTCAATATCTTTATCTACTTTAGTATTTTTATAATTTTGCATAAAAAACTCAAAAAACACAAAAGCTTCTTCAGGGCTTTTTAAAGCTAAATCACAAATGTTGATAAAAGTTAAAAGTCTTTTATTTTTACGCTTTTCATAAGCAAGAGAAAAATACATCTTAGCGTTTTTAAAATCTTTTTTATAAAAGCATTCTATGGCTATTTTTTTATAATTTTGCAAATTCGCTTTCCCCGCCTGCTAAATTTACTATAGTTATATCTGGGTGTATGTCGATTTTAAGCTGTTTTTCTAAGCCATATTTCAAAGTCGTTCCACTTGAAGGACAACCATGACAAGCTCCGGTTAATTTCACATAAACCACGCCATTTTTAACCCCTAAAAAATCAAGTCCTCCACCATCATTTTCTAAAATATGCATAGTTTTAGCCAAACTTGCTTTTACAGGTTCGATTAATTCCTCATCACTAAAAGGCATATTCATAACTTTTCCTTGATTGTTTTTTAATTTAATTTTATCTTATTTGCCTTTAAAAAATGTAAATTATTGTTTATTTTAGACTTTTTGCTATACAATGGTAAAAATATTTTAGGATTTTGTATGCAAAAACGCACTCAAATAAAAGGTTTTGAAAAACTCAAACTCATTTTTATACTAGGCTTTTTATCTGCCATAGCACCACTTTCAACTGATATGTATTTACCTGCTTTAAATGAAGTAGAAAAAAGCTTTCAAACTAATTCTTTTTACACTCAACTTTCCCTTGCAAGTTTTTTTATAGCCTTTTCTTTGGGTCAGCTTTTTTATGGGCCATTAAGTGATGTATATGGTAGAAAAAAACCTTTGTATATAGGACTTTTTCTTTTTATTTCTTCAAGCATTGCTTGTGTTTTAGTTGATTCCATTCATGCTTTTATAGCTTTGCGTTTTTTTGAAGCTTTGGGAGGTTGTGTGGGCGTAGTTGTGGCAAGAGCTATAGTAAATGATGTTTTTGAGCTTAAAGAAGCAGCGGGAGTTTATGCTTTAATGATGGTTTTTACTTCTTTAGCTCCTATGCTCTCTCCTACTTTTGGTGGGATTTTGCTTGAGTTTTTTTCTTGGCGTAGTATATTTTTGACATTGTTTATCTTAGGTTTTATTTTATTTTTGCTTGTTATTTTTTCTCTAAAAGAAAGCAACCTCAACACCCAAGGTAAAAAATTTAATCACAAAGAAGTTGCAAAAAGTTACAAAAAAATCTTAAAAGATCGTCGTTTTGTGGTGTATTTGCTTTGTGGGAATTTAATCTTTGCAGGATTTTTTGCTTATTTAACCGGTTCATCTTTTGTTTTTACTCGTGTTTTTGAACTCAGTCCTCAACAATACGCAGCCCTTTTTGGAGCTCATGCTTTAAGTTTTGTTGTATGTGCTAATATAAACGCAAGGATAGTTCTTAAACTCTCGCCTTATTATGTTTTACCAAGAGCGCTTATGATGATTACCTTTTTAACTTTTTTACTTATTTTAGGAGCAACTTTTGATCTAGGTTTTTGGGCTTTTGAAATTCCTTTATGTTTAATCATAGCAAGTTTGGGTTTTATCCTACCAAATACCACCACTTTAGCTATGGCAAGATCAAAACAAAATGCAGGTAGTGCTTCAGCACTCTTAGGGGCAGCGCAATTTGCTATGGCGGGAATAATGGCATTTTTAGTAAGTCTTTTAAATGCCAATACACCTATATTTTTATCGCTTATTTTAGGAACTTGTGCATTTTTATCTTTGATTTCTTATCTGAGTTTGATTAATAAAAGAAAGTTAAATAAAATCAAAAAGAAGTTAAGCGTGATTTCTCACGCTTAATTAAGCAATATTTTTGAAAAGATTCACTGACTATATCGAACCTTTTTTAAAAAACTTTATATTTATTTTCAAAACACTTATAAATAATTTATGTTAAAATTTCTCATCAATCAATAAAGGCTTTATTAATGAAAAAAATAGCTACTATTTTTGCAGGTGTTAATGGATCTGGAAAAACTACCTTGTATTATAATGAACTTGAAAAAAACAAAGACTTTGGACTTAGAATCAACATCGATGAAATTGTAAGTAGCTTTGGCGACTGGAAAAATCAAGAAGATCAATTTAGAGCTTCAAGGATAGCCATTAAAATGCGTGAAAACTATATCAAAAAAGCTTATGACTTTAACCAAGAAACCACACTTTGTGGCACTAGCATTTTATCTTTATTCAAAAAACTACAGAAAAATTCTTATACTATAAATCTTTACTACATCGGACTAGACTCTCCAAGCACAGCAAAACAAAGAGTTAAAATTCGCGTTGCTAAAGGTGGACATGATATAAAAGAAGAACTTATAGAAAAAAGATACTACGAGTCTTTACAAAATTTTAACACCATTGCTAAATTTTGTAATCACATTACTATTTTTGATAATACCCAAAATTATAAAAAACTCTTAGAATTTGAAAACAATAAGCTAGAAGTATTTGAAACTACCAAATGGCTAGAACCATTAATGATAAATTTTAAAAATCAAAGTTTATAAATTTTTATTTTAACTTGTCGATATGCAAATCATGCTACTCACTCCTTAAGGCAAGAAAGAAGTGAGTTAGCAATAGATTGAAGGCTTCAAGGCTATCAAGTATTACAAGGCTACCTCGATAACCTTGTAAAGCTTGATCCCAAGGTTTTTAAAACCTTGGGTTAAAATTATTGTTTTAATTGAAGCAAAGTATTTAAAAGCTGATCACTTGTGGTAATCGTTTTTGAGTTTGCTTGATAACCTCTTTGGATTACGATAAGCTCAGTTAATGCACGACTTAAATCCACGTTTGACATTTCTATGGCTGAGCCTTTTAAGCCCCCTCTACCACCTTCACCAGCATGACCTATAGTAGGTGTTCCTGAGTTTGCTGTTGCTTTAAAAAGGTTATTACCCATTTCTTCAAGACCCATATTGTTTGGGAAAGTAGCTAGAGCAACCTTAGCTAAAGCTAGAGTTTTACCATTTGTAAATTCTCCATAGATATAACCATTCTCATCAGTTCTTAATGCATCTGGCTTTAAGTTACCCCCTGTGTAACCATCAGTTTCTTGTTTAGTGGTAGCTGAGTCTTTATCATAGCTTGTTAAACCATCAAAACCACCTGTTGTACCAAAGTCAAGTTTTATAACTTGATCAGGTTTTGAGCCGTTATTTCCAGTGAAATTTAATACATTTGGCGTATAGCTTTGAAGCGAGCCATCATTACCAAATCTTAAATTTCCTACTACTATGTTTCCTGGAGCTCCATCACCACTAAAATTAATCTCTGCAGGCTCAGGCACTGAGATGATGATAGACCATTCAGCTCCACCATCTGCTGTTTTACTTTGCTTAGTAAATTGCACAGTTAGCTCATGTCTAGTTCCTAATGAGTCAAAAATTTCTATACTAGCAGTATGAGCTGAAAGATACATGTCTTGAGAATATTTTTCATTATTACCTGCATTGAAATTTCCATCTAAGGCACTAAACATAGCTGTGAATTTATCATTTGTGGCGATTTTATTAGCCTCATTAGAATAACCTGTAACTTTAAAAGTCATGTCTTTGGATTCTGTTGTTTTTGGATTTGTGATTTTAAATCTACCATCACTTTCAACTACTACTTCTACAGCAGCATTTGCATCCTCTTTTGATCCTTGGAGTCCATCAGCACTTGCCCAATTTTCTATAGTTCCATCTCCATCATAATCCACTGCCCATCTTGCATCTCTTTGTAAAAGCTCTCTTAAGTCTTCCGTAGTATGAAAAGTTCTTTGACCATTAGCACTAGGCATATTTGCTTCTGCTTGTGTAGCTGCGTTTGGATTAGGATTTGGTCCTATATCTACACTGTTTGGACTATAAATATATTCATGAGCTGTAACTACCTGCACTGAAGTTTTTGCATTTCCATTTACACCTGTAGGATCGTCCGTTCCAAGCCAGGCTCTACGAGCTGTCCCTCTAGCTGTTATAACTGTATTTAACTCACCTTCTTGAGGATTTTCACCAACACGAATTTGACCACCAGCAGTAGTATCTTCATGTATAGTAATATCTAAATTTTTTGACTTTGCTGTGGTTCCTGTGCTATTATCGTTTGTAAAAGTGATTTGTCCATTTACCACCGAAGCTACTACGCCAGTTTCAGCTGTCTTAGCATTGATAGCATTGATGAAAGTTTCTTGTCCTACACCTTCTGCTTGGATATTTACACCATTAATGGTAATATTTAATTTTGCATTTTGAACTGTATCGCCATTTTGAAAACCCCAATATGTATAGTCAGTATTTGCTGTCCATTTTGATCTATCTTGAGGTAAATCAGAGCTCATTTTAACATTTGAAGTATGCTTCGCATCAGCATAACTAACCCATATACCTTGACCACTTCTTAGGTTTAAGCCTTCACCTTGGGCATTAAATACTACACCCATATCAACACCTTTTTCTGTTACTTGGGCTCCACTTTTTGAAGTAGTGTAAAATTCAGTATGACCAGTATCATTTTCATCTATTACTGTTCCTGTATCATTTCTCATACCATGAGTAGAATCTAATGCATAAATAGGTCTTTTAGCAGAAGCATTAGCACCTAGAGTATTACCACTATCTAAATTTGCTGTAAGGCTTACTGAAGTACTTGGTCTAGCAGGCATACTCATACCAGGTGGGATCACTATATCGCCTACTGAGGTTGAAGAGTCAATTTGTCCTGTTTCTTGATTATAGTTCCAACCTTGAACGGTATAGCCGTTATTATCTACGAAATTTCCTACTGCGTCTGTTTTAAAGTCCCCTGCACGGGTATAATACTGAGTAGTACCACCATCATTTGAAACGATGAAAAATCCATCCCCATTAATAGCCATATCGGTGTTTTTATCTGTGGTTTGGATATTACCTTGAGAGTGAATTCTAGTAGTAGAATTTACACCAGAACCAAGTCCTACTTGCATAGGGTTTTTACCACCTAGGTTACCATCTGGAGCTGTAGCTATCTTAGAAGTTTGACTCATAAGCGTTGAGAAATCCGCACGAGAATATTTAAAACCAAATGTATTAACATTGGCTATGTTGTTACCTTCTACATCCATTGCGTATTGGTGTGCTTGGAGTCCAGAAACCCCAGCCCAAAGAGATCTCATCATAATTAAATCCTTTAAAAAATATTGCTTTGTGAATATCTCACAATCTTCTATTGCTTAGCCAAGATAAAGCAATAAGTGTTCCAAAAATACAAATAAAATGAAATTAAAAATTAGAAAATAAATCAAAAATTAGATTTTAATGTGTAAAGTTTTTTTAAAATTACTCGATATAGTCAGTGAATCTTTTCAAAAATATTGCTTAATTAAGCGTGAGAAATCACGCTTAACTTTTATTTCTTTCTTTTAATTTAGCAATCACATCATTTAAACTCAAATCCGCATCAGCTAATAAAACATCTAAATGATAAAGTAAATCAGCTGCTTCATTTATCAACTCATCTTTGTCTTTAACAGTAGCAGCTAAAGCCGTTTCAATGCCTTCTTCGCCTACTTTTTGTGCTATGCGTTTAGTACCTTTTGAAAAAAGTTCCGCCGTGTAAGAAGAGCTTGCACAGGTAGTTTTACGAGAATTAATCAGCCTTTCAAGACGCGATAAAAATACAAAATCAGCCTTTTTAGAAAGTGTTTCAAAGCAAGAAGTATCACCTGTATGACAAGTAGCCCCACTAGGTTTAACTAAAATCAAGATACAATCTCTATCGCAATCAAGCCCCATATCTATAATATGCAAAAAATTCCCACTTTGCTCACCCTTCATCCACAAACGCTCTTTAGTGCGTGAGTAAAACACAACCTTTTGATGCTTAAAACTCTCTCTTAGAGCTTGTTCATTCATAAAACCTTGCATTAAAACTTCACAAGAATGATAATCTTGAATGATCACAGGAACAAGGTTATTAACCTTTTGCCAGTTAATGCTTTTTATGAATTCTTCTTCATTTATCTTCATAGCTTTTCCTTTAAATACGAATTTGTATGCCTTGATCTTTTAAAAATAGTTTTAATTCTTTAATATCTATAAGTTTTTTATGAAACACTGAAGCTGCCAAAGCTCCATCAACACCAAGTTTAAAAGCATCTAAAAAATGCTCTTTAGCTCCTGCGCCACCACTTGCCACTAAAGGCACAGGACAAATCTGTCTAACTTTAGCAAGTTGATCTAGATCATAGCCCTTTCTCATACCATCTTGATTCATCATATTTAACACGATTTCACCCGCTCCTAGCTCGCATACTTGCTTTACCCATTCTAGTGTTTTTTTACCGCTATGATGAGATTTACTCTCATCTCCGGTGTATTTATAGACTAAAAGTTCGTTGTTTTCATCTTTAAAAGTATCTATACCTACAACTACGCATTGCACTCCAAAGCTTTTTGCAAGGCGTGAGATTAAATCAGGGTCATTTAAAGCAGGGGAATTAATAGAAATTTTATCAGCACCATTTGCTAAAAGCTCTTTTGCGTCATCTTCGCTTTTTATACCCCCTGCGACGCAAAATGGTATAGAGATATTTTGTGCTACCTTGCTTACCCAAGTCCTATCAATGCGCTCATTTTTAGCTGAAGCGGTTATATCATAAAATACAAGCTCATCAATGCCATTTTGTGAGTAGAATTTAGCAAGCTCGATGATATCGCCCATATCTTCATGGTTTTTAAACTGCACCCCTTTAACTACTCTACCATCTTTTACATCTAAACATGCGATTATGCGTTTTGCAAGCATTCTTTAGCCTCCTTTATGCTAAATTCTTTATCAAGCAAGGCTTTACCTACGATGATACCACTTACTATGCCATTTAGCTTTTTAAAATCTTCTAAGCTTGCCACACCTCCGCTTGCTTGGGTTTGTAAATGTGGAAATTTCTCATATAAAGCTTTATATAAAGTGATATTTGCTCCGCTCATCGTGCCATCTTTAGAAATATCTGTGCATAAAATGTGCTTTACATCTTTATAAAAATTTAAAAGCTCAAATAATTTATCATCGCTTGTTTTACTCCATGCATCAATGGCCACAAAAAACTCATCTTTAACGCAAATACTATCAAGTGCTAAGACCATACTTTCTACACCAAATTCATTTAAAAGCTCTTGTGTAAAGGCTTTGTTTTTAACCGCTAAAGAGCCTATAACTACGCGTTTAACACCGCTATCAAATAAAGCTTTAACCTCATCTTTAGTGCGAATTCCTCCGCCTACTTGAAGATTTACTTTGATTTTAGAAGCTAGGTTTTCTATGAGTTTTAGTTGTCTTTTACTAGGATCTTTTGCACCGCTTAAATCCACTAAGTGAAGCCAAGCAATGCCTTGAGCCTCATACTCTTGAAATTTAGCTAAAGGATCAAAGCTGTATTCTTGCTTTTTAGCGTAATCTCCTTTATAAAGCCTTACTACTTTACCATCTATTAAGTCTAATGCTGGAATGATTTGAGTTTGCATTTTTACCTACATATTTATGAAATTTTTTAATAATACTTCACCTGCTTCGCCGCTTCTTTCAGGGTGAAACTGCACGCCATAAAAATTGTCTTTGTTTAAACTTGCACTAAATTTAGTAGAGTACTCACACTCTGCGATGGTGTATTCATTTAAACTCACACAATAACTATGCACAAAATAAAAATAAGCTCCATCTAAACCTTTAAAAAGCTCATGAGAGCTAAAGACTTGATTCCACCCCATATGCGGGAAAGTAAAATTTGCTTTTTCTTGGAATTTTTGTGTATCAAAAGGCATAATGCCGAGTGTTTTTTGGTGTAATTCTTCTGAAAATTTACCCAAAATTTGCATACCAAGACAAATGCCTAAAAGTGGTTTTGTAGTAGTTTGGATAAAATTTTCTAAATTAAGTGCTTGTAAATTAGCCATTGCTTTAGCTGCAGTGCCAACACCAGGAAGCAAAAGCTTATCTGCTTGTGAGAGTTCTTTTAAATCATGCGTGATGATACTTTTTTGTCCTAAACGCTCGAGTGCAAAAGCAAGTGAAGCTAAATTCGCACAACCTGTATCTATAATAGCTAGTTTCATATCACTCCTTTAGAGCTTGCTAGGTTTTCATTTTCTATTTTTATAGCCATTTTTAAAGCTCTTGCAAAGGCTTTAAAAAGTCCTTCGGCTTTGTGATGATCGTTTTTGCCTTTAACTTTTAAATGCAAACTCGCACCCATAGCATAACTTAGTGAGTAGAAAAAATGCTCTATCATTTCTGTGCTTAATTCTCCAAGTTTTTCTTTTTTAAACTTAGCCTTATAAACTAAATGTGGCCTATTGCAAAAGTCAATCGCACAACTTGCCAGGCACTCATCCATAGGCAAAACAAAGCCATATCTTGCAATGCCTATTTTTTGATCTAGTGCGCTTTTAATAGCCTCACCCAAAGCAAGTGCGACATCTTCTACGCTATGATGTTCATCAACTTCTAAATCTCCTTTGCATTTTATCTCTAAAGATATATTTGCATGCGTAGCAATTTGCTCTAACATATGATCAAAAAATGCGATATTTGTTTTTATATCAGCTTTTGCTTTTTCATTAAAAGCTATTTTAACTTGAATTTGAGTTTCTTTGGTATTACGTTCTATACAAGCACTGCGGTAATTTTGCAAAATAAAATCAGCGATTTGCTCCCAGTTAAAATCGTTTTTGTCATATTTTAAACCTTGAATTTCAAGATTTTGCGCCAAAAGCATATCGCTGTCTCTATCGCCTATAACAAAACTTTTGGTTTTATCATAAAGTTTATTTTTGATATAGTTTTCAAGCATGGCAGTTTTTGGCTTCCTGCAGGCGCAATTTTCATGCTCAAAATGCGGGCATATAAAAATATCTTCAAATTCTATGCCACAACTTTGAAAAACACTTAGCATTTTTTCATGAGCTTTGTCAAAATTTTCCTTAGGAAAAGAATTTGTGCCTAGGCCGTCTTGATTACTTACCATAACAAATTTAAAACCAAAATTTTTTAACTTTAAAAGCGCATTGATGGCACCTTTTTCAAACTCAAGTTTTTCCAAAGAATCGATTTGAAAATCATCTTTTGGCTCATCAATGAGCGTACCATCTCTATCGATAAATAAAATTTTTGCACTCATTTTAGACTTTCTAATCTTAAACTCACGGCATTTTTATGCCCATCAAGCCCTTCAGCTGCTGCTAAAATTTCTACCACAGGCCCAAGTTTTTTAAAGCCTTCTTTGCTAAGTTCTTGCACGGTCATTCTTTTCATAAAATCAGCAAGCCCTAATGAAGAATAAGACTTAGTAAAACCATAAGTTGGCAATACATGATTTGTCCCACTTGCATAATCTCCCATGGATTCTGGAGAATACTCACCTAAAAATACTGAACCTGCATGCATAATATCATCAAGCAAGCTAGATGGATTTTGTGTATGAATGATCAAATGTTCGGGTGCATAATCATTTGAAATGCTTATAGCATGTTTTATATCTCTTGCAAGAATGATTTTAGAGTGTGCTAAAGATTTGGAAGCAATTTCTTTACGCGAGAGTTTTTCAAGCTGTAAAGCAACTTCACTATCTACTTCTTTGGCTAGTTTTTCACTTGTACAAACTAAAATCGCTTGAGAATCTGCTCCATGCTCAGCTTGTGAGAGTAAATCTGAAGCTATAAATTTAGCATTAGCAAACTCATCTGCTAAAACCAATACCTCTGAAGGTCCTGCTTGCATATCAATAGCCACTCCATGATTATTAACTTGCTTTTTGGCTTCAGTTACAAAGGCATTTCCTGGGCCAAAAATTTTATCTACTTTTTGCACACTTTGCGTTCCATAAGCAAGCGCTGCTATGGCTCCTGCTCCACCTATTTGATACACTGCATCAACTTCGCAAAGTTTTGCTACAAAAGCAATGGCAGGGTGTAGTGGTGCTGGGGAAGCTAAGGCTATGAATTTGCATTTTGCAATTTTAGCTGGGATAGCTAACATGAGTGCAGTTGAAAAAAGTGGTGCTAAGCCTCCTGGTATATAAAGTCCTACTTTTTCAATAGCTCTTGTTAGCACCTTACAAGTTACCCCTTCAAAGGTTTGAACTTCTATGGTTTTACTTTCTTGAGCTTTGTGGAATTTATAGATATTTTCATAAGCTATTTTAATAGCTTGTTTTAACTCATCATCAATTTGCTCTGCTAAATTACTAAGCTCTTCATCGCTTAGTTTGATGGAATTTAACTCTACTTTATCAAATTTTATAGCCATTTGTTTTAAAGCTTCATCGCCATTTATTTTGACATCTTCAATGATTTGTTCTACTATGGTTTTAACCTGTGCATTAGCGCTTATAGCAGGACGCTTGAGTGCTAATTCTTGTTCGCTTTGGTTTAATTTTTCAAAATCAAGTATTTGCATTTTTATCCTTTAAGAGAGCATTTTTTCAATAGGTAAAACTAAAATCGCACTTGCGCCTTCTTTTTTCAAAGCTTCCATAGTTTCCCAAAATAAATTTTCTTGACTTACCATATGTAGCGCCACTCTAGCTTTATCATTTTCTAAAGGTAAAATCGTAGGTTTTTCAACACCTGGTAATAAAGCTGTGATTTTTTCTAGCTTTTCAATAGGAGCATGCAACATGATGTATTTTGACTCTCTTGCTTGCATAACTCCATTAATCCTAATGAGTAGTTTATCGATTAATTCTTGTTTATGTGAAGCTAAACTTTCTTTTCTTTGGATAATGCAAGCTTTTGATTTATAAATCACCATAACTTCTTTAAGCCCATTTGCTTTTAAAGTAGCACCACTTGAAACTAAATCACAAATTCCATCAGCTAAATTTGCACTTGGCGCTACTTCAACTGAGCCTGTTAGCATACAAGTTTTATAAGGAATGTTATTTTCTTCCATAAAACGCTTTAAAAGCTGTGGATAAGAAGTTGCTATGCGTAAATTTTTAAAACTTTCTATACCTTTATACTCACTATTTTCTGGCAATGCTAAAGACAAACGGCACCCACCAAAATCAAGCTTTTTAAGCATTATAAAATCTGCGTTTTCGTTTTTTGATTTTCTTTCTAGTTCATTTTCTTCTAAAACATTTTCTCCAACTATGCCAAGATCTACTACTCCATCAAAAATTAATCCTGGTATATCATCATCTCTTACTCTAAGTAAATCAATAGGTAAATTTGTAGAAAAAGCAATCAAGCTTTGATCGTGTATGCGAAGTTTTACACCTATAGACTCAAGCAAGGCAATAGAATCTTTACTCAAACGACCTGATTTTTGTATAGCTATGCGTAATCTTGAATTTTCTTGCATTTTTTTCCTTTTTTGTAGTTAAAAAGATTAATAGTAGCAAAAAATGGATAAAAATACAAAAAATAGTAAGTAAATAAATAAAAATTAAGAAGTTTTTAGCCTTTAAAAAGGCTAAAAATTAAGCTACGAATTCGATGAAAGCCATTTCTGCAGCATCTCCACGGCGGATTCTTGTTTTGATAATTCTTGTATAACCACCGTTTCTATCTGCAAATTTAGGTGCGATTTCTGTTACAAGTTTATTTGTAGCTTCTTTATCTTGCAAGCTAGCAAAAACTGCTCTATGAGCATTGAAATCACCTTTTCTTGCACGAGTAATTAATCTTTCAACATAACCTCTTAATTCTTTTGCTTTAGGTAATGTTGTTTCTATTTTACCTGCTTTAATAATAGCAATGGTAAGGTTTTTTAATAAGGCTGCACGGTGAGTAGAAGTGCGACCTAACTTTCTATATCCATGTCTATGTCTCATTGATTATCCTTCATTTTGTGCTTTTAATTCTGTAATTTTTCTTTTTAGCGTTTCTTTTGCACTATCACTGAGTTTTGAATTTCCTATAGGAAAACCTATAGATTCCATCACACTTTTAATCTCATCTAAAGATTTTTTACCTAGATTTTTTAAATCTGCAAGTTCGCCTACACTCATTAAAGCAAGCTCACCGATATAAACCACATTTGCTTTTTCTAGGCAATTAAAGCTTCTTGCGCTTAAATTTAACTCAGTTATATTTTGAAGTAATTTTACATGTTCTACTTCATTATTTTGTGTTTGGCTTCTTACAACGCTTTGAGCATTAGTGATTTTATCAAACACTGATAATTGTTTATACATTGCTTCTAAAGCATTTTTAAAAGCATCACTTGGTGAAATTTGACCATCAGTTGTGATTGTAAAAACAACTTTTTCATAATCTGGGTTATCTTCAAAAAGCACTTTTTCTATATCATAAACTGCATGTTTTACCGGAGTAAAGAATGCATCAAGTGCTATAAATTCAGGATCTAAGAAATTTTGCACTTCTTCAGAAGGTACATAACCTATACCTTTTTCAATGATTAAGGTAAATTCTAAATCTGCATCTTCATTGATCGTTGCAAGATAGCTATCTGCGTTCACAACCTCAACAACATCGTTATCTAAGTCTTTTCCGCAAATTTCTTTTGGTCCTTTAAAACTAAAAGTTATAACTTCTTTTTCAGAATCTGTTTTTAGTTTAAATCTTAATTTTTTTAGATTGATAATAAACAATGCTACATCTTCAAGCATACCACGCATACTATCAAATTCATGTGCTACGCCTTTGATTTTAACTCCTGTTGGAGCAAAACCTACTGTGCTTGAATAAAGCAAACGACGCAAAGGATGCGCCAAAGTAATAGCATAGCCGATTTCAAAAGGCCATGCGCTTACTTTTGCTACTGTATCACTGATATTTTCAATACTAAACTCTGTCGGTGTATAAGCAGAAGTTGTAATATGTCTCATATCAAAAACCTTTATTATTTAGAGTACAACTCAACGATATATCTTTCCTCAACTGGAATGATAACTTCTTCTCTTTCAGGTTTTCTTGTAAAAATTCCAAATCTTTTATCTTTTTCTACATCAACCCAAGCAACTATACCAGTTTGAGCAGTAAGTTCGATCGCTCTTGAAATTTGAGGATTGTTTTTGCTTTTTTCAATCACTTCGATTTTTTGACCTGCTTCTACTCTATAACTAGGAATATCTACTCTTTTACCATTTACTAAAATATGTCCATGAGTTACAAGTTGTCTAGCAAAACGGCGTGTTGTAGCAAAACCCATTCTATAAACAACATTATCAAGTCTTTGTTCTAAAAGCTGGATTAAAAGCGCACCGGTGTTGCCATCTTTTCTAGCAGCTTCGCTAAATAATCTTCTAAATTGTTTTTCGCTAACTCCATACATAAATTTAGCTTTTTGTTTTTCTCTTAATTGAAGTCCGTATTCGCTGATTTTAGCTTTTCTTTGTCCATGCTGACCTGGTGCGTAAGGGCGTTTATCTAAAGCACTTTTACCTGCTAATCTTCTTTCGCCTTTCATTGCCAAGCTTACGCCAAGTCGTCTTTCTAATTTCTCTACTGGTCCTCTATATCTTGCCATTATAATTCTCCTAAATCTTATATCTTATTCTTAGACACGACGACGTTTTGGTGGTCTACAACCATTATGAGCTAATGGGGTAATATCTTTTAAGAAAGTTACTTTAATACCTTCCATAGCACCTACACTCTTAACCGCTGTCTCACGACCACTTCCTGGTCCTTGTACTTTAATACCTACTTCTTTAATACCATGTTCTTTTGCTTTATTTAAAGCATCTTCTACTGCTTGTTGTGCTGCATAAGGAGTTGATTTTTTAGAACCTTTAAATCCTAAACCACCTGCACTACTCCAAGCGATAGCATTTCCCATTTCATCAGTTACAGTAACCATAGTATTATTAAATGTTGCACTGATATAAACTATACCTTTAGCTATATTTTTTTTAACTACTTTTTTCTTAACTACTTTTCTTTTTGCCATTTTCTATCCTTATGATTTTGCACCAACGGTTTTTCTCTTACCTTTTCTAGTTCTGGCATTTGTTTTTGTTTTTTGACCACGAACTGGTAAGCCTTTTCTATGTCTTAAGCCTCTAAAGCTTCCTAGATCCATTAATGCTTTGATATCCATAGCAACTTGTTTTCTAAGATCACCCTCAACCATATAGTTTTCTTGAATTTCTTTACGGATAGCTGCTGCTTCATCTTCACTTAGTTCATGAACTCTTTTATCGTAAGAAATTCCTGTTTTATCTAAGATTTTTCTTGAAGTATGCAAACCTATACCATAAATATAAGTCAAACCATATTCAATTCTTTTTTTCTTTGGTAAATCCACACCTGCAATACGAGCCATAAATTATCCTTGTCTTTGTTTGTGTTTTGGATTTTCGCAAATAATGCGAACTACGCCTTTACGACGAACTACTTTGCATTTGTCACACATCTTTTTAACAGATGGTCTAACTTTCATGCTTTACTCCTGTTATTGTAAATTCCACTTTTTTTACAACTGCACCAGGTTTTTAGAGCAACCAACTATTTTCAAAATAAGTGGTGATTTTGAAAATACTTCTTCATACAGTTTTATTGCAATTTCTGCAAAAGTGCTAATTATACTTTACTTTTGCTTTTAAACAACTTAGACTTATTTGTATCTAAATGTAATACGACCCTTATCAAGGCTATAAGGTGTTAGCTCTACTTTAACTCTATCGCCAGGCATAATCCTAATATAATGCATGCGCATCTTACCTGCAATATGACAAAGTATCACATGTTTATTATCTAATTCAACTTTAAAAGTTGCATTAGGTAAAGCTTCGATTACATTACCATCAATTTCGATAATATCATCTTTTGCCAATGCTTTTCTCCTTTCTACAAAATACAAAACTATTATTTTATCACAATTTTTCTTGTTAAATTTTTAATATTTTTTACAAACTACGGCATTTTTTATTATAATTATCAAAACACTATAAAAGAAAGTATTTAAATGTTAAAAAGTTTAAAAAGAAAAGATTATAAAACACTTTCCTTATCTTCTTTGGGAGGAGCTTTAGAATTTTATGATTTTGTGATTTTTGTCTTTTTTGCTAATTATATTTCAAGAAATTTTTTTCCAAGCGATATGAGTGATTTTTGGAAACTTTTAAATACTTATGGAACCTTTGCAGCAGGATATTTGGCTAGGCCACTTGGTGGTATAGTTATGGCGCATTTTGGTGATAAATTTGGCCGTAAAAAAATGTTTATGCTAAGCATATTACTCATGGTGCTTCCAACTTTTTCTTTAGCTTTTATACCTACTTTTGAAAGCATAGGTTATCTAGCTCCGGTATTTTTACTACTTGTTAGAATAGCTCAAGGTGTAGCTATAGGTGGGGAACTACCTGGTGCTTGGGTATTTGTAAAAGAACATGCGCCTGATGGGAAAGATGGTTTTTGTGTTAGCGCTATTAATGCTTCTATGGCTTTTGGAATTCTTTTAGGATGTGCTGTTGCATTGGTAATTAATCATTGTTTTGAGCAAGAATCAATTTATGATTATGCTTGGCGTATTCCTTTTGCTATTGGTGGATTTTTTGGCATTATTTCTATATATCTTAGAAAATTTCTAGAAGAAACACCGATTTTTCAAAAAATGCATCAAGAAAATAATTTAGAAAAATTTCCGCTAAGGACACTTTTTAAAGAAAAAAATATTTTTTTAGACATCATCGCCTCTATGCTTTTAACATGGATGCTTACAGCTTGCGTGATTATACTCATTTTACTTATGCCAAATTTTATACCTGAGGTTTTAGTTCTTGATAAAACAGATGCTATTTTAATACAAATGATTGCGATAATAATTTTATCTTGTGGAACTTTGCTTGCTGGAATTTGGGTAGATAAATTTGGCTTTTTAATCACTAGTTTGATATTTACAATAGGTTTTAGTCTTTCTTGCTTTTTTTATTTTTATTTTTTCTATGCTCAAATTTTACATTTAAGTATATATTTTTATTTTATTGCATGTTTTTTTGGCGGCATTAATGCCTTAGCGCCTATTTTAATGTGTAAAATTTTTAAACCAAGTATTCGCTTTAGTGGAATTTCTTTTTCTTATAATATAGCCTATGCTATAGCAGGTGGTTTTACACCTCAGCTTGTATTTATGTTGCATTCTTTAGCTATAAGACCTGAGAATCCTTTTGTTTATGGAATTTTTATTTATATTTTATTTTTATCATTTATAACACTTCTAACCACTGTATTTACTTATAAAAGATTAAGATTTTAGTGCTATAATTAATAAAAATTATTAACTAAAAATTTATAAAATAAAGGAAAATGATTATGAAAACTTTTATTATTTTAATATTTTCTTTACTACCACTTTTAGCACTTGAAATGATTACCCCTTTGCCTGAAAGCGTTCCTTATGATAAAGAAAAAGCTATCTTAGGCAAAAAGCTTTACATGGATACAAGTTTATCAAAAGATAAAAAAATATCTTGTAATACTTGTCATGATATTACAAAATTTGGAGTTGATAATAAAACTTTTTCAACGGGTATTAATGGCATAATAGACGAACCATTTCATACACCTACAAATTTCAATGCTGTTTTTAATCTATCTCAATTTTGGAGAGGCAATGCAAAAGACTTGCAAGATCAAGCCAAACATCCTTTATTAAATCCCAAAGAAATGGGCTTAAAAGATGAAAATGAAGTAGTACAAATTGTAAAAGCTAACCCAATTTATGAAAAAGAGTTTAAAAAACTTTATGGAGAAATTAGCTTTGAAAATATAACACACGCTTTAGCTGAGTTTCAAAAAACCTTACTCACTCCAAATTCTCCTTTTGATCGCTACTTAAAAGGTGATAAAAACGCAATAAGCGAGCAAGCAAAAAGAGGTTATAATGCTTTTTTATCAAATGGTTGTATAGCATGCCATCAAGGTCAAAATATAGGTGGCAATATGTATCAAAAAATGGGAGTATTTGTACCTTATGATAATGGAACAAACTGGAAAGGGCGCTATGAGATTACCCAAGATCCTCATGATCAATTTGTAGTAAAAGTGCCAAGCCTTAGAAATATAGCCAAAACTGCTCCTTATTTTCATGATGGCTCCATGCCAACACTTGATGCTTGTGTGCAATTTATGGCTTATTATCAACTTGGTAAATTTTTAGAACAAGATGTGGTTGATGATATAGTTGCTTTTTTAAATTCTTTAACAGGAGAATACCATGACCCACTCAAATAAAAAATCTTTTTCTTTTTTAAAACAATTCATCACTTTGTCTATAGTGGTTTTGGTGTTACTTTTAACTTTGACATTATTTATCTTTAATACCTACAACACCACAAAAAGAAATTCACTCATCATGGGTTCTTTTCAAAAATTAGAAATTCTAGATACCAAAATAGATGAGATTTTTAAAAACAAACTCAATTTGCAAAATTATGACACTAGTGTTGCTTTAATACAAGATTTTGAAAATACTTTAGCAATTTTAAAAGCCAATAAAATAGACACTAAAAAAATACAAACGATTTTTGAGAAAAAAAATGCTCAATTACAGCATTTTAAATCAGCTAATTCTATTGCTATAAATTCAAAACTTTATCTTTATGAAATTCAACAAGAAATCATTAAACAAACAAACAAGCTAGCACTTACTACTCAAGAAGCTAGGCAAATAGAATCTATCGGGGATATATTAAGCATCATAGGAACTATGGATATACTAGAACCTTTAGCACAAAATCGTCTCCAAAGTTTAGTAGCAAATTTAAACACAAAAGATCCACAGCTTCCACAAGAATTATTTGAACTTTTTAGCACACATTGTAAAATGATACTAAGTCAGATTAAAATTTTAAAAGATAATTCTCAAAGTTTTCTTGATCAAGAATTACAAAAAGAAATCATATCTCATAAAAATTTCATTGCTCAAGAAATTAATCTTAACAACAAATACAATCTTTACACCGCTATAGGAATTTTCTTATTCACCTTAGCTGTATTGATTTTCTTCATACTTTTAACATTAAAAAAAGTAATCATACCTATATCTTTACTTGAAAAACTAAGTGCAAACTTAGCTGGTGAGCATGCGAATTTAAGCGCAAGATTAGATATTGATAAAAAAAGTGAATTAGCAACAAGTGCTGGCTATATAAACTCTTTTATACAAATAGTGCAAAATTCGGTTTTAGAAGCTATACAAACTGCAAATTCAAGCCACAAAAGCTCACAAAAGCTTTCTCAAAATGCTGAAGTTTTACAGCAAAGCTCACTTTTACAACATGAGCAAATTTTTAATGTCCATGAAATAAGTTCTATCTTAGAAAGTCATATAGACTTAACACAAAATTTAGCTAAAAACACTATAAATGATATGCATGGTATGCAAGAAGTAATGGCTAAAGTTGAGCTTACACTTAAAGAATTAGTAGAGCTTATATTATTAAGCGGCGAAAAAGAACAAAGTGTTTTAAGCGCTATGGATATGTTGGTACAAAGTGCTGATAGCATAGTAGAAGTTACTACAACCATAAAAGACATAGCCGATCAAACCAATTTGCTTGCGCTAAATGCAGCTATTGAAGCAGCGCGTGCAGGTGAGCATGGACGTGGCTTTGCTGTGGTTGCAGATGAAGTTAGAAATCTAGCAGATAAAACCACAAAATCTTTAGTTGCTATAGAAACCACCGTAAGAACTATAGTACAACAAATCAATGACAATAAAAGTTTGATGGATGGAATTCATCAATCCATGAATGATACATCTAACAAAGCTAATATCTTACAAGGTGAGGTTGGAACTTCTATAGAAAAATTAAAAACAAGTATCCATTCTACTAAAATCATGGAAGAAAAAAGCGATGAATCAAAAGCTAAAATGAATGAGTTAGAACAAAACATAGAAAAAGTAACTGAGCTTGCAAATTGTGTTAAAAACTACTCCCTTGATTTAACGCAAATTTCACAAGATGTTTTAGAAAATGCTTCCAAACTTTCAGAAAAATTAAAAACATTCGAGTAAGAAAGATTAAACTTTCTTACTTAGATAAAATATCTGCCTTACCATTTATAATAGCAACACAATGCTCATAATGAGCTGCATTTAAACCATCTTTACTTCCTGCTTCCCAATTACCTTTTAAATGCACCGGTGTACCATCTTTTTGACATACCATAGGCTCTATGCAAAATACCATGCCATTTTTGATTTTAGGTCCACTTTTTGCACTAGCACCTGGTTCTAAATAATTTGGAATTTCAGGCTCACCGTGAGGTTTTTTACCTATACCATGACCACAATAACCTTTCAAAGGCACAAAACCTCTTTTAGTAATAAACTCACCAAGCTCATAAGAAAGCTCTTTAAAACGCATACCCTCTTTGATAATATCTATAGCATAATATAAAGCATCTTTAGCACAAGCAATTAACGCCTCATCAGTAGCTGAAATTTTACCTATAGGTATAGTCCTTGCTGCATCTCCATAGTATCCATCTATGCAAGTACCTACATCAAGACCTAAAATATCGCCTTCTTTTAAAATACGTTCATCGCCTACACCATGAATACAAGCTTGATTAAGCGAGATACAAATACTGCCTGGAAAACCATATAAACCTTTAAAAGATGGTTTTGCACCATGATCAAGTATAAATTCTTCCGCTTTAATATCAATTTCTTTTAAACTCATACCTGGAACTATAATGCCCTCTAGATAATCAAGCGTTCTAGCTACAAGCTCATTTGCTTTGCGTAGTTTTTCTATCTCTGCTGGTTTTTTGATTTCTATCATTTATGTTTTCCTTAAAATTTTTAAAAATTTAGCATTTATGCGCTTTTAAAAGCTTTAAGGAAAAACCTTAAGTTTTACAACTTAAGGTTTTAACATACACTTGTAAGATTAGTAGCTAAACCACCTAAAGAAGTTTCTTTGTATTTTGAGTTCATATCCTTGCCGGTTTCATACATAGTTTTTATAACCTCATCAAGACTTACTTTTGGAGTTGATTTTCTACTCATTGCCATTCTAGCAGCTGAAATAGCTTTAATTGCTCCAAAGGCGTTTCTTTCTATACAAGGAATTTGCACTAAACCACTTACCGGATCACAAGTTAATCCTAAATGGTGTTCCATCGCAATTTCAGCAGCATTACAAGCTATCTTTGCATCAAAACCCATCACAGTGGCCATAGCTCCTGCTGCCATAGAACTTGCACTACCAATTTCAGCTTGACAGCCAGCTTCAGCACCACTTATGCTTGCATTTTTCTTATAAAAAGAACCTATTAACATAGCAGTTAGTAAAAAATTAATAGCCTTTTCATCATTAAAACCAACCGTATGGTTTTTAAGATAAAGCATTACAGCAGGCACAACAGCACAAGCTCCATTGGTTGGAGCAGTTACTACTCTAGCTCCACTTGCATTTTCCTCTGCAATAGCAATAGCATATAAAGAAATAAAATCAATAATCCCCAAAGGATCGCTTGTCATAGCCAAACGCTCATTAAGCCCTTTAGCACGGCGCTTTAAGTGCAAATTTCCTGGAAGAAAATCTGAACTTGGATGAATACCATTATAATAAACTTCTTGCATTACTTCCCAAATTTCTAAACAATAAGCTCTAATTTCTTCTTTGGTATGAAATTGAAGCTCATATTCATAAGAAAGTTTTGCTAGATCCCATGATTTTTCTTCACAAATTTTTAAAGCATCACTTGCATTGTTAACATCAAGTTCTAATTTAGTATGTTTTTGCTCACAAGCCCCATCTTTGTGTTTTTGAAGCTCAGCTTCACTCATAACAAAACCACCACCCACTGAATAATAAATTTCTTCAGCAATGATTTCTCCATTTTCATCATAAGCACTTACTTTTAACCCATTTTCATGTAAAGGTAAAAAGTCTTTTTCAAAAATCAAATCTTTATCATAATCAAAATTTAATTCTTTTTGAGCATTTAAAACCAAAATTTTATCTTGTAAAATTTTATTAAACACACGATCTTGCAAAGCAGCGTTGAGTTCTTTTGCTCTTAAGCCACTCAAACCCCATATAATAGCCTTATCACTTAAATGGCCTTTACCAGTAAGCGATAAAGAGCCATAAAGTTTGATTTGAATTTTTGTAATTTGCGTGATTTTATCTTTAATCTTTTCACAAAACATATTACCCGCTAGCATTGGTCCTAAGGTATGAGAAGATGAAGGACCAACACCAACTTTAAATATACTTAAATTACTACTCATTCACTAACACCTTAAAAAGTATAAATTACAGTGATAATTGTCAAAATACCTGTGATAAATACAAATGCATCTAAAGCTTTATTTTGGAATTTTTTCATTTTAGAAACAGTGTAAATTGCAATCATAGGCATTAAGAATAAGATTGCAGCAATAATTGGACCACCTAAGCTTTCAATAAAACCTAAAATGCTTGGATTTACATAAGCAGTAATTAACATAACAATATACATTACTAAAGTAGAATAAACTGCGATTTTTTTCAAATCAGGGTTTTCATTACCTGCTAATTTGCAACATTTTCTAACTATACCATAAGCACCTTCTCTAGCACCAAAATAATGCCCAAAGAACGAACTAGAAATTGCTAAAAATGCGATTAATGGACCACCATAAGAAATAAATGGATTATCAAGCTTATTAGCAAAATAAGAAAGCACAGGTATGTTTTGCGCTCTAGCTTCAGCAAGTTCAGCTGGAGTTAAAGAAAGCACACAAGATACCACAAAAAACATAACAAAAGCAAGCAACATTACAGAGGTTCTAAGTAAAATTTGATTTGCTTTTTGTACCGAATTTTCAGGATATTCTCTTTTTACACTTAGAGAAAAAGTAGAAATAGCCGGTGAGTGATTAAACGAAAACACTAAAACTGGTAAAGTTAGCCACACTATAGTGATAAATTCTTTCGTACCAGGAATAGCACTAAAACTTTCAAATGACCATTGTGGAATAAGATATAAAGAAAATAAAAACAAAATAGCACATAAAGGATATACAAGCCATTCACATACTTTAGTGATTAATTCTTCACTAAAAAGCATAATAAGCATAAAAATACTTACCAAAACAAAAGCAAAAACTGCTCTATAAAAAGGAAGTAAATTAGCTATAGTTTTTCCTTGCTCATTAACACTTGTTTGATACATAGCACTAATTGCACTTGCAAAAGAACCATTTGGATCTAAAAGTGGTAAGAATTGATTATAAATAAAACTCTCAAAAGTATTAGTTATACCTACACAATATGCTAAACAAATTGGGAAAATTGCAAAGAAATAAAGCACAGAAATAAAAATACTTACTTTTCTACCAAAATACTCTTCAGCCGCATGAGTAATGTCTTTATCATTACCATTTGCTTGGCACACAAAACGACTTAAGGCTCTATGGCTTAAATACACCATTGGAAAAATAATCAAAGCCATCACAACAACTGGCCAAAAACCACCAACACCTGCCTTAATAGGTAAAAATAAAATCCCCGCACCAACTGCAGTCCCAAAAAGAGAAAGCATCCAACGCGTATCAAAAGAATTCCACTTAAGATTATCCACATTTTCTCCTTGTAAAAAATAATAAAAAAAGCTTTTACCTAAAAAAACTTTTTGTATTATTTTACAAATATGCTCTAGTATAATTTGGCATAATTTTTTTTCTTTCATTTAAAGCAACTGCGGCTTCATTTGCAAAATTTGGATTTCTTAGTAATTTTCTACCATAACAAACCAAATCACACACCCCACCCAAAAGCAAAGCCTCGCCTTCACTAGCACTATTTATAAGACCTACACAAGATATAGGAATTTTAACAACTTCTTTTAAGGCCTTAGCATAAGGAGCTTGATAAAGTGGTGCTATGTTTGGCACTAAAGAAGGTTTATTGATATTTCCTCCTGCTGAAACATCTAACATATCAATACCTAATTTTTCTAAAATCAAGGCAAGTTTTTTACTATCTTCTAAATTCCAACCACCTTCTTGCCATTCCGTGGCTGAAATTCTTACAAATAAAGCAACATCAACTTCTTTTTTTATGCGCTTAATGATATCACACAAAAGACGTATTCTATTTTCAAAACTACCCCCATATTCATCACCTCTTTGATTTGATAAAGGCGATAAAAACGAGCTAAGCAAATATCCATGAGCACTATGAAGCTCTACTGCGTCATAACCTGCTTCTTTAGCTCTTTTAGCACTTTGAATAAATTCTTGCTCAATTTGTAAAATTTCATCTTTGCTTAAAACATGAAGTTTGGAAAATTTTTCACTAAAAGCTATATTGCTTGGGGCTTTTGATATGGCTTCTTTACACGAATTTTTACGGCCACTGTGATTTAGCTGAATGGCAATTTTAGCACCAAAATGATGACAAAGCTCAACAAGCTCTTTATGTCCTTGAATTTGAAAATCTCCCCAAAGACCAATATCATTATCAGCTATTTTTGCATTTTCATTAATCGCACAAGCTTGAACTATGATAAGCCCAACACCACCCAAAGCTCTGGCTCCATAATGTATCAGGTGAAATTGATTAATCTTACCATCTAAAACTTGTGTTTCATACATATCCATAGGGGGCATTACAATGCGATTTTTTACATAAAAATTTCCAATCTTTAGCTCACTTAAAAGTAAAGACATAATACCCCTTGAAATATTTTTATAATACTATAATAGAAAAAAATTAATTTTTCTTAAAATACATTGTATTTTTAATTGATATTGTAAAATTTAATAATTAATTATCAAAAAAATATTTTTTGAATATATTTTTTTATCTTAATAATAATATTTCAAATGTTAATTTTTCTATTTTTTGTCAAAGAAAATGAAAATTTAAAATAAAAAAGTGTAAAAACCACACATTTTAATCAAATAAGCTTTTCTCAAAACACTTTAGCATAAAGCTTTTGCGGTGCAAGGGAGAATAACCAAATGCTTTAATCTTTTCTATATGAGCTTTTGTGCCATAACCTTTGTGTTTATCAAAATCATAATGATTATATAATTTAGAAAAATAACACATTTTTTGATCACGACTTACCTTGGCTAATATACTAGCTGCCGAAACTTCTTGTACTTTCATATCAGCTTTAATCATGGTTTTTATACCTAAAACTCCATAATTTAAATTTCCATCATATAAAATCTCATCTTGGTTAAAATGTTTTTTGATGATTTTTAAAGCCAGCTGTAAACACTGACTAAGCCCTAAAGTATCAATCTGCAAAGGCGAAAAAGCAAGGATTAAAAAATTTGAGCTAGAAAGAATTTGCCCATATAATTCTTCTCTTTTTTTTGCGCTTAATTTTTTAGAATCAGCCAAACCATCAATATTTTTTAAAAGCTTGCAAGCTCCTATGTGCATATCTCCAGCCAAAGCCCCGCGTCCAGCCTCATCTACTCCAACTAAAGCCATTATCTTTCCTTTATAATGCTATATTTTTCTACTAAATTTTCTAAAGAATAATTCATATTAGCAGGAGAGCTTGAAGGGAGTTCAAAAAATTCTTGCTCAGGATAAAATTTAGCAAAATATTTACTTGCAACTTTACCTAATACACAAATTTTTTCTATATTTGCCTTATCTAAAATCATATTTATATCATTTGCTTTAGCATAAGAAATAGTTTTATCATCTGAATTTTTTATCTTGCAACTTGCTATAACATCCCAAAGTGCTATATGATTTGCTTTTAAAAAATCTTTTTGAACTTGTACTGTTTTTAACTCACACTCAAATAATATTTCAAAAACACGCCAAAAACGATTTTTGCTATGTTGGTAATAAAAATTTTCTTCTCTTGATTTAATAGATGGGAAAGAACCTAGTATTAAAACTTTTGAGTTTTCATCAAAAAAAGGTTTGAAAGGATGAGTTAGAATTTGCATATTAAACCTTGATAAAAATAAAATATTTTATCATTTTTATCAAGGTTTTTAAAATTATCCTAAAAATTCGCGTTTGAAGTATTCTTTTGGAGCTTTACATAAAGGACAGGCATTTGGTGCTTTTTTACCACGGTGTATATGCCCACAAACTTCACAAACCCATAATTCTTCTACTTCTGAGTTAAAGAAATCTTCTTCTTCAAGCATTTTTTTAAGCGCTAGATATTCTCTTTCATGTTCAATTTCTACTTTACCTATAGCTGTAAATAATCTTGCTATATTTCTTTTACCCTCATCTTCTGCGATTTTTGCAAAATTTGGATACATAGTAGTATGCTCATAATTTTCACCCTCTGCTGCGCAGATTAAATTTTTAGCAGTCTCTTCTAAAGCTTTACCATCTACTAATTCATGATAAGCTTTAAATTCAGCTCTTGCGTGCCATTTTTCGTTTTCTGCAGCTTCTCTAAAATGTTTTGCAATAGCATGCCAACCTTCCTCTTGAGCAATATCTGCAAATAAATCATATTTATTTCTTGCCATAGATTCACCAGCAAAAGCTTTCATTAAATTTACAGCCGTTAAATCTTTAGTAATACACTCCATTTCTTGACCACAGCAGCTAAGCTTTCCACCACCTACATTTTGTACTTCTACTTCATTGCCACATTTTTGGCATTTATAACTTTCATATTGTTTCATTTAATATCCTTGTGATTAATTAAGTAAGATTTTTATTGAAAAATCCGCCCAAATGTTATTTTAGCATTTGGGTGTTAAAGGTTTTAATATTTTAAGAAATATTCTTGGATTTTCTTAGGATCACTTGTTTTAGTTAGTGCAAGCATTAATAATACTCTAGCTTTTTGAGGACTCATATCACCTGTATCAATGAAACCAAGTTTTGCATCAGCATCACTTACTGCAACTCTACCAGCTACTACGCGTGAGCTTACCGCTACATTAAGACCCTTTTTAAGCAACTCTTTTAACACATCTTTTTGATAATCATGAATACTACCAGCACCTGTTCCAGCTACAACTATACCTTTAGTTCCATTTTCAAACAAAGCTTTTGCTGCAACACCGCTACCATCATTTGCATAACTATAAAGAATATCTACTTTTGGTAGTTCTTTTAGTTTGCTAACATCAAATGGGGATTTTTTAGTGTGTAATTTTGTATTAGTATTATAGAAAAATGCTTTTCCATCTACTATATAACCCATATCACCCATATCTGGTGAGCTAAATGCATTTACATTTAAACTATGAGTTTTCATAACGCCTCTAGCACTTTGAATTCTATCATTCATAGCCACCATTACGCCTTTATTTTTTGCTTGAGGATTTGCTGCTAATGCTACAGCGTTGTAAAGATTTTTAGGACCATCTGCACTAATTGCAGTTGATGGGCGCATTGCACCAACCAAAACAACAGGCTTGTCGCTTTTTACGGTTAAATTTAGGAAATATGCGGTTTCTTCCATAGTATCAGTACCATGAGTAATTACAACTCCATCTACATCAGATTTTAAAAGTCTATTAACTTCTTTAGCAAGTTTTAGCCAAATTTCATTTGTCATATCTTTGCTATCAATATTAGCAATTTGATCTCCGCTAATTACTGCCAAATCTTGAATTTGAGGTACTGCCTTAATCAAAGCATCAACCCCCAAAACTCCAGCTGTATAACCTGTAGTAGCTACTGAACTATCAATCGAACCAGCGATGGTTCCACCTGTAGCTAAAATCGCAACTTTTGGTTTTGCTTCCAAAATTCCTGCTCCTAAACTTAGTGCCATAGCTGCACACATTAACATTTTTTTCATGTTAGTCCTTTCATTAGAAATGATAAAGATTATAATGCAACTATGTTTAAATAAAAATAAATTATAAATATAAAAAATACTTTAGTAAATAACCATTAATTTAAAGCCATAAATTTGCAATTTTTTTTAGTTTTTCTACATCACTTGAAGCATAAAATTCAATATTAGCTTCTTCTTGGATTGATGTTAAGTTAAATTCTTGCTGTAATTGCAAAGCTATAGCCTCACCCGAATGAATAAGTTTTGTGTTTTTACCAAAATACTCTTCCAAAGAATGAGCGATTAAGGGAAAATGTGTGCATGCTAAGATTAAAGCATTAGGATGAAATTTGAGCTTATTAAAATAATACTCAAAAGCAGCTTTTAAAAAATCTCCTTGAAAAATCCCTTCTTCAACCATAGGTACAAAAAGCCCCGTTGCTTTTTCTTCCACTTTTAAAAAACCTTCTTTGATTAAAGCTTGTTTATAAGCGTGAGAATCCACGGTAGCTTGTGTTGCAATGACTAATATATTAGAGTTTTTATCTTCTAAAGAGTTTTTAACCGCTAAAACTCCTGCTTCTATAACTCCAAGAACCGGAAATGGTGCATTTGCTTTTAGAATTTCTAAAGCATGTGCACTAACTGTATTGCACGCAATAATAAGCATATCGACTTTTTTTTCTTTGAAAAATTCTAAAGCTTCTAGGGAAAATTTAATGATGGTTTCTTTATCTTTAACCCCATAAGGCACTCTTGCAGTATCCCCATAGTAAATATATTCTTTAAAAAGTTTTGCTTGAAGTAAAGATTTTAAAACACTAAGCCCACCTACACCGCTATCAAAAACGCCTAGTCTCATCAAAATCCTTTAAAAAGGAAGAAAGTAGAAAATCTACTTTCTTATAAGCCTACTGCACTTAAAGTTTGGTATTTATTCATATAAATTTGGGCTTCAATTTTTCTCATTGTATCAAGTGCTACTTGAACTACAATCAAAACAGAAGTTCCGCCAAAATAAAAAGGCACACCAAACAACTTCACAATAAGCCATGGTAATGTAGCTACAAGCCCTAAATAAATAGAACCTGACAAGGTAAGTCTTGACGCTACTTCATTAAGATAATTTGCAGTTCCTTCACCTGGTCTAATACCTGGTATGAAACCACCTTGTCTTTTAAGATTTTCAGCTATATCTTTTGCATTAAATACAATTGATGCATAAAAATACGCAAAGAAAATAACAAGTAAGAATGTTAAAATATGAAAGAAAAATCCATTTGGATTTAAAAAGTCATAAATTTTTAACACATATTCATTTGTACTTGTTTGTAAAATAGTACTTGGAAACATCAAAATCGCACTTGCAAAAATAGGAGGAATAACACCACTTAAGTTGATCTTAATAGGTATATAGTTCATAATGCGTTTGTTTTGATTTTGCATGATTACTTTTCTTGAGTAAGAAATAGGAATTCTTCTTTCTCCAAGTTCTACTACTATAATAGCCCAAATAGTAAGTAAAATTACAACTAAAATGGCAATGATAGTCAAGAAATTCATCTCACCTGTATTTACCAAATTTACTGTTCCACTAATTGCACCTGGAATTGTAGAAACAATACCACCAAAGATGATTAAAGAAATACCATTTCCTATACCGCGTTGAGTGATTTGCTCACCTATCCACATCAAAAGCATGGTACCTGCAAGCATAGAAACAGCAGAAAGTGCGATAAAAGTATTCATATCAATCATAATGGCTGATTGACCTGCTTTTCCATGAAGACTTTGTAAGCCTATAGAAACGCCTATACTTTGTATCAAAGTGATAGCTATAGTAGCATAACGGATAATTTGCATATATTTTTGCATACCATCGCGTTCTTTTTTCATTTTTCCTATATTAGGAAAAGTTGCCGCTAAAAGCTCCATAATAATCGAAGCAGTAATATAAGGCATAATGCCTAGAGAGATGATGCTAAGTCTTTCAGCAGCACCTCCACTAAACATATTAAACAAGCCTAATGCATTAGATGCATTAGAATCAAAAAATTCCTTGATAACACTGACATTAACCCCCGGAACTGGAACATAAGCTAATATTCTATAAGCGAATAAAAAAGCTAATGTTATGAGAATTTTATTTGTCAATGTTTTATTCATTATTTTTGTCCGCTAAAAGTAATCTTCTCGTCTTTAATTTTACTAGCAAGATCTTTAGCGCTTGCTCCAATAAGCTTAACTTTATTTACATTTTTTGAAAGCTTATGAATGCTATTGATTGTTTCAAATGTAATTTCGCTAAGCTCTTTGATTGCTGTGATTTTTTCAACATTAATCACATAAGGTTTTTCAAATTTAGAAGTAAAGCCTACCTTTGGTAAACGTCTTTGAAGTGGTTGTTGACCCCCTTCAAAACCTCTTTTTTCATTATAACCTTTTCTAGCAGTTTGGCCTTTTCCACCTTTAGTAGAAGTTTTACCCATACCACTACCTTGACCACGGCCTATTCTTTTGGTTTTATGTGTTGAACCTGGTGCTTTTGTTAAATTCATTGATTATCCTTTAAGCATTGTAAGTGCTTTGATAGTAGCACGCACAACATTTGCTGAATTATTTGAACCTAAAGACTTAGTTAAAATGTCTTTAATACCTGCAAGTTCCACGATAGGACGTGTTGAACCACCTGCAATAACCCCTGTACCTTCGCTTGCTGGTTTAAGTAAAATTCTACTTGCGTTGTATTTTACTTCTACATCATGAGGGATAGTTGAACCTTTTGTTTTAACTTCAACAATGTTTTTAAAAGCATCATCAACTGCTTTTCTTATAGCATCTGGAACTTCTTTAGCTTTTCCATAGCCCACACCAACTAAACCTTTTCTATTTCCAACGATAACTAAAGCAGTAAATCTAAATCTTCTACCACCTTTAACAACCTTAGTAACCCTGCCGATATCGACGATTACTTCTTCAAATTCTTCTCTATTATATTTTTCCATCGATCTTCCTTTTGGGTTATAGTTTGATTCCGTTTTCTCTTAGTGCTTCAGCTAAAGCTGCAATCACACCATGGTATAAATAACCATTTCTATCAAACACTGCTTCTTCTATGTTTTTAGCTTTTAAAACTTTTGCAAATTCAGCTGCTATTTTTTTAGCGCCTTCTTTATTTGCTTTAACACCAATTTTTCTTCCATCTACTGCTGCTAAAGTTACTGCTTTAACATCATCGATAGCTTGGATATATAAAGTTCTGTTTGATTTGAAAACAGAAACTCTTGGAAGAGCTTGTGTTCCTGAAATTTTTGCTCTAATTCTTTTTTTTCTTTTAATTCTTAAAGATATTTTTCTTTTTAATACATTTGCTCTCATATTCTATCCTTACTTCTTAGATGTCTTACCAGCTTTGCGGATAATACGCTCATCTGAATATTTAACACCTTTTCCTTTGTAAGGCTCAGGTGGTCTAAATTCACGAATTTGAGCAGCAACTTGACCTACCACTTGTTTATCACTACCTTTGATAATAACATTGTTTTTATCAACAGTAATTTCTATGCCTTCTGGAATAGCATAGTTGATAGGATGAGAAAAACCTAAAGCAAGTTCAAGAACTTTACCTTTTAACGCAGCTTTATAACCAACACCGTTGATTTCTAAAGTTTTGCTAAAACCATCAGTTAAACCGATGATGATGTTTTGAGCTAAAGCTCTATAAGTTCCCCAATAAGCTCTACTTTGTCTATCTTCACCTTTAGGAGAGAAAAGAATTTGTCCTTCTTTAATCTCAACATTAACATTTGCTTTTGTATCAAGCTCTTTTGCTAAATTTCCTTTTTTGAATTTTAGCAAGTTACCTTCTAATTTTACTTCTACTCCACTTGGAATAGCAACTGGTTGTTTACCTATACGAGACATTCATTTTTCCTTTTTACTTGTCTACGATATGACTACTTTATAAGAATGGATACCGAATACCATAAAAAGTAGAAACTCTTACCAAATAGTACATAAAACTTCGCCGCCAACGCCCGCTTTGTAAGCTTCGTCGTTAGCTAAAACACCTTTTGAAGTGCTTACTACGATAGTACCATAACCGTTTTTAAATCTTTTGATCTCATCTTTGCCTTTATAAACACGACGACCAGGTTTAGAAATACGCTTAACTTCGTTAATTACGCTTTTACCTTTTTCATCGTATTTTAAAACTACATTGATGAATTTCTTTTTATCCTCTTCAATAACATTAAAGCTTTCAATATAGCCTTTAGCTTGGAAAATTCCAAGTAAAGCTTCGATAACTTTAGAATGCAAAAGTTGAGTAGTTTCTAATCTTCTCATCCCTGCATTTCTAATTCTTGTTAGTGAATCTGAAATTAAATCATTTATCATGGTTCTTTCCTCTTACCAACTTGCTTTTTTAAGACCAGGAATTAAACCTTCATTTGCCATTTTTCTTAAGCAAACTCTACAAATTCCAAAATCTCTATAAACTGAATGTGGTCTTCCACAAATTTGGCATCTAGTATACCCTCTAACGCTAAATTTAGGTTTGCGGGCAGCTTTTGCAATCATTGATTTTTTAGCCATATTACTTTCCTTTTGCAAATGGCACGCCAAATAATTCTAATAATTTTTGTGCCTCTTTATCTGATTTTGCTGTTGTAACGATAGAAATGTTCATACCATGAGTTCTTAAGATTTTATCATATTCAACTTCTGGGAACATTAACTGCTCATCTAAACCAAAGTTATAGTTTCCTCTTCCATCAAAACCATCTCTTGGAAGACCTCTAAAGTCTTTAACACGAGGAAGAGCTATAGTAATAAGCTTATCTAAGAAAGCATACATATTGTCTTTTCTTAATGTTACCATTACACCTACTGGGAAGCCTTCTCTCACTTTAAAACCAGCAACTGATTTTTTAGCTTTTGTGATAACTGCTTTTTGTCCAGCAATCAATGAAATAGTATCTGCAACATTTTGTAATACTTTTTGATCTTTTGCTAATTCCCCAGCACCTACGCTGATTACAACTTTTTCAATAAAAGGAATAAGCATAGGATTTTTGATATCAAATTCTTTTACTAAAGCAGGTTTGATATTTTGAGTATATTTTTCTTTCAATCTCATCATCTTATTCTCCTGCCTTTGCTACATTTGAAATATCCATTGGCATTTCTTTATTGATAAAACCGCCATTTGGATTTTTATCACTTGGCTTAACAGCTTTTTTAGCGATTTTACAACCCTCAACAATTACTTTATTTGTTTTAGGAAATACTGCTAAAACTTTACCTGTTTTGCCTTTGTCATCGCCTGCGATAACTTTTACCATATCATTCTTTTTAATTTTTAATTTCATTACAACACCTCCGGTGCCAGTGAAACAATTTTCATAAAGCCACCATATCTTACTTCACGACCTACTGGTCCAAAAATACGTGTTCCGATAGGCTCTCTTTTAGCATCAAGAATAACTGCTGCATTTTCATCAAAACGAATTAAAGAACCATTATCTCTATGAATTTCTTTTTTAGTTCTAACGATAACTGCTTTTACTACTTGACCTTTTTTAACTTTACCATTTGGTAGAGCTTTTTTTACAGATGCAACGATTACATCACCAACAGTAGCGTATCTTCTTTTACTACCACCTAAAACCTTAATACACATTAATTCTTTTGCACCGCTATTATCAGCAACTGCAAGCCTAGTAAAACTTTGAATCATTACTCAACTCCTGCTGATACTATAGTTTTTAAGCGAAATGATTTTCTCTTAGAAAGTGGTCTACATTCAATAGCAACTACAGTATTTCCCACTTTAAGCTCATTTCTTTCATCATGAATTAAATATTTTTTAAAGCGTTTTACGATTTTTCTGTATTTTGGGTGAACCACTTTTCTTTCAACCAAAATTGTTGCTGTTTTATCTCCAGCAATTTGAACAACAACGCCTTGAATTTCTCTTTTAAATGCCATTTTCTATCCTTATTTTAAAGCGCTAATTGCAGTATTGATTCTAGCGATGTCTTTTTTAACTTCGCTAATTTCTTTAGGATTAGTTAGCTGCATTGTTTTTAGCTTTTGTCTTAAAGTAAATAAAAGCACCTTTTTTTCTTTTAGCATTGTTGCAAGCTCACCTGCTGTTTTATCTTTAATCTCAGTATATTTCATTTTGGCTCTCTCTTGTAACAAACTTAGTTTTAAATGGCAATTTGTGCATCGCTAAAGTTAAAGCTTGTCTTGCCATTTCTTCATTAACCCCTGCCATTTCATAAATGATACGACCTGGTTTAATGTTCATTACCCATTCCTCAACTGCACCTTTACCTTTACCCATACGAGTTTCTAAAGGTTTTTTAGTTAGAGGTTTATCTGGGAAAACTCTAATCCAAGTTTTACCTTGTCTTTTTACAAAACGAGTTAAAGCAATACGAGCTGCTTCGATTTGACGTGAATTGATACGGCCAGCTTCAGTTGCTTTTAGGGCAAAATCACCAAAAGTAAATTCAATCCCTCTGTTGGCATAACCTCTGTTACGCCCTTTCATCATTTTACGATATTTTGTTCTTTTTGGCATTAACATGATTATTTACCTCTTCTTGCTCTTCTAGTTTTTTTAGCTGGAGCGTTTTCTTCGGTTTTTTCAGGTTGAACACCCTTTTGTAAAACTTCACCTTTGAAGATCCATACTTTAATACCTATGTTTCCATAAGTAGTATGTGCTTCTGCAAAGCCATAATCGATTTTTGCTCTTAAAGTGTGAAGTGGAACACGACCTTCTAAGTACCATTCAGTTCTTGCCATTTCAGCACCACCTAAACGGCCTGAAACTGAAACTTTAATCCCTTTAGCACCTGCTTTTTGCGCTCCTTGAATTACTTTTTTCATTGCTCTTCTAAAAGCAATTCTTTTCTCAAGTTGAGTAGCAACACTTTCAGCTGCAAGCTGAGCTGAAGCACCTGCTTTTCTTTCTTCTTTGATATTGATATTAACTTCTTTTTTGATTAAATCTTGAAGTTCTTTTCTTAAAATATCAACATCACTACCTTTTTTACCAATAATAATCCCTGGTCTTGCAGCTACAACAGTTACTCTTAATTTTTTCGCTGTTCTTTCTACAAGAATTTGGCTAATTCCTGCATAATAAAGTTTTCTTTTTAAGAAAGTTCTGATTTTATAATCTTCACCAATATTTTCTGCTAAATTAGCTTTTGTAGGAAACCATCTTGATTCCCAATTTCTATTAATTCCTAGTCTTAAACCAATCGGATTTACTTTTTGTCCCATATTAGCTTTCCTTTTTCACTGATGCTTTTTTAGCTTTTGTAGTTTTTTCAGCACTTGCTTCTACTTTACTAACTTCTACCAAAATGTGTGAAGTTGGCTTTCTAATACGACTAGCACTTCCTCTAGCTCTTGGTCTAAATCTTTTTAAAACCGCACCAGCATCAACACGACAACTTGAAACAACAACTTCATTTGCTTCAAATCCGCCATTTGCTACAGCACTTGAAATAGCATTTGCTATAAATTTAGCACCTTTATTTGGCATAAATTTCAAACTAGCTAATGCAAGCTCTGCATTCATACCTTGAACTTCTCTAGCAATCAATCTCGCTTTAGTTGGAGATAATCTTATGAATTTAATTAACGCTCTACTCATAAATCTCCCTTACTTACCTATTTTTTTCTGAACAGAGCCTTTGTGACCCTTGAATGTTCTAGTAGGTGCAAATTCACCTAATTTGTAACCGATATGATTTTCAGTAACATATACTGGGATAAAGCTTTTTCCATTATGAACATTAAAAGTTAAACCTATCATATCAGGTATAATAGTGCTGCGTCTTGACCAAGTTTTAATTGGCTTACCATCGTTAGCTTTTTTAGCAGCGATGACTTTTTTCATTACATGGTCATCAACAAAAGGACCTTTTTTTAGTGACCTAGCCATCTTACTTTCCTTTTCTTCTTGAAATTATTAGCTTATCGCTAGCTTTTTTACGGCGAGTTTTAGCACCTTTAGTTGGTTTACCCCATGGAGTAACTGGATGACGGCCTGAATTTTTCTTACCTTCACCCCCACCGTGCGGGTGATCAACTGGGTTCATCGCAGAACCTCTTGTTTGAGGACGAATACCTCTATGGCGATTTCTACCAGCTTTACCAATAGTCACGTTTGACCATTCTTCATTACCAACTTCACCGATACTTGCCATACATTCAGCTAAAACTTGTCTCATTTCACCACTTGCAAGTCTTAAGATAACGTATTTTTCTTCTTTACCCATTAATTGAGCATAAGCACCCGCTGAACGGATCATTTGACCGCCTTTGCCTGGTTTTAACTCGATATTGTGTACGATAGTACCCACTGGGATATTTCTTAATTTCATTGCATTACCTGGTTTAATGTCAAGTCCGCTTTCAGCAGCACAAACAACATCACCAACACTTAAACCTTTTGGTTGTAAGATGTATCTTTTTTCACCATCTCTATAAGAGATTAATGCAATACGACAATTTCTGTATGGATCATACTCGATTGCTTCAACTTTACCTTCAATACCAAATTTTCTTCTTTTAAAATCTATAATTCTGTAAAGTTTTTTAGCACCTGCTTCTTTATGACGGCTTGTGATTCTACCATTATTGTTACGACCTGCATGAGCTGGAAGTTTTACAAGTAATGAACGTACACTAGCTTTTGCTGTGATATCATCAGAGCTTACACCTGTGATATATCTTCTACTTGGAGTATATGGTTTATAAGTTTTAATTGCCATCTTATGCCTCCGAACTTTCTAAGCTCACACCTTCTGGTAGCTTAACATAGAATTTTTTAAAGCTATTTCTTTGACCTTCACGACCTCTAAAACGCTTTACTTTTCCATCCATTTTTAAAGAATTAATTCTTACTGGAGTTACACCAAAATATTCTCTTAAAACTTCTTTTAGACCATTTTTAGTCATTTTTGGAGAAGTTTGAATAACTACAACACCTTGCTCTTGAAGGTTTAAGCTTTTTTCAGTGTAAAGTATTGTTTTTATATCAGTAATATCTGCCATTTTAACCCTCTTTTACGATAGATTCAAGCGCTGCTTTTTCAATGATAACAGCATTAAATACAGATACTAAATAAGCATTTACTTCGCTAATATCAACTACATAGCAATTTGCTAAGTTTCTAAAAGCAAGAAGTGTTTTTTCATCTAGTAAATCTTTTACAATTAAAGCATCTTTTAAACCAAGCTTTTTAATAACTGCATTTGCATCTTTTGTTTTACCGCTTTCAATGCTTAAACTATCTACTGAGAATAATGCATTGTTTTGTGCTTTATCAGCCAATGCTCTTTCAAGCGCTAAACGTTTTTGTTTTTTATTAACTTTTTGGAAATAGTTACGATTGTTTGTAGGACCAAATGCCACAGCACCACCAACCCAAACATTCGTTCTTGTTGAACCTGCTCTTGCACCACCACGACCTTTTTGTCTCCATGGTTTTTTACCACCACCGCTTACATCGCTTCTACCTTTAGTATGAGCTGTGTTTGCTCTAAGGCTAGCAAGATAAGATTTTACATATAAATAAAGGTTGTGAGGATTAACTTCTGCATATTTTGCTGGAAGATCGAGTTCACTAGCTTTTTCAAATTTATCATTTAAAACAGTTACTTTACTCATTTTGCAATCCTTATTTTACCCATAGCACCATTAAATCCTGGTACTGCACCTTTTACTACTAAGATGCCATTTTCTTCATCAAATGAAACTACTTCATTTTTAACAGTAACTTTTACATTACCATAATGACCTGCCATTTTCATACCTGGTTGAACACGACCTGGCCATTCGCGGTTACCGATTGATCCGTGACGTCTGTGGAATCTTGAACCGTGACTTGCAGGACCTCCGGCAAATCCATGTCTTTTAACAACCCCACTATAACCTCTACCTTTAGAATTAAAGCTTACTTTTAAAATAGAAGCTTCTTTTAAAGGATTAAGATCAATATCACCTGCTTCTGTGTTTGCTACTTCTAAAGAAGCAAATCTATTATATTCAGCTGAAAGATTGTATTTTTTTTGCTGACCTGCAATGCATTTATTATTTGCTTTGCCTTTTACATAAGCAACCAAAGCTTTTCCATTTTCTACTTCACATACTTTAGTTTGAACAAGTTTAAGTAAGGTTACAGGAATGCTTGGTGTGCTGATTGTTCTACTCATACCAATTTTTTCTACAATGTATTCCATATTCTATCCTTATTTACCCATAGCTCTTACTTCAACATTGACCTCTGGAGCCAAGTCAAGCTTAGTGAGTGAATCTACTGTATCTGGAGTAGCTGCTACAATATCAAGCATACGAGCATGAATTCTCATCTCAAATTGTTCGCGTGAATCTTTATTGATGTGTGGAGATTTCAAAACTGTGTATCTTTTGATTTTTGTAGGCATTGGCACTGGACCTCTGATGTCAGCACCTGTTCTTTTAACAGCTTCTACAATTGCTGCAACTGTGCGATCTAGAACTCTGTGGTCATAAGCTTTTAGCTTAAGCCTGATTCTTTCCATATTTTTTCCTTTGTAAAGAACTCGTTAGACCCATAAGAATCTAACCACCATATAAAATGATGTTGAGATTATATAAAAACATACTTTGCTATGTCAAGAAATTTATACATTTTTTTTAATTATTTTCCTTTTAAAAAGGATAAAAATTAAATTTTATAAAATTTATCAGATTTTTTATGCATTAAGAAAATCTAAGAAAAAATATAGTATGATTTCAAAATCTAAAGGGGCATTAGCTCAGCTGGGAGAGCACAACGCTGGCAGCGTTGGGGTCAGCGGTTCGAACCCGCTATGCTCCACCATTTAGTATAAAGAAATCTATGAAATCACTACAATTTTTTTACGATAATTACCCAAAATTTCAAAAATTTGATGAAAGAAAAATTCAAATCCAAACCCATAAAAACATCATCATAAAAGGTGGTTTTGCAAGTGGTAAGAAAAATTTGATTTTAAATTTTTTATCTTTGTATAAAAGTGAAAATATACTCTTTATTGATTGTGATGATTTAAAATTTCAAGCAAGTGCTTTAATAAGTTTAAATTCGTTTTTAACTTATAATCCACAAATTAAATTTTTAGCACTTTGTAACTTTACTCATGATTTTGACTTTGCTAGTTTAAAACATCTTAATTTGCAAATCATAATAAGCGTTTGTGATAGTAATTTTTGCTTAGATCAGTTTGAAGAACTTCATTTAGATTATTTAGACTTTGAAGAATTTTTAAGCCTAAACAAAAAATATGCTGATACTAAAACCATGGTAAGTTATTTTTTACATACAGGACGCAATGTGATTTTAAATCACAACTTTAACACAAACTCATCATACTTAAAAAGCTTTTATACCCCATTAGAGCTTACTATACTCAAACAAATTGCCTTAGAACTTGGGAGTGAATTTAGCGTTAATGAGTTATTAAAAACTCTAAAAAACAGTATAAAAATTTCCAAAGATACCTTATATAAAAGCATAGAAAAACTGGAATCAAACTACACTTTGTATTTTGTAAAAAATCTTGAAAAGAATTTAAAAAAAGTATATTTTTGGGACTTTTCACTAAAAAATTCTCTAAGCATACAAAAAGACTTTAGTACTTTGTTTGAAAATTTAATTTTAAGTGAGTTGTTTAAATTTAAACAAGAAATTTTTTATACTAAGCATTTTGATTTTTACTTACCAAGTCTTAAAAATGCATTTTTATGCTCACCCTTTAAAGATAAAGATTTACTTAGTTTAAAAGTCAAAAAAATCCTTAGTAAAAATCAACTTGCACTTTCGACTATTTATATCATCACGCTTTCACAAAGAGATGAGTTTTTCATTGAGGGGGTGCGCGTGATGATTTTACCTTTTGATGAGTGGGCCTTGGGTAATTAATCTAACTCATCAAGCTTATATTGCTCGATGATAGATAAAATAAGCTTAGTGTAATTACTTTTAATCTCTGAATATTTTTCTAAATGACTTGCCGCTTCTTTACCATCAAGTTTTTCATTTTGATTTATAGCATCCCACCGCCAAGCTCTAAATTCCTTATAAGCATCGTGGCGATTTAAATTAAGCAAGTACGAATCCACACTTTCTTGTAAGCTATCAAATATACGAATTTTGTGAGTTTTACCCTCGCCTCTTTCCTTTGGCACTAAACCTTTTTCACCCCAAGTCCATTCTCCAAATAAATTATTTGCCTCTTTAGCAAAGCGACTTGTACCAGTTGCACTTTCAATAATAGCTTGAGCTATAGCTAAAGACTTTGGAACCTTTTGGACACGCATTTGGTATTCTTTGTGATCATATAAATTTTTAACACGGTATTTTTCCTTCAAAGACCATAGTTTTTGCACAGAATTAGTATTTAGCTTTCTAAAATTATTCTTTATAGCTTCTTTAAAGAAAAATTCTATAAATTCTTTTTCCTTTTCTATCTCTTTAAAAGAAACATCCAATAAAGCATTGATTTTTTTGATAAAAACCTCACGCTTTTCTTTTATACTTAAAGCATAATATTGCTCATCAAAACCTGCTATAAATTCAGCTTTTAAAAATAAAACACTACTAAGCAAAATTATAATCAGCTTCAAAACAGCACTTTACCTTTCCTCTAAAAAATATTTGATCCTCTTCTAATCTAAAATACAAACTTTCATTACTTTTTGGCTTTACCAAAATATCATCTTTTACTTCTTGATTTAAATACGCTAGATAAAAACAAGCCCCCATACCCGTACCACAAGCCAAAGTCTCATCTTCTACCCCGCGTTCATAAGTTCTAACTCTTATAAATTCATCATCTTCTACTTTAGCAAAGTTAACATTTGCATTGTATCTTTTACGCACTTCTTTACATAAATTTACATCAAATTCGTTTAAATCATCAACAAAGGTTACTATATGCGGAACACCAGTATTACAGCCTTGCCAAATTCTACCTTTATACTCAAAAGCTTCTTTAATATCCTTTACCCCGCTAAGTTTGATTTCAACTATATCATCATCAACAAAAGATTTTATAAGTCCTGCACCGGTTAAGAAATTTAAATATTGAGATTTTTTCAAATAATGATGAGCAAAATGAGCTGCTGCGCGTGAGCCATTACCGCACATACTTGCCTTGCTCCCATCACAATTATAAAATTCCCATTCAAAATCATATCTATCATGAGGCACAACTACTATAAGCCCATCAGCGCCTATGCCTTCATAACGATTACAAAGAATTTTAGCTAATTCGCTACGATCTTTTTTTTCACTATCTGCAAACACCACAAAATCATTCCCGCTAGCACAGTACTTGTAAAATTTCATTTTTCAACCTTTAAAGTGTGTTTTAAAAAATTTAGCACATTTTTCTCAAAATTTTCATAACCTGAGGTATTTTTTATCACAAAATCTGCTTTTTTTAGTTTTTCTTCTATATCAAGTTGTAAATTAATTCTTTTTAAAGCTTCGTTTTCATCTAAATTATCTCTTTGCATTAATCTTTGAAGCAAAAGTTCTTTTGGAGCATAAATTAATATACTTTTTCCTAAATTTTGATAGTGATTATTTTCAAAAAATAAAGGCAGTTCTATAAAAAAAGCCTTGTTTTTTTTATCTAAAATTTGAGCTTTTTGTAAAATAACTTCTTTGATTTTAGGATGTAAAAAATCTTCTAGCTTTTTTTTAGCATTTAAGTCATTAAATACAATAGTTCCAAGTTTTTTTCTATCTATTTTTCCTGCTATGATTAAATCATCGTTATCAAAAAGCTTAGCTATGGAATTTGCATTTTCATTTAAAAGCTCATGAGCTATCACATCTGCGCTTAAAGTATCAAAACCCAAATTTTGAACTATTTTTATAAAGCTTGACTTTCCACCTGCTATACTTGAAGTTACAAAATAAGCATTTTGCATAATTTAGCCTTAAAACATTTTTAGTTAAAATACCTTTTAAATTCTTAAAGGAAGATAAATGAATATAAGCTATGAAGATGCGGGCGTAAGTATAGACAATGGCAATGCTTTTGTAGAAGCAATCAAGCCTTTAGTAAAAGAAACTTTTAATGAAAATGTTTTAGGTGGCATAGGCTCTTTTTCAGGTGCTTTTGCTATGCCAAGTGGTTTTAAAAATCCTGTTATGTTAGCAGCAACTGATGGAGTGGGTACGAAGTTGCGTCTTGCTATTGATAGTCAAAAATTTGACACTATAGGTGAGGACTTAGTAGCAATGTGTGTGAATGATTTAATTTGTAATTTTGCTACGCCTTTGTTTTTTTTAGACTATTATGCAACTGCAAAATTAGATGTAGAAGTAGCTAAAAAAGTCGTAGCAGGGATTGCTAATGGTTGTAAAAAAGCAAATTGTGCCTTAATAGGCGGAGAAACTGCTGAAATGCCTGGAATGTATCATAGCAATGATTTTGACTTAGCAGGTTTTTCAGTGGGTATGGCCGAAAAAGATGAAATCGATAGAAGAAATTTTGTAAAAAATGGAGATATTTTACTAGCTCTACCTAGTAGCGGGCTTCATTCTAATGGATATTCTTTAGCTAGAAAAGTACTATTTGAAGCACAAAAGCTTAAGTTTGATGATAAAATAGAGGGTAAAAATTTAATCGATATTTTACTTGAACCTACAAGAATTTACGTAAAAGACTTTTTAAAATTAAAACCATTCATCAATGCACTAGCTCATATAACAGGTGGTGGTTTAGTAGAAAATTTACCTAGAGTTTTCCCAAGAGGAATAGGCGCAATTATTAGAAAACATCATCTAAAAACTCCTGAAATTTTTTACCAAATAGGCCAAAGTGTAGAAGAGGCTGAAATGTATAGAAGCTTTAATATGGGTGTGGGTTTAGTTATGGTGGTAGATCCATCTAATGTAGGAAAAGTTTTAGAAAGCTCAGATGCTTATGTAATAGGCGAAGTTGTATTAAATGAAGGGGTAATACTAGAATAATTCAACTCCCCAGAGCTTACTTAACACACATTAAGCTTAAAAGCATTAAAGCAATAAACTAAAGCTTTAAGCTTAATGTCTTAGAGTTTGCCTAATAAGGAGTTTTAATTTTAATTTAACATACTACTTAAAAGATATAAACTAATATACCTTAAACTATTACTAGATTATTTTTTTTCAAATCTTTTTTTGTTGTTTTGTAATTTTATTTCAAGCAAACTCTGGGCAATTAATTAAACACTAAGCCTTAAAAGGCTTAGTATATTTAGAATATAAAATCAAATTGCAAATACCCTGTATGAGAATGAGCATTGTTTGCAAAAGTGCCATTATAGTTAAATGACATATCTAAATCTTTTGCTAAAGAAAAGATTAAAGATGCACCAGCATATTGATAAGTTCTTGGTAAATCTAAAGTTTCACTTGCTTTTAAGTTTGCAAAGTTTACTCTTGAATCTACTTCAGGATTGAAGTTAATTCTTGCACCTGCTTCAAATGAAGTGCTAATTTGTGGGTGCCATTGATTAAACCATTTAATTGATGCTGTACTTGAGAAAAGATTTAATTTACTTTCATAATATCTTTCATGATTTAACGCACCTTCTCCATGCATACTAAATGCTTTTGTGAAACCACCTTCATAGTTTAATGATACTTCAGGTGTAATAACATTATTGATACCATCTAAATAAAAATTCATACCAGTACCTATACTTGCTCCATAACCATAAGTATCTGTATTACCATTAGCTTCTTTTTTTCCTTTATCGATGAATTTTTGTACATCATTTTTAGTATAAGCTACTTTAGTATGTGCTTTAACGAAAGCTTCTTTCATTTCATCTTCTAATAAAAGATTAGAATATTTCAAACCTGCATAAACTGTTTGCATTTTTAAAGAGAAATAATCTTTAGTATCCATATTAGCTTCTTCAGTTCCTAAATAAGCTCCTAGCATACCTATATCTCTTAAGGTATGAAAACCTGCTACTATACCTTTAGTATGTCCTTTAGAATAATCACTTGTTCCTAAAAGTTTAATACTATTTGATGAAAAATATGGCAATACAAAGCCATGATAATGTTCATCTGTGCTAAATCCCACTAAGTCTTTGTTTTTCTTATGATCATGTACTCTTGCATGTTTATATGCCATTCTTGAAGCATCATCCATTACAGTATCAATAAAGAATGATCTCATTATATAGGTATTAACTAAAGTTTGAGCCATAACAGAACCCACACCAGCACTTACATCAGCTAAGGTTTTATAAGTTCCTGAAATTGGATCATAAACTAAATTTAATAAATCATTGTTTGAACCAACATTACCAGGTTTACCTACTCCACCGCTACCGCTTGTATTATTATTAACTATATTATCAGGATTGATAGGTTTAGTTGCATCATAGTTTGGAGATGAAGTATCTACTGTGATATTGTCTATATTTGTAGAACCACTACCACTACCACCTACATTAATAACCCCATCAAAGCTACCATCTTCATTTGGCTGAACCACCCAATCACCTACATTTACATTACCACCACCATTATTAGTGATGTGATTACCATTGCTATCAGGTTTAACTGTACCTTGGTTATCTATGTTAATATCATTATTACCATTATTAACTATACCACCACCTATATTACCATTAGAACCATTTGAGATAGAAGTATTACCACCGTTTTCCCCTACAGTGATAGATCCACCTAATTCTCCATCATTTTTAATATCTAAATCACCATTGTTATTTTCAATAGAACCGCTGATAGAACCACTATTATTAATTGAGCCTAATTCTCCATCATTTTTAATACTACCACCTATATTACCATTACCGCTATTAGTGATATTACCCACAGAAGAACCTGATCCTACACTCACATCACCAGTGATTTGTCCATTGCCATCATTGACAATCTCTTCTACCTTACCACCTTCTTCTACTTTAATATCTCCACTAACTTCACCATTGCCACTATTTACAACCCCACCTACACTAGATTCTTTACCTATAGATATATTTCCTGTGATTTTTCCAAAATCACTATTAAAGATATTACCTACTTTCGATCCATTATTAACGCTAACATCACTGCTAATAAGCCCATTACCAGCATTAGAAATATTAGTAACTTCACTATTATTATCAACTTTAATACCACCTGAGATTTGTCCTTGTCCAGCATTTATAATATTTCCAACTATACTTTTATTGCCAACGCTAACATCACCAGTGATTTTACCAGTAGAAACTCCATCAGCATAAAAAGAATTTGCTAAAGTACCATTGATGATATTGCCAACTTTAGAGCTATTATTTACACTAACATTACCAGTGATTTCTCCACTTCCTGCATTGATGATATTACCTATCTCACTTGAGCTATCTACGCTAATGTTTCCTGTGATTTTTCCTGAGCCTGAATTGACTATACCAGCTATGTATGATTTATCTGTTAATTCTATAGAACCATTAATATTTCCTGTGCCTATATTATTAATATTTCCAAAAATTTTAGATTCATCGCTTAATTTTATAGAACCTTCTATTTGACCATTACCTTCGTTAATAAAATCTCCTATCATAGAAGCTTTATTTTTTAACTCTGTATCACCATAAATAATACCATTATCAGTATTTCTTATAGCAGCACCATTAGCATTATAATACATCATACCATTGCTTTCGGATGTTGCGGCTATGGTTCCACCATCTAGCTTAATACCACCTTGTTTATTAGTATTACCTAATGTTCCTTTATTGATAATACCACTACCGCCTGCTAGGGTTCCTGTTACAGTAATATCCTGTGTTAGTTTTTGCTTAGCTCCTATATAAAATCCAGCTGTACCACCACTAACTAAACCACCTAAATTGATTTTACCGATTTGGTAAGCATTTTTAGTATCGCTTAATACAATTCCATATCTTCCTGCTTGAATGGTACCTGTGTTTGATATATTATCTATAGTCATTGCAGATATATTAGCATTTGTTCTGCCATCTGAAAAAACAATACCATCGCGCTTTGCTATAATAGTTCCTGAATTATTAATGGTTTTTACATGGATTGAAGCATTAGTCCCCCAGCCTATGTCATGCAACTCAATACCATTACTTCCCGCATTAATAATACCGGAGTTGTCAATATTTCCTATTGTGACTCCTGAATATACTTTAATACCAGTAGTACCAGCTTCGATAGTGCCAGCATTTTTTATAAGATCTCCTTTAGCATAACGACCACCTCCAGTCCATGACATTCCAATACCTTCACCATTAGACTTAATAACACCATTTTCTTCATTTATAATAGTTTTAACTTCTGAAACAGAAGCCATTCCAGCAGATTTACCATCAATAAGACCTGAATTTGAAATTTGCTCAGTATTTCCTATAAAATAAATACCATATCCATTTGCAGAAGCTATAGTTCCTTTATTGTCTATTGTATTTACAGCACCACTATCGATTTGAATACCATTGCTACTACCACTTATAGTCCCACTGTTTTCTAAATTTTGCAATGTAGCACTATTAACTTTAATACCATGACTTCCATTAATAGTACCAGTATTTTTTAAGTTAGATATAGTAGTTCCACTTGCTATATTAACACCAACTCCACCTGTGGATTTAATAGTTCCACCATTAGTAAAATTAGTTATAGTAGTATTACCCAAATATATTGCTTCACCATTCCCTGATTGTATTAAACCTGAGTTTTCAAATTTTTCAATTGTTGATTTGTTGCTACCATTACCCCAAACAGTAATAGCAAATTTATTATTTCCATCACCTATTGTTCCACTATTGGTAAAATCTTTAATACTAGCACCATTTTGATTGTTTTGTCCTATATTAATTGCAGCACCATTTGATACTCCACCATTAACATTACCTGCATTATTGATAGTTACATTAGTAGCGCCTTGACTTACATTGATAGCGTTATTGTTATTATTAGTATTTATACTACCATCACTTGTAATAGTTAAAGTGCCACCATCTGTACCACTTATAGTAACACCATTATTAACAGCACTCCCTATATTACAAATTGTACTATTACATCCACCACCACTAATACTTTTAGAATTTTTTACTTGTTTGTTGTTATTGTTTGTAGTGCTTTTAGCTTTAGTGATAGTAATACTACCATTAGAAGCTTTATCACCTATAGTTGTTATACTAGCATTAGCACAAGTTGCTAAAAAAGATATAGTTGCTAAAGATAAGAAGGTTTTCTTAGTAAAAGAAATATTGTTTGATGTTTTTAAAGAGGATATGCTTGATTGAGAATTCTCAATTCCCCCCCCCCGTGAAATTTAACATTAAAACTCCTTTTGGAAATTAAAATTTGCGTAATAGTAATAAAAAATAATAAATTTTTTATAAATTTATATTATATATACATTAAAGATTTTTATAATTTATGGTTTTTTTGATAGATGAATTTAAAAGACATTAGGCTTATTTATCTTTTGTAAAATCTCTTAAATTTGCATAAATTTTCATACAAACATACTAGAGTAATAGCCTAAAGGCCATCACTCTAAATTTATGCAAAATACCAAGCTATTAGGATATTTAAAGCCATTCCTACAAGCAACATAGGAGTAGATCTTTTAACAATGGCTATAGGATCTAATTTTGCAAAGCCTGCTAAGGCTAAAATTCCACCCGATATCGGCGAGGCAGCACGCCCCAAACAAGAAGCAATCTCAAGTGGCAAAGCTAGCGAGATAGGATTAATCCCTAGTTTTTGAGCAATATCTGGAGCAAGTCTTCCAAAAGCATTAAAAGCAGCAATCCCACTACCCATAATCACACTTGCAAAATACACAATAAAGCTTAAAACTATAATAGTAAGCAACACAGCAGAAGCTCCCATAGAAGAAACTGCTAAGGCTAAATGTTCTATACCTTTTAACGCTTTAATACCTTCTGCAAAAATAGAAGCTGCAATGATAATACAAACAACACTTACAAAAATTTCTGCCATAGCTTTTAGTATCACCATCAAATCATCTGCAAGTTTTTTTGCGTCTTTATGTCTAGCATACTCTAAAATAAAAACCAAACTTATACTTAAAAAATTGGCGCTCACCACATCTAGCTTCACTTTATATCCATATAAATTTGCAAAATAAGCACCAAATAAAAACACTATAGGAAGCCAAGGCAAGAAAATATAAAATAAAGGACAATTTGGGTTTTTTATTTCCATATGTTCGATATTATCCACAACGCCTTTTGCTAAGTCTTTTTTATCCATATAACTATAATAAAACGGAATAAGCAAAGCTATCACAACAACATAAGCTATAACAGGATAAATTTGGTATTCAAAAAACATAGCAACAACATTTTCAATACCTACCATATCTGCTAAATTTATAGAATTTCCATCTTTAGGACCATAATCAAGTGCAATTAATGATAAAACCGATACAGCAGTGATAGGACGAATTCCTATGGCGATTAAAACAGGATAAATCGAAGCAAGCAATAAAAGTAACAATCCTGTGTAACTTGAAATAACTATTTTTAAAGCCATACCCACTACAAAAGTTCCACTTAAAACTAGGTATTTATTTTTAATCTTGCCTAGTGGTTTATTTGCTACAAAAGCTAACTTTGCCGAAGCATTAATGTGCTTCATATAAGCTGCAAAACCTGCAACAGACATTATAATAAGCCCCACACCAGCTAAATTTGTCTTAAAAGTTTGAGTTACAAAACCAAAGACATCAAAAACAGGATTTCCTAAGCTTTGTTTTAGCACAGACTCACCAGTCGCTAAAGAAATGATGATTAAGATAATAATACCTGAGAGAAAAAAAGTAAAGATAGGATTGTATTTTTTAAGAATAAAATAGGCTACTAAAAATACACAAAATAAAGTAGCCACGACAGAAAGAAAAACCTCCATAAAATCTCCTAATTTTTGTATTTAGTCTATTTTACGGGGTTTTTCTTAAAAAAACTTGATTATTTTACAGGGTGAAGTTCATTTGCATAAAAGCTTACTGAGTTCATGCCTTCTTTAATAGCCCATTCATAAGCTTTTGCTACAAATTCCCAGTTAATGTGCGCGTAGAATTTTTCTAAATACGCAGGGCGCGCATTGCGGTGATCTACATAGTAAGCATGCTCCCATACATCAACTACTAAAAGCGGAACTTTACCTTCAGTGATAGGTGTAGCAGCATTGCTTGTAGCTACTAATTCTAATTTTTGATTTTGAGTGTTATAAACTAACCAGAACCAACCAGAACCAAATACCCCTGTAGCTCCTTTAATAAACTCTTCTTTTAAATTTTCCATAGAGCCAAAGTCTTTTTCAACTGCTGCTTTAAACTCAGCACTCAAAGAACAGCCACAGCCACAGCATGTTTTTGGCTTAATGCAATCAAAATAAAAGTCATGATTATACACTTGAGCAGCGTTGTTAAAAACTCCACCATTTGAGTTTTGTATGATATAAACTAAATCTTTTCCCGCAAATTCAGTATCTTTGATAAGATTGTTTAGGTTATTTACATAAGTTTGATGGTGTTTGCCATGATGAAATGCAAAAGTTTCTGCACTTAAAAAGTCTCCAAAAGCGTCTGCTTCATAAGGTAGTTTTCTTAATTCAAACATATTGTTCTCCTTTTTTAAATTTATGGATATTCTAACATAGTTAAATTAAAAAAGACTAAATGAGTCTTTATTTTTCAAAAAGTATTACTTTGCCTTGCTCTAAGCTTTTTGCTACATCGATAATGCGTTGATTTTTACTACCTTTAAATTTTAAAGATAAGTCTTTTTGCTCTAAAATAAACTTCCCATCTATCAAAACATCAGCTAAGATAAGCAATTCTTTTTTTGATTTTTCTTCTAATAACTCTTCATAAGTAAAGCCTGTATATATGGTAAGATCAAGCCCTAAAGCCTTAATGTGTTTTGCTAGAATGCTTAAATTTTTTGCTTGCATAAAAGGCTCTCCACCACTAAAAGTAACACCTTGAAGCAAAGGATTTTTACAAATCTCATCATATAAACTCGCTAAATCTTGCAAATATCCTTTGTTAAAATCGTGCGTTTGTGGGTTATGACAGCCTTTGCAATGATGAGGGCAACCTTGAGTAAAAATCACATAACGCAAACCATAGCCATCGACTATGGATTCTTTTATAACACCAGCTAATCTAAGAAAAATCGTGTTTAATTCTTGCATGAACTTCAGCTTTTTTAGCGTCATTAAAACGATCAAGCGTTCCTACTAAATAGCCTGTGATTCTTCTTATGCGTTCAAATTTAATATCATCTTCTTTTCTATGGCACTTTGGACAAAACTCATCTATCACACCACTATAACCACACACTGGATCCCTATCTAGCGGGAAATTAATCGAGCCATAACCTATATTGCTTTCTTTCATACATTTTATAATGCGTTCAAAACTTTCTAAATTCTTACTCACATCGCCGTTTAATTCCACATAAGTAATATGCCCGCCATTATTTAGCTCATGATATGGGGCTTCTATTTGAATTTTTTCATATATGCTAATAGGAAAATCTACAGGAATATGAAAAGAATTGGTATAAAAATCTTTATCGGTTATGCCTTTTAAAATGCCGTATTTTTTTTGATCTAGCTTTAAAAATCTTCCACTTAAGCCTTCAGCCGGGGTAGCTATGAGTGAAAAATTAAGCTTATCTTTGAGTGCTTTTTCATCGACAAATTCACGCATAAAACGCACGATTTGTAAGCCAAGTTCTCTTGCTTCTTGGCTTTGTCCATGATGAGAACCTATCAAAGCTATTAAACTCTCACAAAGTCCTATATAACCTATAGCCAAAGTCCCATGTGCTATGATTTTTTCTACGCTATCATTTTCTTTTAAAGTATCTGAATCTATCCAAATTCCCTCGCCCATTAAAAATGGGAAATTTTTAATCTTTTTTAGACTTTGAATTTTATATCTATGAAGTAATTGCTCATACACAAGCTCTAATTTTTCTTTTAAAAGTGAGTAAAAAAGCTCTAAATTTCCTTTAGCTTCTATAGCTAAACGCACAAGGTTTATACTGGTAAAGCTTAAATTTCCCCTACCGCTTGTGATTTCTTTACTCTCATCATAAACATTTGCCATAACCCTAGTTCTACAACCCATATAAGCTACTTCACTATTATAATCGCCCTTTTTATAATATTTTGCGTTAAAACTTGCATCTAAAAAGCTAAAATTTGGAAAAAGTCTTTTAGAAGCACATTCTATAGCAAGCTTAAAAAGCTTGTAGTTTGGGTCTTTTTCATTATAATTAACACCCTCTTTTACTTTAAAAATTTGCACAGGGAAAATTGGTGTTTCGCCATTTCCTAAGCCTTTCATCGTGGCTTTGAGTAAATTTTCTATCACCATTTGCCCTTCAAAAGATATATCGGTGCCATAATTTAGCGTGCTAAAAGGCACTTGGGCTCCTGCTCTTGAATTCATAGTATTAAGATTATGCACTAAAGCCTCCATAGCTTGAAAAGTCGCATCTTGGGTTTGCTTTAATGCTCTTTTATAAGCATAAGCATTTGCTTGCTTTAAAAAATTCTCATCACTATTTAAATCAAGCCTTAAAAGCTCTTTGAAGCATTCTTTTTCGCTAAAAGCTTGAAAATTAGCATTTTTAAAGCATTGCTCATCTAAACTTTGTTCTAATTTTATTTCAAAAAAAGCATTTATAGCCTTTTTATACTCTTTTTGAAAAGTCTTTGCCACGCCTTTTGCCATAGCAAAATCAAAATTGGGTATAGACTGGCCTCCATGCATTTCATTTTGATTAGCCTGCAAGGCAATGCAAGCTAAAGAAGCATAAGATCTGATATCATTTGGCTCACGCAAGCTTCCATGTCCTGTGCTAAAACCATTTTCAAAAAGCTTTAATAAGTCTATTTGACAGCAAGTTTGTGTTAGCATATAAAAGTCTTTATCGTGTATGTGTATATCGCCGTTTTTGTGTGCATTTGCGATATGTTTTGGTAAAATACACTCATCTACATAGTATTTTGCGCCTTCTGAGCCATATTTTAACATCATACCCATAGCGCTATCTGAATTAATATTTGCATTTTCTCTTTTTAAGTCAGCTTCTTTAGAATCTTTAAAAGTTAAATCATCATATAAACTTAGCAAATCATAGCTACCATTGCGAATTTGTGCTCTTTTTTGGCGATATAAAATATAAGATTTTGCAGTATTGACTAAGGCATTTTTGATTAAAACTTCTTCAACTTTATCTTGAATTTGTTCTACTTGTATGTGTTTTTCATCCAGTAAAGCTACAACCTCATCGCAAAGTTTATCTAAAAAATCATTATTTAATTTTTCATCTGTGGAATTTATATTGGCTTTGAAAATAGCATTTTTGATTTTAAAAATATCAAATGCAACTTGGCTTTTATCTCTTTTTATAATAAATTTTATTCTCATGGAAATTTTCCTAAAAAATAATCTCTAAGCACTATAAAATAGCACTTTTAAAAGATAAGTTTAGTACAAAAACTTGATGAAAAACTTAAAGAAATAAAAGAAAAATTCACACAAAAAATGTGTGAATTTGATTATTTTAACTCCACGCCTTTTACAGCATAAAGTTTATCAATACCACGATTTCCAAACATTTTATCAGTATTACAATCTCTTTGGATATTCCACTCATCTAGCTCGTGGTGAAAATTTTTACAATTATGGAAAAGATAGGCCATGGTAATTACATTTTGCACATCCCAGCTTGCCACATTATGCTCATACGCATGGCAGTTTTCAAAACAATGTGCCATTCTGATTACATTAGAGGTTTTCCAGTGCAATAAAGAATGATTAAATTTAACACAATTAAAAAACATATAAGACATATCTTTTAAATTTTGTGTATTCCACTTTGATAAGTCTTTGTTGAAATTTTTGCAGTTAAAAAACATACTTGCCATATTCTCGACATTTGAAACATCCCAGCGTGATAAGTCTGCATTAAAACTTTCACAACAATAAAACATATAAGACATATCTTTAGCCTTAGATACATCCCAACGCTCAATACCCAAAAAATCTTTTCTAGTAGAACAATAAAAAACGAATGAAAAATCTTCTATCAAAGAAACATCAATATCTCTTAGAGAAATTCTTTCATTGTGCACCAAATTCATCAACTCATTTTTGTTTTTAACTTTATACATTTTGTCCCTCCTTTTTGTATATTTTAAAAAACAAGTGTGAAGTCAATATAAATTTAATGAAATTAAACAAAAGATTTGGAATATTAATAATTATTAATTTAAAATTAACTTAATATAAACATATATTTACAAAATAATAAATAATTATAAATAAATAGATGAATTTTGATAAAAAATGAAAAAAATAATACTGTGGAGAAAAATATAGAGTGGTGACCCATACGAGACTCGAACTCGTGTTACCGCCGTGAAAGGGCGATGTCCTAACCGCTAGACGAATGGGCCAATTTGCAGTTTGAAGACAAAATTATAGCAATTTTTACTTAATAATTATTTAAGACATCAAAAAATGCCTTAAATATCTATTTCTATCCCTACAGGAGCATGGTCTGAACCAAAAATATCATCTCTTATAAAGGCATTTTTGAGCTTATCTTTTAAGCCATTAGAAATGAAAAAATAATCAATCCTCCAGCCTACATTTCTTTCTCTTGCTTTCATTCTATAACTCCACCACGAATACTTTTCTTTAATATCACCATTTATATGTCTAAAAGTATCTACAAAGCCTAATTTTAATAAATCATCTATCCAAGCACGCTCAATCGGCAAAAAGCCTGAAGTTTTTTCATTAGCTTTTGGATGAGTTAAATCTATCTCACGGTGAGCAGTATTTACATCTCCACAGATAATAATTTCTTTACCTTCTTTTAAAAGCTTATCTAAATACACTAAAAAATCATTATAAAATTTCATTTTAAAGTTTAAACGCTCTTCATCTTTTTGACCATTTGGAAAGTAAATATTAAACAAAACTACATTTTTGAAACTATGTTCTAAAACCCTACCCTCATCATCATCAAAAAATTCACATTTTTTGACTTCACTATCAAAATTACACAAACTCATTACACCAGAATACCCTGCTCTTTTAGCACTATTTGAATACATATGTTTAAAAGGATATTCATAAATTCTTTTTGGAAATTTATCCTCGTGTGCTTTGATTTCTTGAAAACCTATAAAATCGATTTCTTCTTTTTCAATCCAATCCAGTGCGTTTTTATCACAAATTGCCCTTAGGCCATTTACATTCCATGATAATAATTTCATAAAATACCTTTACCAATCTTCTTTTGTTGCTATTTTATATGCGATTTATTAATTTTATTCAAATAGACTAAGTTTTTATTTTATTCCAAAGGAAAAAAATGCACCTAAAACTTTCATGGACAAAATTTACCCTGCTTAATACGATTTTTATCATGGCGTTTAATTTCCCGTTGTTTGAGTTTGTATATGAAAAGATAGATCAAAACACTATGCTTTTTAGTGTGTTTTTTGGAATTTATTTTTTCTTGGTTTTGGGTGTTTTATCTTTGGTATATTTTCCCTATATCACCAAAATTTTAAGCATATTTTTACTTAGCACTTGTGCTATTTGTAGTTATTTTGTTAGCAATTATGGGGTTTTAATCGATGATCATATGATACAAAATGTCGTTGAAACAGACAATAGGGAATTTTTTTCTTATTTTAATTTTTCCTTTGCTTTGTATATTTTAGTCTTTGTGATTTTTCCTAGTTTGCTTGTGATTTTTACTAAGATTGATTATCAAAAGTATTTTTTCAAAAAAAGTGTATTATTTTTGACTTCTTTGGTGTTTTGCTTTGCTTTAGTGGCTCTTAGCTCAAAAATACTTTTGCCTTTTTTAAGATCACACAATATCGTTAGAATGTATAATTTGCCATTTTACCCAATATACTCAAGCATAGAATTTACAAAGAAAAAGCTAGCAGGTAAAAAAGAACTAACTATCATTTCAAATGATGCAAGTTTAAAAGATACCAATACAACTAAGCTTATGATTTTAGTCATAGGTGAAACTGCTAGAGCGAGTAATTATTCTTTAGGTGGATATAGTACAAATGATACGAATTTTTATACCAAAAATGAGCCAAATTTAGTGTATTTTAACGATGTAAGCTCATGTGGAACGGCTACTGCAAGAAGTTTGCCTTGTATGTTTTCAAGACACAAAAGAGTAAATTTTGAAGATGGATTATACGAAGAAAATGTTTTAGATATCTTGCAAAAGGTTGGAATACAAAGTGTTTGGTTTGGTAATAATTCAGGGGGTTGTAAAGGAAATTGCGATCGTATAAAACACAAACTCATTGCAAAAGACTATGATGAAAGCTTACTTGAACTTGTAAAACAAGAACTTGAAAATGCAAATTCAAATAAAATCATCGTTGTACATTTACAAGGCTCACATGGGCCAACTTACTACAAACGCTATCCAAATGCATTTAAAAAATTTATGCCAACATGTGATACAAACGAGCTAAATACCTGCTCACACGAACAAATCATCAACACCTATGATAATACTTTACTTTATACAGACTTTATTATAAAAAGCCTTATAGATATGCTTAAGCAAAATCCTACCAAAGAAGCTTCTTTACTTTATTTATCAGATCATGGGGAGAGTTTAGGTGAAAATGGAATTTATCTTCATGGTATGCCTTATTTAATAGCGCCAAAAGATCAAAAACACATACCGATGATATTTTGGAGTAAAGATAGCAAATTAAGCCAAGATTTACAAAGCAAAAAAGACTATAAACTTTCTCAAGATAATCTTTTTTCAAGCTTACTGGGGTATTTTGGTGTAAATAGCAAAGAATATGAGGCAAATTATGATATATTTAGCAAAAATTTAAAGGAAAATCCTTAATGAAGCCGAAATATTCTTTATTTAAAAATGCAAGCTATGCCTTTAGTGGAATTAAATTTTTACTCCAAGATGAAATGGCTTTTAGGATAGAATTTGCCATTATTTTACCTTTGATTTTTGCAAGCTTATTTTTACCTGTGAGTTTTTTAGAGCATTTTGTGCTTGTATTTGTTTTGGTACTAATTTTAATTGTAGAAGCGCTAAATTCTGCTATAGAAGCTTGCGTGGATCTTTGCACGAGCGAATTTCACATCTTAGCTAAAAAAGCAAAAGATTGTGCGAGTGCTGGGGTGTTTTTTAGCGTGGTTTTAGCTATAATTACTTGGAGTTTTATTCTTTTTGATTTGGTTAGAGAATGGATGATAAAGTAAAAACGCTATGCGCAAAAATCTTTGGTAAAAAACGCTTTGAAATTTTAGAATTTTTAGCCCTTCATGCTAATGAAGATGGCTTTGTCTTTGCAAACATAGAAGAACTTTCTAAACAACTAAACATCAGCAAACCAACCATCATTTCTACTTTTAAATTTTTAGAAGAAAAAGCTTTGCTTGAAAAACTCAAAAACGGCTTATATAAACTCAAATAGGAGATAAAATGACACTTAAAAACCCTTTGGATATGCATTTACATTTACGCGATGAAAGCATGCTTGAACTTGTAGCTCCATTTAGCGCAAAAGACTTTAAAGCAGGGGTTATCATGCCAAATTTAATCACCCCACTTACCGAAACAAATGCATTAAAATCTTATAAAGAACGCATTTTAAAAGCGTGTAAAAATGAAGATTTTACGCCTTTGATGACTTTATTTTTTAAAGACTATGATGAGCAATTTTTAGAAAAAATCAAAGATGAGCTTTTTGCCATAAAACTTTATCCTGCAGGTATCACTACCAACTCAGATAATGGAATTTCAAGCTTTGATATAGAAAAGTTAAAACCCACATTAAATGCTATGAGTGAGCTTGGACTGCCTTTGCTTGTGCATGGAGAAACAAATGATTTTGTAATGGATAGAGAAGCAAATTTTGCTAAAATTTATGAAAAATTAGCTAAAAACTTTCCAAAATTAAAAATCGTAATGGAGCATATTACCACTAAGGTTTCATGTGATTTGTTAGAAGATTATGAAAATTTATACGCAACTATCACTTTACACCATTTGATGATAACGCTTGATGATGTAGTGGGCGGTAAGATGGATCCGCATTTATTTTGCAAGCCTATTGCAAAACGCTATGAAGACAAAGATGCTTTATGTGAGCTTGCTTTTAGCGGTTATGAAAAGGCTATGTTTGGAAGCGATAGTGCACCTCATCCATTACACACTAAAGAATGCTGTGGGTGCGCAGCTGGTGTATTTAGTGCGCCAGTGATTTTACCTGTATTGGCTGAACTTTTTGAAAAACACTCAAATGAAGCAAATTTACAAAAATTTATTTCAGATAATGCTTGTAAAATTCATAATCTTAAATTTGAAAAAGATAAAATCATCACTTTAGAAAAACAAGAATGGCAAGTAGCGCAAAAATACGGTGATGTAGTGCCATTTATGGCAGGAAAAACTTTAAATTTCAAGGTTATTTAGCCTTGAAATTTAATTAATAATCAGAAGTTTTATCTTAGCTTCTATAAGCTCTTCTACCTCATCTTTTACAAAGCTTTCTAACTCTTGTTTATTTGCATTAACACCATTCATACTCAAATGCCACAAAGCATTTTCTATCGCACTTTCTTTATCTCTTTTTACCACTCTAGTTTCGTTAAAAACTTCATACTCATAAGGGATATTTTGCGCATTTAAAAAACTTTGTAAGTCACTTTCATAAAAACCTTTAAAATGCGTATTAAAATGCTCAAATATAGGATCTAAAAAGCTACTTTTACGCCTACTTGCCCAGCCTAAATACACCTTTTTAGAAGCTAAGCTTAAAAAAGCTTTATAGTCTTTTTCATTTTGCAAAGCAGGAGACATACTTAAAAAGGCTAAGTCAAATTTCGTGTTATTGTTTTTATAAAAGTTTTCAAAATCTAAATTTAAAGTTTTTACATTTGATATAGCATGAGTTTTTGCATCTTCTTGTAAAATTTCAAGCATAGCACTAGAGCTATCTACACCCAAAATACTTTTTGCTTTTTGTGCTAAATGCAAAGTCCAAACACCACTCCCACAGCCTATATCTACCACGCTTTTATCTTGTAAAGATCCAAGTCTTGAGAAAGTAGCTTTTTGAATTTCGTTTAAACTAGGATTATACCTTGCGTAGCTTTTTGCTTTTTTATTCCATAAATTCATCTTCACTCCTTATTTTTTCTAATATAGTATAATATTTTTTTGTTTTTAGAAAGGAAAATTATGCGTGTATTGTTTTTGTGTTTGATTTCATTTTTAAGTATATATGCCAAAGATTTGGTAAGTGTTAGTATAGCTCCACAAGCTTACTTTGTAAAGCAAATTGCCAAAGATACTTTAGATATTAATATAGTCATACCACCTAATGCAAATGAGCATACTTTCGAATTTAAACCAAGTGGTATTTTAAAACTTGAAAAAAGCGATATTTACTTCACAGCAAATTTAGAATTTGAAAAAATTTGGATTTTAAAACTTAAAGATAATCTCAAAAATACCAAAATCATCTCTACTCAAAATGGTATTGATTTTATACCTTTGCAAGAGCATGCACATGAAGGACACCATCATCATGGAGATGACCCTCACACATGGCTTGATCCACTTTTAGCAAAAACTCATGCTAAAAATATCACTTTAGCACTTATAGAACAATACCCGAAAAATAAAGCATTTTATGAGCAAAATTTAGAAAATTTCTTAAAAGAAATGGATGCATTAAATTTACAAATACAAGCTTTATTTAAAAATGCAAAAAACAAGCACTTTTTAGTCTATCATCCATCTTGGGGGTATTTTGCCAAAAGATATCATCTAAGCCAAATTCCTGTTGAAATAGAAGGAAAAGAACCTAAACCAAAAGACTTAGCTAAGCTTGCAAAACTCATACAAAAAGAGCAAATAAAAGCTATTTTTGTACCAAAAGGAGCTAATAACAATACCATTAAAGCTATGGCAAGTAATTATAATCTTAAAATCATAGAACTTGATCATTTGCCAAGTGATTATAAAAATGAGCTTTTAAAAGATGCAAAAAATATAGCAAGCGTTTTACAATGATAAAAATCAATATTAAAAATTTAAACTTTTCATATAATCAAGATGAGGTTTTAAAAAATATCAACCTAAACTATGAAAACAAAGACTTTTTAGCCATAGTAGGGCCAAATGGCGGGGGCAAATCTACACTTTTAAAACTCATACTAGGCTTACTAAATAGCCATAAAAACATAAACTTTGAAAACTTAAGTTTAAAAGATATAGGTTATGTCCCACAAAATACTTTAGCTAATCCAAACTTTCCAGTACGCGTGCTAGAAGTGGTGATGATGGGAAGGGTGGATAAAAAATTCTTTGGTTTTTATACCAAAAAAGATCAAGAGCAAGCCTTGCTAGCCTTAGAAAAAGTAGGTATGAGAAATTTTTGGGATAAAAAAATCAACGAACTAAGTGGAGGTCAAAGACAAAGAGTTTATATAGCAAGAGCTCTAGCAAGTGAATGCAAACTTTTAATCCTTGATGAGCCTACTGCAAGTATAGATACTAAAGGCTCTGTGCAGATTTTTGAGCTTTTGAAAAAATTACACGAAAGCGGGGTTGGCGTGATAGTAATATGCCATGATTTAAATGTAAGCTTAGCTTATGCAAATAAAATCGCGTATTTAAATAAAGAATTATTCTTGCATGAAAACACCCCTGAAAAAAAGGCACATTTACTAGCGCATTTAAGCCAAAATCACACGCATTTTTGTGATGTGGAGCTTAGCTTGGAGCAGTGTTGCTGTGAAGGAAAAAACCATGCTTGAACTTTTATCTAGCTCTTTTATACAAAATGCTTTTTTGGCTGCATTTTTAACTAGCATTGCTTGTGGGATTATGGGGACTTTGATCATGATCAACCGCTTAAGTTCTATGGCAGGAGGCATTACACATGGGGCTTTTGGGGGTATAGGTATAGCATTTTATTTTGGTTTGCCAGTGCTTGTTAGCACGAGTTTATTTACTCTTTTTTTAGCCTTGCTTGTAGCGTTTTTAGTCCAAAAATATCCTTTTAGAAGTGACAATATAGTCGGTGTTATATGGGCTTTTGGAATGGCTGTTGGTATCATACTCATAGACTTAACCCCTGGGTATAATGGTGATTTAATGGGATATTTGTTTGGTAGTATTTTGTCTGTACCTACACAAGATATAGTTTTATTTGCAGTGATTGATGTGATTTTTATCATTTTAGTATTGCTTTTTTATCGTCAATTTGAAATTCTAAGCTTTGATAAAGAATTTGCAAGCTTAAGAGGGGTTAAAACCAATCTTTTTCACTATCTTTTAATCGCGATGATGGCTTTTTGTATCGTTATAAGTATCAAAGTAGTAGGACTTATACTTGTGATAGCTTTGCTTAGCATACCTGCATTTATCGCCGAGAGCTTTTCTAAAAAGCTTGGACAAATGATGATCATCTCTACGCTTTTGAGCATAAGTTTTTGCGTGATAGGGCTTTTTATAAGTTTTTATTATAATCTTGCAAGTGGAGCATGCATTATAGCTAGTGCTTGTATAGCTTTTGTGTTTTATCTTTGTTTTAGTGCTTTTTTAAAGAAAAGTTGAAATTTACTTTTACTTTAAAACGCTATTTTCATGTACTCTTAAAAAACTAGCAAATTTTGGCTTGCCATTTTTGGTTAAGCCGTTGTATTTAAAAGTAATGATAGCACCAATTGGTGGAGGGTTTAAGCGATCGCTTTCTTTAAAGCCCGAGCCTATCTTAAAACTTACTTTTTTACCCTCAATCACTGCTTCACAAAGCAAAGATCCCATTTTGCCTTCAAATTTTCCCTTACCTTTAAAATGCTTTTTTACAACACATTCTGTATCATCAAAAGGTTTTAGTTTAAAAGCATTGTTTGATCTTTTCTTTTCATAAGGTGCGTTGTTTAATCTTATGATCACACCCTCGCCTTTATGCGAAATGATATCTTGGTAAAATTGCTTTAAATGATTTTTATCTTTAATGCGAATTTGTGGGATGATTTTTATAAAATCATTTGGATTTTTAGCTAAATACTTTTTTAAAACTTCCAATCTTGCTTCTAAAGTACAAGGATCAAGTTTAAATTCTTTGCAAGCATTTGGCACATCAAAGACATTATAACTTACTTTTTGCCAGAGTTTTTCATCGGGATTTTCTTGGCGTATTAAAGATGAAATTTCTTCAAAAGAAGCTCTTTTTACCCAAAACTCTCCATCTAATTCGAATTTAGGAAAATTTTTTGTGAAAAACAAAGGGAGTTTTATGGCATTTCCTGCCCTTGTTTGCATAGACTTACCGCTCCAAAGCCCTCTTACGCCATCAAGTTTTTCACTCATAAGATAATGACTTAAATTTACATCTTTAAATGTTTTTTCATCATAGACTTTAAAAAGTAAAATATCTTTTGCAAAAAGAGAATTAAAAAAAGGAATAAAAAGAAAAACAAGGCTTATAAAAAGCCTTGCAGTAAGATTAAAGTGCTTTTTTAGCAGCATCTGCTATTTTAGCAAAAGCAGCTGCATCATTCATCGCTAAATCAGCTAAGATTTTTCTATCAAGCTCAATGCCTGCTTTTTTAAGACCATTTATAAATCTTGAATAACTAATATCATTTAGTCTGCAAGCTGCATTGATACGTACTATCCAAAGACGACGGAAATCACGTTTTTTGCGGCGTCTATCACGATACGCATAAACCAAACTTCTTTCTAATTGTTCTTTAGCTTTTCTAAAGTGTTTGCGGCGACCACTATAAAAACCACGCGCAAGTTTTAAAACCTTTTTATGTCTGCGGCGTCTTACAACACCTGTTTTTACTCTTGCCATATTTATCCTTTCACAAATTGGCGTTCGTTAAACGAATCTTGCCCTTTAAAAATAAGGGGAGTTTGAATGACTTTCGTCAAAAACTAAATTTAAGCGAGCTTAAATTCCTAACATTTTTTCAACCGCTTTAACATTGGTTGAGTGAACATACTTAGAAGTGCGAAGATCACGCATTCTTTTAGCAGGTTTTTTAGTCAAAATGTGGCTTCTATAAGCAGCGCCTCTTTTGATTTTATTTTTACCTACTTTGAAGCGTTTAACAGCACTTTTAACGCTTTTCATTTTTGGCATGTGTATCCTTTGGATCAATTTTTTCATAAAAGAAAGCTATCATTTTACTACAACTATGCTTTAGAAAAATTAAATTTTTATATGACACAACCTGTCACAAGGGTTAAATATAATTTATTCAATATTTCACAAATAAGGAGAAAAAATGCTACCTTTAATATTAGGTGGAGTAGCTTTAGCTGCAACTGGATATGGCATAAAAAAATGGTACGATAAAACTAAAGAGAATGATGTTTTCAAAAACAACAATAAAAGTTTTAGCATGCAAGATAATAAAAAAACATACACTGCAAGTGATTTTTACAAACCTAACTCAATATTCAACGAAAAGCAGGATACTCTAAACAATAACAAATCAAAAGAAGATGAAGAAATAGCTATAAAAATGGAAGCTGTATTTGGAAAGCAATTTTAGTAATATACACTAAAGACTATCTATCATAGCAACAAACAATCACATTAAAAGGAGTTGTAAATGGCGGTTGTAATTGGCATTATAGTCATGATAGCTACTGCTATATGGACTATTGTCTGCGGAGCCTTTTGGGCTTTATTTATATTTATATTATGGTGCGTTATATTACCAAGTTTATTTTTAATAGAAAAATACGGAATTATAAATGTAGTAGTGTCTTATGTGCTAATTTTATCAGGTGTAGTAGTGCTTGCAAGAATAATTAAAAAAAGTAAATAATACTAAACAAAACCTTGACAATACGGGGGGGGGGTATTGATATAATTGACATAAAAAAATAATAAGGAGGGTTAAATAATATTAAAACATAATTTTCCTTGCACTTCATGTGGAGCATGCTGTAAAAATATTAATGGCATTGAAGAGTTGAAACACTTTAATATAAATGGTGTTTGCATTAATTTACAAGAAGATAACTCTTGTAAAATTTACAACGAAAGACCCTTAGTATGCAGAGTGGAAGATTTTTACAATAAATATTTTAAAGACACTATGAGTAAAAAGGATTTTTATAACGAAAATATAAAAATATGTAATTTATTGCAAGATAAATTGAAGCTAGATAAAAAATACAAAATAAATTTAATAACAAAGGAGATTTAAAATGGCAGTTCCATTTATTTTAGGCGGAATAGCTTTAGCAACAGGTATATTTGGTGCTAAAAAAGCATACGATGGTTATCAAGATAAGTGTGCAGCAGAAGAGTTAGATAATAATGCTAAAGCAATTTTTGATTATGCAAAAGAAAAATTAGATATAGCTAGAAAAAATGCTGAACAAGCTTTGGAAAATTTAGGGCATGCAAAGTTGCATATTCATCAAAATTCTTTTAAAGAGTTTATTGATATTTTTTCTAAACTTAAAAATATAGAAAGCGATGATTTTTCCAAAGATGATTTAAAATTTAATATTAATGAATTTATAGAATTTACCAAAGAAAGTGTAATTGACTTTACAAAATTAGCTACGGGTGGGATAGCATCTCTTGGTGCTGGGGCTTTAGCTGGTCTTGGAGCTTATGGTAGTGTTGGATTACTTGCAAGCGCTTCTACCGGAACTTTAATTTCTACACTAAGTGGTGCAGCGGCTACTAATGCTACTTTAGCATGGCTTGGAGGAGGTAGCTTAGCTGCAGGTGGATTTGGAATGGCTGGTGGAATGGCTGTTTTAGGTGGTATAGTAGCTGCGCCTGTTTTAGCAGTTGGAGGGTTTTTATATTCTAAAATTGGAGAGCAAGCTTTGGACGAAGCAAAAAGTAACCTACATAAAGCAAAAGCAGCAGCAAGTGAAATGGATACTGCAAGAATTGCAACAACAGCAATTAGTTCTATTGTAAATGAATCTCTTATAGCTATACAAAATTTAGATGGAATTTTAATTAAAGAATTACAAACTTTTAAATTAATGATTATAAGAGAAAGTGATTATTCTAAATTTACTAATGGTGAAAAAGCATATACTCAATTTATTGTCAATTTAGTAAAAGCAATTAGTGGTATCTGCAAAGTAAATGTACTGACTGAAGATGGCATAGTAAATAAAGAATTTAAAAAAGCTGTCCAAATAGCACAAAATTTAAATAAAGAAATACAAACTATTTAAAAGCGGAATTTCCGCTTTTAAAATAAGGAAGATATTATGAATACTGTATCATTGTTTGATGAATTACTAGAAGAACTAGGGACACAAAGTTTAGCAAGATTACCCATCAATATATTTAATGTCAACTCATATGAAGCCTATATGGAAAGTGCAAAACTTACAACAAATATGCAAAAAGCTACGCAACAACATGGCAACAACCCAAATGGTTTTGGTCAATTTTATGAAACACTAGAAGTTGGTAAAGAAAACATCAGCAACGCATATAATAAAAATAAAAATAGAAGCTTCACAACAGATGAGCTTGCCGAAATAAGCAAAGTCTTTAAAGGGGAAAATATTGATCTATACAAAAAAGAGACAATTTTGGCAAATTATAGCGATGAAGAAATTAAAAATTTGACAAACAATGTCAATCTAGACAACTTAACCAAAACAAATCATACTATAGTAGATACCGTAACTTTAAACGAAAAAGGCGAAATAGCTAAAACAGAACAATTAAAAGCTGTTAATGATAGTATATTTGGAAAAGAATATAATAGATATTTTGAAGCGATTAAAAATGGAAATTTAGACTATATTAAAACTGATAAAGAAACTTACGAAAGGGCGCAAAAAGAAATAGAAAAGTTAGAAAGTGCTATAGAAAAAGCGCCTGAAGAAAAACAAGCTTCTTTAGAAAAAAAACTTCAAGAATATAAAAGCAAATTTTCTTTTCTTACTCAAGGTAGTGAAAGAGAAAAAGCTGGCTATACACAAGAAGAAAGCAAAGATAAAACTATTACTATCAAAAAAAGTGATGATATATTTAGCAAAAAACATGAAGATGATTTTAATAAAATTAAAAATGGAGAAATAGATTATATTGTAGTCAATAAAAAAATATACGAAAATGCACAAAAAGAGATAGAAAAATTAGAAAGCACTATAGAAAAAGCATCCGAAGAAGAAAAAGAGTCTTTAAAAAAAGAACTTGAGACAAAGAAAGAGATTTTTAATCATTTAAAGAAAAACGAACCTACAAACCATACAGACAAAGATAAGGCCTTAAAAGAAGTATATATTATTCAAGCAAAACAAGCTGCCATAAATGTTTTTCAAACTGGAGCTAGTGATGCTGGTGTTGTTGTTCTTAGTACATTTGCAAGCGGTGTTATAGCTGAACTTAAAAGCGAATTTATAAAAAAAGAACATGAGGATTTTGAAGTAAGATTTAAGCGTTTGTTATCAAGAGTAATTGAAAGCGGGAAAGATGCTTTTATAAGAGGAGCTAGCTATGGTATTATAGATGTTATTGTTGGAATTGTTTCGCAATATTTTAAAAGAATTGGTGGGCACTTAAAAGCTTTGTGGAAAAATTTAAGAAGTAGTTTAAAATCTATATGGAATGCAATATATGCTTATATAACTGGTAAAATTAAAAGTTTTGATGAACTTATAAAAGTGATATTAAAATCTTTGTTTTCAGCTATCATGACTATATTTGCAATTGCCTTAGAAGAACAAATTTGTCAAGCATTAGGTGGAAGTCAATTAGCTCAAATTTTATCCATAGGAATATCCATTTTCATTTGTTCATTAGCTGTGGTTTTATTTTCTAAAACTGTTGAAATAACAATAAATAGCTTTGTTGCAATTTTTGCTAAGGCGAATTTAGCTAAAGCAAGAAGAGAAGAAGTTGAAATGGTTTTTGATAAAATCATGCCTAAAATGATAGAAAACCAAGAATCTTTGGAAATTTTCATAGATGATTATATGCGTGATTTAAAAAATACTAGCAATATGAGTTTTCAAGAATTACAAACCGCCTTAAATAACAGCAACTATACACAAGCAAATCAATCTATTATAAATCTTGCAGAAAAATTTGGTGTTGATGATTTATTTAAAACACGAAAAGAATTTGATGATTTTATGTTTAGCAATGAAAATTTAAAAATATAAAAGGAATAAAATGGGATTTTTAGATACTTTAAAATCTATAGCAATTAGTGCAAAATGTGGAATTGGGTGGCACGGAGGAACTTACAGCAATGAAGAAGGAAAACCTCAATGCTATCTTTCAAAAACATGCCCTGACTGTAATGAATATATCAGTAAATACAATCACAACTTTGCAGAAAGAGTTATAACAGATCCGTACTCTTGCAGAGGTTATGAAAAATGTATTTATTGTCAGCACAGAGAATTTGGAACATATCACAAATTTGAAAAAGTAAGAAAAAATGAAAGGTGTCAGATAATAGAAAAATGCTCTCAATGTGGAAAAGAGCGCTTAGGCGATATACAGCATTCTTGGGTACAAATTCCTTTTACAAATAAAGATGTTTCTATTAATGGAAAAAGAAAATGTAGAGATTGCGGATATATTGAACAATAAACCATGCTAAACAAACTACCTCAACTTTTTTCATTGCTTTTTAGCTATAAATCAAACATCTTTAATATCATCTCAAAGCCAAAGCAAGCTTATACTTACACTAAGCTTGCTTTAGAGCTAAAAGAGCTTTATGAAAAAGAAAATGACAAAACAGAAGCTGCTTTTATCATCCTAGATAGAGTGCTTAAATTTAAAAAAGAAAATCCTGATGATTTTAATGATTTTTTAAAGCTTATTCAAGAGCTTTTAGCCACTTATGAAAACGATCCAAAAACAATCAAACAAAACATCAAAGATTTGCTAAAATAAACAAAAAAGGTTGTATATGGAAAAAGACAAGCTTTCTACGCGTTTAGTTTCTATACTGCAGTGTTTAAACAATGGTGAGCGTTTTAGTTTAGAAGAGCTTGCACAAGAATTTAATGTCAGCATTCGCACTATACAAAGAGACTTGCATGAACGTCTTGCTTTTATCCCTATAAAAAAAGAAAATGGAAAATACTTTTTAGAAGGCTATGTTTTAGGAAAATTAAGCTTTAAAGATATACAAAATTTTGCTATTTTAAGCGGTATAGGTAGGCTTTATCCTAGTTTAGATAAAGAGTTTTTAAACGACTTGCTTAATGAAAAAATCAATAAAGCCTTTTTAGTCAAAACCCAAAACTATGAAACACTTGATAGAGAAGTTTTTGAAGAACTAAGCGCAGCTATCATAGCAAAACACTCCATTAGCTTTCACTACAAAGAAAAACACAGAAAAGCTAATCCATACAAACTCATTAATATTAATCACATATGGTATCTTTTAGCAGATGAAAACGATACTTTAAAAACCTTTACTTTTTCTAAAATCACACAACTAAAAGTAGAAAAGAAAGAAATTTTTACCCCAAAAGAAGAGTTTTTAAAACAAATTCAAAAAGATCAAAGTAATTGGATTAGCAAAGAAAACAAAGAAGCTATTTTAAAACTTGATAAAAAAGCTAAAGAATATTTTTTAAGAAAAAATGCCCTTACTAAATACAAATTTATAGATGAGGATGAGAATTTCATTTACATCAAGGCATTTTATACTTATGATGATGAACTTTTAAATTTGATAAGATATTGGATACCATATATTAAAATAAACAAACCTATTGCTTTAAAAGAAAAGCTTTTTGAGCAGTTAAATACATACATGCAAGATTAGTGTTTTTTTAACACATAAAGTTGTTCTTGTATATGCATAGAGCGTTTAGAAAGGTTTCTACTAGCTCTAAAGGCATTATACTTTTGCTCAAGCACAAAGCATTCTCCAAGACTTTGAAGTCTTTTTGTGAAATTTTCTTTTTTTACAAAACCTTCGCAATTATAAGAAAGCAATACAATCTTGGCTTTTAAATCACTTATCAAATCAAACAAAGCATCTTCGGCTTTTTTTTCTTTGTTAAAAGCACTGCGGTTCCAGTTTTTTGGTATGCCAGAAACCTTTGAAATTTCCTTTGGCTTTTTATAATTAGCAATTAAATTTAACATAAAATAATTTGACCCATAAGGGTGTTGATTATAAGGTGGATCTAAATACGCCACATCAAAGCTATCAAGCTCTTTAGCTAAAATATTTGCATCCTTTTGAAAAACCTCATATTCACAAGTAAAATTTGAAAAAATAGGCATTTTTAAAGCTATATCACCCTTTATACGACTAAGCGCATTTGCTCCATTTCCTCCAAATTTTCCTACTCCATTTTTATCTTTATAAAAACCTTTAAAAACCCCACTTGTATTTGCATGCACACTTGCTTCATAAATAAGTGGTGCGATGAAGTATTTTTGTATATTACTTGGCAGGCTTGAAATTTTTTCTCGCATAGAGTCTAAATACATAGCGTTTTTAAGCGTATAAAAAACTCTTTCATTCTTTTGGATATACTCATCATCATTTGGTGCATAAAGCTTGCTTATAAAGCCTTTTTTGAGTTTTAAATCAGAAATTAAAAAATTATAATATTTTTGTAATTCTTGTAAAAATTGTGCGTTTTGATTACTCAAATAACATTCATTGATGATTTTAGAATAATCTTCCAAATCATTTGCCATGATAAAACTCGCATAAGGCCTCACAAAACGCGAAACTACCCCAGAGCCACTGAATACATCACAAAAACTAAATTTGTCTTTTTTAAGCTCATTTTGTGCGAATTTAAAGCCTTGATTTAAAAAATCAAGCAAGGATCTTTTATTGCCAAGGTAAGTTATGATTTGTTCTTTTAAAAATTGTGGATTTTCTTCTAGCATAAGTTTAAAATACAAGCCTTAAAAAGGCTTGTGATTATTTTTTCTTTTTAGGAGTTACTAGCATATTTACATAGCGTCCTTCGAGTAAAGGCTCTTTGTCTCTATCTGCTATATCTTCAACCATTTGCCAAATTTTTTCAAGCAACGCCACCCCTGCTTCAGGAGAGCCCATCTCACGACCTTTTAAAAACACTCTAAATTTCACATGCTTGCCTTGCTCTAAAAACTCGCTTGCGTGTTTGACTTTATAATTAATGTCATTTTGAGCGATTTTCACAGAAAGTTTGATTTCCTTTATATCAATAACTTTTTGTTTTTTCTTTGCTTCTTTTTGTTTCTTTTCTTGTTGATAACGGAATTTTCCATAATCCATTATCTTACATACAGGTGGTTTGGCTTCGGGGGCTATCATCACCAAATCAAGCCCTAGTCTATTTGCTATATCTAGCGCTTCATCACTACTAATAATGCCATAAACCTTGCCATCATCACCTATACATCTGATCTCATCTGCTTGAATTTCTTCATTTAGCAATACTTCTTTTTCTTTACTCAAAAGCGTACCTCACTTAATTTCTCCTTTGTTAGGGTTATAAATTCATCTAAAGTCATTGTTTTTTGCTCTTTTGCTCTTCTATCTCTTAAAGCCACACTTTGGTTTGCTACTTCTTCATCACCTAAAACAAGTATCATAGGCACATGTGCTTTTTCGGCGGTGCGGATTTTTTTATTTAAGCTTTCATTTTTATTATACACTTCACTATCAATGCCAAGTTCTAAAAGTTTTCTTGCTATTTCTTTTGCATAATCATGATGATTTTGTGAAATAGGCACTATAGCTACTTGAGTTGGTGCTATAAAAAATGGCAACTCACCCGCACAATGCTCTACTAAAATTCCTATAAATCTTTCAAAAGAACCCAAAATAGCACGGTGAAGCATTACAGGTTGTTTTTTCTCATTATCTGCATCTGTGTATTCGAGTTTAAAACGGCTTGGTAAGTTAAAATCTACTTGTATAGTTCCACACTGCCATTTTCTTTTTAGCGCATCGGTAATTTTAATATCGATTTTTGGACCATAGAAAGCTCCACCACCCTCATCAATGCCATATTTTAAACCTTGTTCATCTAAAGCTTCTTTTAAAGCCTTTGTAGCTATGTCCCAAATTTCATCATCGCCTATTGCTTTTGCTGGGCGTGTTGAAATTTCCATTTCATAATCAAACTCAAAAGCCTTCATCAAAGTATCAACAAAGCTTAAAATTTCTAAAACTTGTTCTTTTATCTGACTTGGCATACAAAAAATATGCGCATCATCTTGAGTGAATTCTCTTACCCTAAAAAGCCCGTGTAAAACTCCACTTTTTTCATGGCGGTGCACCACACCGTATTCAAAAAATTTCAAAGGTAAATCGCGATAACTTCTAACATCACTTTGATAAATTTTAATATGTCCTACACAATTCATCGGCTTAATGCCATATTCTTGCTCATCAATTTGCGTAAAATACATATTTTCTTTATAGTTTGCATAATGCCCACTAATTTTCCACGCATCAGCTTTTAAAAGTTCAGGCCCACGCACAGGCTCATAGCCTCTTAATCTATGTGCTTTATATAGCAAATGCTCTAATTTGCTTCTTAATTTTGCACCATTACTAAGCCATATAGGAAGCCCACCGCCTATTTCATCATCAAAGGCAAAAAGCTTCATTTCATTACCAAGTTTTCTATGATCTCTTTTTTTAGCTTCTTCAATGATTTTTAAGTATTCATTTAAACTTTCTTTATCTGCAAAAGCAGTACCATAAATTCTTGTGAGCATTTCTCTTTTTTCATCGCCACCCAAATACGCTCCCGCTACACGAGTAAGCTTGAAAAATCTTAAATATCTAGTATTTGGCACATGAGGTCCACGACATAAATCTTCAAATTCGCCTTGCTTATAAATACTTACTTTTCCATCAGGAATTCTTAGTAAAACTTCTTGTTTTAAATCATCATTAGCAAATTTTTCTTTAACCTCAGTCTTTGAAAGTTCGTATTTTATGATGTCTAGCTTTGCTTCTGTTAGTTCTTTCATTTTCTTTTCGATTTTACTTAAGTCTTCTTCTGAAATCTTACTATCAACTCTAAAATCATAATAAAACCCATCTTCTATCACAGGTCCTACGAAAAATTTAGCCTCTGGATATAGACTTTTAATCGCTTGAGCCATTAAATGCGCACAAGAGTGGCGGATAACTTCTAAACTTTCTTTAGAGTTATCAAAATAAATCGGAGTTAAATTTGTATCATTGTTAAAACTTTGAGTATCTACCAAAGTTTCATTATTTGCATATGCAATTATATCTTTTGTCATTTCTACCCTTAACACTCACTAACCTTGTGAGCTTAAATTAAAATATAAGACTAATTTTAGCTATGAAAAACTTAAACTTTTTTTAAATAAAGGATATTTTTATATTTCAAACACCTGTTCTTGATATATCTAAGGCACCACTCATAAAAAGGTATAAAAATACAAAACCTAAAATTATCCTATAAATTCCAAAAGGTATAAAGTTTATTTTGCTGATTAATTTTAAAAATATTTTAATTACCACAAAAGCCACTATAAAAGCTGTTACAAAACCTATGGCTAAAGGAATGAAATTATTCATATTGCTTAAAACTTGTGGTTCTTTATAAATGCTATAAGCTGTTGCTATAATCATGGTAGGAATTGCAAGTAAAAATGAAAATTCAGAAGCCACTTTACGATCAAGCCCAAGCAATAAGCCACCTATAATACTTGCTCCACTTCTTGAAGTACCTGGTATGATAGCAAGAGCTTGGGTTAAACCTATCAAAAAAGCTTGTTTATAACTTACCTCATCTAAAGAATGTATATCATAGTCTTTTTTTCTATGTTTAAGCTCTATGATGATAAAAACAATCCCACCAATGATTAACATAGTAGCCACGGTATAGCCATTAAATATCTCTTTTAAAAACTTATATGCTATAAAACCCACTCCACCTGCTGGCAAAAAGCCCACAGCAAGTTTTAACCAAATATCAAGTTTTTGAGTTAGTTTATCTTTGAAAATAAAAATCACCGCTAGTATAGAACCAAGTTGAATAATGATAAAAAAACTTCTCCAGAAATCATCTATATTTAAACCCAAAATTTCAGCACCCAAGATCATATGCCCTGTAGATGAAACAGGCAAAAATTCTGTCAGACCCTCAATGATTCCTAAAATCAAAGCATAATAATAATCTAAATTCATTTTTTAAGTACTCTTCTTGCAAAAATTAGCATAATCGCTACAAAAACTACAAAACCTATAATCCCATCGTCTTTAAATGAAGTTGCAATAGCAAGTGGATCTTCAGCCCCACCTCTACTAATAGAAAGCACGGTTAAACCAGCTATTAACACTCCAAATAAACTCTCACCTACTATCAAACCAGAGGCAAATAAGGTTCCTTTTTGCTCATGCTCTTGAATGAGTTCTTTTTTATGAGCATTTTTAGCATATCTTTGCTCTAAACGCTTTTTGATTAAATACGCTAATAATCCACCTATAAACAAAGGCATATTAACAGCAGGTGGTAAATATATACCTATACCCACAGCTAAAGGTGGCAAAGACATATTTTTCTTTCTTAATAAACGATCAATGATGATTATACCAACGCCCACAAAAGCTCCCGCTATAATATAACTCCAATCGATATTAGCGTTAAAAATGCCTTGTGCTATAGTACTCATCAAATTTGCTTGTGGTGCAGCAAGTGCATTTGCCTCATCCATTCCCTCTCTTGGCATTGCACCCACAAAACCATAAGCTTGATATAATAAATTTAACACAGGAGCAATAGCCAAAGCACCAAACACACAACCTATTATCAAGGAAATTTGTTGTTTCCAAGGAGTTGCACCCACTAAATAGCCAGTTTTTAAATCTTGTAAATTATCGTTAGAAATAGCAGCAGTTGCTAAAATAACACTAGTAGTAAATATAGCAAAAGCGATGGCAAATTTAGACATTAAAGGATCACTAAATAAATCTACTTGATAACCCAAAAGTAAAATAATCAAAGAAGAAATCATAATCCCAATAAGCCCTATACCCGAAATAGGAGAAGATGATGAACCCACCAAACCTGCCATATATCCACAAGCAGAAGCTACAAAAAAGCCTATAAAAATAGCCACTAAAGTTCCTACTAAGGCAAAAAGAATTTGATAGCCACTTGCTAAATTTGAATCAGCCACAAAAGCGTAAAATGAGACAAACAAACCTATACACATAAGTACAAATAAACCTAGCATAGCTTTTAAAGATAAATCCATATCTTTAGGATCTTGTGAAAGATTTAACGAGGTTTTTTTAAGCATATTTTTCATGCCATCATATACAGGTTTTGCAAGTTCTATTAAAGTCCATAATGCTGCTATGGCAATAGCTCCTGTGCCTATTAAACGCACCTTTTGAGCCCAAATTTGATTAGCTATATCAAGTGCACTTAAACTCGCGTCAAAACTTTCTTTAGCAGAAAAATATGGAACAAAAACCATCCAAGCAAGTACCATACCCGCAAGCAATGCAACACCTCCAGCTATACCTACTAAGTATCCAGCACCCAAAAGTGCCACTGAATAACCCATAGAAAAGCCAAAAGTCATTTTTTGCCAAATAAATGCAAAGCTACTTCCACTTGAAAGTAGTTTAAAACCACTTGAAAAAAGACTTATCACAGAAGCAAAAGCCACGCCAAGTGTGATTTCTTTTAAGCCTACTTTTCCTTTTTTATCAGCTTGATCTTTATTAGCTACTTTTAAAATTTCAGCAGCAGCTCTTCCTTCAGGATAAGCTAATTTACTCTCTACCACCATAGCTCTACGCAAAGGTATGGTAAAAAGCACGCCCAATCCACCCCCACAAAGACAGAGCATAAAAGTAAGCCAAAGTGGAAATTCAAACCAATATCCACACATAAAAAGACCTGGTATAACAAAAATCACAGCCGAAAGCGTACCTGCGGCTGAAACTTGAGTTTGAACCATATTATTTTCTAAAATATTAGAGTCTTTAAAGATTTTTAAAACAGCCATTGCAATCACAACAGCAGGAATAGAAGTAGAAAAAGTAAGACCAACTTTAAGCCCCAAATATACATTTGAGGCAGTAAAAATAATCGTTAAAATACTTCCTAGTATTATACCCCTAAGCGTAAGCTCCGGTAGTGAGTTTTTTGTATGCATTTTGTTTCTCCATTTTTATTGACAACCTTCACATTCTATAGTTCTATCAACCACATCATCATTTACTTTTTGACTATCAGGGCTTTCGCTTCTTAGATAATAAGTTGATTTAACACCTAATTCCCAAGCAAGTTGATAAATTTCATTTAAATATCCACCGCTTGCCTTATCTAAAGAAACAAAGATATTTAATGATTGACCTTGATCAATCCACTTACCACGAATCGCTGCTGCTTTTACTAAGATTTTTTGATCAAGCTCATAAGCAGGGGTATAATACTGCCAAGTATTAGCACTTAGATTTGGCACCACAGTTGGTATCATACCGCTTAAGTTTTGCTCAAACCATTTTCTTTTATATACAGGCTCAATTGTTTGAGTAGTACCCACTAAAATAGAGATAGAAGAAGTTGGCGCTATGGCCATTAAATAACCATTTCTTATACCATCTCTTTTTAGTTTTTCTCTTAATTTTTCCCAATCGCACTCACTTTGATCAAATAAACCTTCACTTGCGGTAAGCTTTTTGGCATTTTCGTTTGCTACATCAATTGGCACTATACCTTTACTCCAATTTGATCCTTCAAAGTCAGGATAACTTCCTTTTTCTAAGGCTAAATTTGAGCTAGCTAAAATAGCCTCATAACTAATCATTTCCATAATGCGATCAATTTTTTCAAAATGTTCATTAGAACCCCAATAAATTTGAGCTTCAGCTAGCATTTGCGCTTCACCCATCACACCAAGTCCTATAGCGCGTGATTTTAGGTTGGTATTTTTAACCTTTACATGAGGATAAAAATTTAAATCAATCACATTATCAAGCATTCTTATTGCCGTTGGCACTACTCTTTGGATGTCTTCTTTGGTATTGATTTTACTTAAATTTATACTCGCAAGATTACAAACTGCAGTTTTTCCTTCATTTTTGTATTTTTCTACTATATAGACTTTTTTACCATTAATACTATCTAAAGTAGAAACTTTTTTAGCAAGCTTTTTATATCCTCCATCTATTGTAAGCTCTTCATCCTCATCTAAATGAAGTTCTGTTTTATCATCAAATACGATTTTGATTTGATAATAATTTGGTTCTGTATTTTGAAAAATTTCTGTACATAAATTTGAACTTCTTATAATTCCTGCATGGGAATTTGGATTTGTTCTATTTGCACTATCTTTAAAACATAAAAACGGCAAGCCACTTTCAAAATAAGATAAAAGAATTTTTTTCCAAAGCTCTTTAGCATCAACAATTTCTTTGACTATGCTTTCATCTTTTTCAAATTCTTCATATTTTTTCTCAAATTCTTCACCGTATAAATCACACAAACTTGCTGTATCAGCAGGATCAAAAAGCGTCCATTTGTCATTTGCTCTTACTCTTTTCATGAACAAATCATTAATCCACAAAGCAGGGAAAAGCTCATGCGCTCTTCTTCTTTCTTCACCTGAGTTTTTACGCAAATCTAAAAAGTCATTAATATCCATATGCCAAGGTTCAATATATACAGCAATTGCACCTTTTCTAGTACCAAGTTGATCAACAGCTACTGCTATATCATTGGTGATTTTTAAAAATGGTATGATCCCACCTGCTGCATTTTTATGCCCATCTATACTTCCACCCATAGCACGCACCTTAGACCAATCCCAGCCTATACCACCACCAAATTTAGATAAAAGTGCCATTTCTTGATAAGAATCAAAAATCCCTTCTATATTATCAGGCGTGCTTCCTATATAACATGAACTTAATTGATGTCTTGTGGTTCTTGCATTTGAAAGGGTTGGAGTTGCAAGCATTACTTCAAAAGTTGAGATTAAATCATAAAATTTCTTAGCCCAAGTTTGAGAATCTAACTCATTTTGCGCTAAAAACATCGCAATAGCCATAAACATTTGTTGTGGTAATTCTATAGGCATACCCTTAGAATCTTTAATCAAATATCTATCATATAAAGTTTTTATACCAAGATAAGTAAATTGCAAATCGCGTTCTGGCTTGATATAAGCATTAAGATCATCTAAATCGTATTTTTCTTTTAAACCGATTAAAATCCTACCTTCTTTTTCACCTTTTTCAAGGTATTCTCTTAAATGTTTATAACCACTATAACCACTTACTTTTTTATACAAATCATATAAAAATAATCTTGCAGCAACAAAGGTCCAATTAGGTCTATCAATATCTATTTTATCTACTGCTGTTTTTATGAGAGTTTGTTGGATTTCTTCTGTTGTTATGCCATCACGAAATTGAATTTTTGCATCTACTTCAAGCTCACTTTGGCTAACATTTTCTAAATTTGCCACTGCATCGGTGGTATATTTTTTAATCTTAGAAACATCTAATTCTTCAGTTCTACCATTTCTTTTTAATACTTTCACTCACAACCCCTAATTTATTATTTAAAAGTTCTTGCAAAAATTTTATCTACATTCTTTGTGTAGTAGTTATAGTCAAAGCAATTTCTAATATCTGCTTCACTTAAAGATTTTTTCAAATCCTCATCAGCTAATAAAGCTAGTAAAAACAAACTCTCACCTTTTTCATTTAACGCAGGCTTGCCATTTTGTAAATCAGCCCAAACTTTCATAGCATTTCTTTGAACGATCTTGTAAGCTTCTTCTCTACTTATACCTTTAAATGGAAGTTCAAGCAACACTCTTTGAGAGAATACAAGTCCCCCGGTTAAATTTAAATTTTTCATCATATTTTCTGGATACACCAAAAGCTTTTCTATCACACCGCATAATCTTGAAAGCATAAAATCAGTCGTGATAAAAGCATCAGGTAATACAAATCTTTCTACACTAGAATGTGATATATCTCTTTCGTGCCACAATGCTACATTTTCTAAAGCAGGTGTTACATAAGCTCTTATCATCCTACAAAGACCGGTGATATTTTCACTCAAAACAGGATTTCTTTTATGAGGCATAGCTGAGCTTCCTTTTTGTCCTTGAGAAAAATATTCTTCAGCTTCATATACTTCTGTTCTTTGAAAATGGCGGATAGCAACAGCGATTTGCTCACAACTTGAAGCTAAAATAGCTAAAGCCGAGATAACCTGTGCGTAACGATCTCTTTGTATAACTTGGTTTGAAACTGGTGCCGGCTTTAAATCTAAGTTTTTACAAACTTCTTCTTCAAATTCAAGCGGAGCATGAGCAAAATTTCCCATAGCACCGCTAATTTTTCCATAGCTAATCACTTCTTTTGCATGAATGATTAAATCTTTTGCATGAACTAGCGAATCATACCAAATAGCCAAAACTAAGCCAAAAGTTATAGGCTCTCCATGAATTCCATGACTTCTTCCTACCATTAAGGTGTTTTTATGCTCATACGCTCTTGTTTTAATCGCTGCCAAAACTTGATCTAAATCTTGCAAGATTAATTCTAAACTATCTTTAATCTGCAAAGCAACTGCAGTATCAATACAATCTGAACTTGTCATTGCATAATGCACAAAACGACTTTCCTCGCCCAAACTTTCACTTACACTAGTTAAAAAAGCGATAACATCATGCTTGGTAGTTTTTTCTATTTCATCTATTCTTGCTATATCAAATTTTGCATTTTTTATAATTTTTTCACAATCATCATCTTTAATAAGACCAAGTTTATTCCACGCTTTCACAGCAGCTAATTCCACTTTTAACCATGCGTCATATTTTGCTTGCATGTCCCATTTTTTAGCCATGATTTCTCTACTATATCTTTCAACCATTTTCAAGACCTTTTTTTATATAATTTTTATGAAAAAAATAGTTTGAATTTTATTATAAATTACCTAAGAAAGTTATTAAATGGCATATATAAAAAAGAAACTAGCAAATAATGGAAAAAAGGCATTTAGACTACTTATGGATGAGTTAAAAATTTCTATGCGCGAAGCACAAAAACTCATTGATAAAAAAAGACTATTTTGCAATGGAAATTTGGTAGAAGAAAAAAACAAATTTTTAGATGGTTTAGTAGAATTAATCGTATATGAAAATAACCCCAAAGGATTAGAAATAGTTTTTGAAAATGAAGATTTTGCCATCGTAGAAAAACCAAGTGGAGTGCTAACTCATCCTAATGGACGCAATTGCACTTATAGTCTTTGTGATGAAATTTGGCATTTATGGGGTGAAAAAGCTTGCGTGGCTCATAGACTAGATAAAGAAACAAGCGGACTTTTACTCATAGCAAAACATAAAAATGCACAAATTGAGTTAAAAACTATATTTGAAAAAAGATTAGTTCAAAAAAGCTATCTTGCTCTAGTAAAAGGAAAAACTGAAAAAGAATTTATAGTAGATAAAAGCATGAATTTAGCTAAAGACTATGATGCAGTCAAAACTAGGATGCAAATTTGTGAAAATGGCAAAGAAGCTTTAACGCAATTTTACACTTTGGAATATTTTGAAAATTTAGATGCCAGTTTAATTTTAGCTAAACCTCTAACAGGAAGACAACACCAAATAAGACTACATTTGTTTCATGTGAAACATAAAATTTTAGGTGAACCTTTATATGGTTTAGAAAAAACACAAATAGAGCAAATATTAGATGGAAAAATGAGTGATATCGAAAGAGCTCAAATCACAGGTGCTAAAAGACTGCTTTTACACTCTTTTAGCTTAGAATTTACATATAAAAATCAAAAATTTTTGATACAATCTCAAAAAGATATAAAAGGTGAATTTTTGAAAATGCAGGAAAAACATGAAAAATAAAAATTTTAATGTAGGATATTTTTGTTCTACTCAAATAGGAGATAATATATTATCTCTTAAAATGCTCTATGCTATAAAACATCTTTATAAAGCCAAAATTACAGTATTTATTACAAATCCTTATCTAAAAAATATTTTAGAATTTAATTTTGTAGATAAAATAGAAATAATAAATGAAGAAAACATTATAGAGATGATAAACAAATATAAATTAGACTATCTTATAAGTTACATTTCAACAAAACATATAATCAAAATACTAAAAAAAACAAATGTAAAAAATATTATAATAAAATCTAAATTTAAAACTATATTTTGTTGCTTAAAATGCAAGGTTGTATGGATTAGTTTATTAAAAAAAATTAAAAATGAAAATATAGAAAATATAAATCTCTATTACGCTAGAAAGATTAATCCAGAAATATTTGACAAAAAAATAAAAAGCTTAGAATTTAATGTAACTTTAACAACAAAACAATCAAACAAAGATTTAGTAAATAATTTTTTAAAAGAATATAAAATAAAAAAATTTATAACAATAAATCCTTTTGCAATAAGTCAATTTAATAAGAATAGTATAATTTTTTATTTAAAGATGATAAAAAAAATTTTAAATACTAAAAACATTAATATAGTTGTTCCAACATATGACAAAGTTCATGATAATTTCATAGTTCAAATTCAAAAATTTGATAAAGAACTTTTAAATAAAATTTTTATATTTAAAAACGATGATGACCTTTTAAATTTAGTAGAAATTATTTCGAAAACAGAATGTCTAATAAGCCCTTCAACAGGTACTATACATATAGCAAGCAATCTAAAAATTCCAACTATAGGATTATATACAAAAAAAGACAGTATATTATGGTCTACCTACGATAAAAATTATGTTTTTATAGATGATTTAAATGAAAAAAACTTTGATGAGATAATAAATCAAACTATAATTAAAATAGAACAATATATAAAAGACTAAAACTAACCAAACTAATCATTCTTATTTTCATTCTTTAATACATAAATAATCCCACCAAGTCCTATGATCACCACTATACTTATAAAAATAAGCTGTGCTATATCTAAAAAAGTCATTGTTTGCTCTGCCTTTCTTTAAGCTGTCCGCATGCAGCTGAAATATCAAGTCCTTTACTTTCTCTTATCGTACAAGTAACACCTTTTACACTTAAATAATCTTGAAATTTAACCGCATTTTCAACACTTGGTCTTTTATATAAACTTCCTTCATGTGGATTAAAAAGTATTAAATTTACTTTAGCTTTTATACCATTTAAGAGCTTGACTAGTTCTTTTGCGTGTTCTATTTTATCATTTATCCCATCGATTAAAAGATATTCAAACATCACTCTTTTACGCTGATCTATAGGAAAATTTCTCACCGCTTCCATAATACTTGCTATATTATAAGCTTTATTAATAGGCATTAATTCACTTCTAAGCTCATCATTTACAGCATGGAGCGAAATAGCCAAAAGCACACCTAAATTCATTTCTCCAAGCTCTTTAATCTGTTTTGCCAAACCACTTGTACTTATAGTTTGTCTTCTAGGACTTATCGCTAAGGTATCATTATCAGCTAAAATTTTAACTGCCTTAGAAACATTTTTAAGATTATCCAAAGGCTCTCCCATACCCATATAGACTATATTAACCCTTCTTTCATAAGGTATGTTGTTATGTTTTTTAATCCATAAAATTTGTCCTACTATTTCTCCTGCAGTCAAATTTCTTTTCAAACCGCCTTTAGCAGTCAGACAAAAACTGCACCCACTTTTACACCCCACTTGAGAGGAAACACAAATAGTATATCTTGCATGTTTGATGATTTTTCCATTTTCATCTACAAGTTCTTCTTTCATTGGTAGCAAAACAGCTTCTATTTTTTTACCATCTAAAAGTTCAAAAAGATATTTTATACTACCATCTTTGCTTTTTTCATCTTTCACACATTTTAAAGGTGAAAAATGAAAATTTTCTTGCAAGTACACTCTAAAATCTTTTGGCAAAGATGACATTTGTAAAAAATCATCTGCATATTTTTTATATACCCATTCAAAAATTTGCTTTGCTCTAAATTTTGGCTGAACTAAATTTTCTAATTCTTCTTTAGTAAAATCTAATATATTTTTTAATTCACTCAATTTTTTTCCTATATAAGTTTTTTATCTAACAAAAATTCTTTTAATAATTCTTTTGCTTTTTGATGGTTTTTTAAAAAATCTTCATGTGCAAATTCATTACAAAAATTTGTCGCACATAAATAACAAATTCCTTCTATCTCTTGCATTTTTGCACAAGAAAGCACTGCGTATGCTTCCATATTTTCTATATGTACACCCTTTTTAAAAAATTCTTGGGCGATATTTTCATCTTTACAAATATAATTTGAAGAATTAATCATAGTTTCATGTGAAACATTTAATCTAATCTCATTTGTTATAGGCGTATAAAAACTATCAAATAAATCTGCGTATTCTAAATTCGCTGCGTTAGAACTTTCATAAATATCTAAAATTTTTCCTTCTTGGTAAATTCCACATGTACCTATAAAAATCACTCTATCTACTTTTACTTGACTTAAAATTTTACCTAGAGAAAAAGCAGAATTAACCAAACCTATGCCAATACTTTGTGCAAATTTAAAATCTTCATTTCCTCCTGCACATACTATAAGATTTTTCAAAAATTAACCTTTATAAAAAATAATTCAAATTTTATCTAATTAGCGCTTAAAATAATGCTATAATTAATATTTTTTAGATAAAATAAATTTATGATAAAAGCAAAAAAACATTTTGGGCAAAATTTTTTATGTGATAAAAGCGTGGTAGATAAAATCATCCAAGCCATACCCAAAGATACTAAAAATATAGTTGAGATTGGGCCTGGCTTAGGTGATTTAACGCAAGAACTTTTGAAAATCCCACAAGCTCATATTAGAGCTTATGAGATTGATAAAGATTTGATTCCTATTTTAAATAAAAAATTTCAAAATGAGATTGAAGGTGGAAATTTTGAGCTTATTCATCAAAATGCAAGTGATGCTTTTGATCAAGGAAGTTTAAGCGATAAAGAGTACTTTTTGGTAGCAAATTTACCATATTATATTGCTACAAATTTGATTTTAAAAGCCCTAGAAGATCAAAATTGTCTTGGGCTTATAGTAATGGTGCAAAAAGAAGTAGCACAGAAATTTTGTGCAAATGAAAAAGAAAGTAATTTTTCGGCTTTAGGGGTGCTTTGTGCATTGATATGCCAAAGACAAATGCTTTTTGATATACAACCACAAAGCTTTAATCCTCCACCAAAAGTTACTTCAGCTGTAATGAAGTTAATAAAAACTACTCATTATCAGCAAAAATGTGAAAATATAGAAGCTTTTAAAGAATTTCTTAGAGCTTGTTTTCAAAATCCTAGAAAACAACTCTTATCTAATTTTAAAAATAAAAAAGAAAAAATTTTAAAAGCATTTGAAGCACTAAATCTCTCTTCTACCTCAAGAGCTCATGAAATTAGCGTTGATTCATACCTTAAATTTTATGACTATTTAAAGGATGACTATGAGCGAAGAAAACAAAACTCAAGAGCAAAATAAAACTAAAAGATTTAATAAATTTAGAAACAAAAGAAAAAAAGATTCACAAAATCAAGATCAAAATAGCGAAAATAAAAATGGAACAAAAGTAGAAAATACTCAAACTGAAGCTAGCGAAGAAAAAAAGAAAAAGAAAAAAAATAGAAATTTACCTTCTAAATTAAGTGGTAATGAAGAATGGCAAATAGAACTTGCTAAAAGCATAGAAGCTAATAAAATCATGCACGAGCTAAGACTTCACCCTTTAAAACACAACAACTCAAGCGAAAATAAAATTCGTATTACACCTTTGGGTGGACTTGGAGAAATCGGTGGAAATATCACTGTTTTTGAAACCAACAACGATGCGATTATCGTTGATATAGGTATGAGTTTTCCAGATGGAACCATGCATGGAGTAGATATTATCATACCTGATTTTGACTATGTAAGAAAAATTAAAAATAAAATTCGTGCTATCATCATCACTCATGCCCATGAAGATCACATTGGCGCTGTGCCGTATTTTTTCAAAGAATTTCAATTTCCTATCTACGCAACACCTTTAGCACTAGGTATGATTTCAAATAAATTTGAAGAACATGGTTTAAAAGCTGAGCGTAAATGGTTTAGACCTATAACAAAAAGACAAATTTATGAAATAGGTGAATTTAACTTAGAATGGATTCACATAACCCACTCTATCATCGACGCTTGTGCTTTGGCTATTAAAACTAAAGCAGGAACCATCATACACACTGGCGATTTTAAAATAGATCAAACACCAATTGATGGCTATCCAACGGATTTAAGTCGTTTAGCTCAATATGGCGAAGAAGGCGTGCTTTGTCTTTTAAGTGATAGCACAAATTCATATAAAGAGGGTTATACAAAAAGTGAAAGCTCCGTAGGACCTACTTTTGATCAAATTTTTGCCAAAACTAAAGGCAGAGTAATCATGAGCACCTTTAGCTCTAATATCCACCGTGTATATCAAGCTATTAGCTATGGTTTAAAATACGGCAGAAAAGTGTGTGTTATAGGACGCTCTATGGAAAGAAATCTCTATACCACTATGGAACTTGGCTATATCAAACTTGATAGAAAAATTTTCATTGACGCTGATGAAGTAAGCAAATACAAAGACAACGAAGTGCTAATTGTCACCACAGGAAGTCAAGGTGAGACTATGAGTGCTTTATATAGAATGGCAACTGATGAGCATAAATTTATCAAAATCAAACCTAGCGATCAAGTTATCATTTCAGCTAAAGCAATACCAGGTAATGAAGCAAATGTTTCTGCTGTGCTTGATTTTCTTTTAAAAGCAGGAGCTAAAGTAGCTTATCAAGAATTTAGCGAAATCCATGTAAGCGGACATGCTAGTATAGAAGAACAAAAACTCATGCTAACTTTGGTAAAACCTAAATTTTTCTTACCAGTGCATGGAGAATATAATCATATCAATAAACACAAAGAAACCGCTCTAAAATGTGGTATACCTGAAAGAAATATCTACTTAATGAGTGATGGGGATCAAGTAGAGCTTTGTCAAAAATACATCAAACGCGTTAAAACAGTTAAAACAGGAAAAGTCTTTGTAGATAATCAAATCAACAAACAAATCGCAGATGATGTGGTAATTGATAGACAAAAACTAGCAGATAGTGGCATAGTTGTCATCATCGCCCAGCTTGATAAAGCAAGTAAAACACTAATTAATAAACCAAGAGTATTTAGTTATGGCTTGGTAGCTGATAAACAAGACGGAGCATTCTCAAAAGAAATGAGTGATGTTTTAAGTCAATTTTTCCCAAATGTAAAAGATGAAATTTTAGATAATCCAAAAGTTTTAGAAGCTCAAATTAGACAAGTACTAAGAAAGCATATTTTTAGAAAAATCAAAAAATATCCGACTATAGTACCAACTATTTTTGTGATGTAAAGTAAAATTATGAGAATTAATAAATTCATCTCACACAATAGCAAATACTCTCGCCGTGAGGCTGATGAGCTAATCAAACAAGGCTTAGTAAAAATCAATAAAAAAACAGCCTTGCTAAGTGATAGCGTAAATGCTGAAGATAAAGTTTTTATCAATGGTAAAAAACTCCATAAAAAAACACAATTTTCAGTCATCATTTATCACAAACAAAAAGGTGAAATAGTTAGTAAAAAAGATGATAGAGGTAGAAAAACCATCTATCATACCCTGCCAAAACAATTTAGCACTTGGCTTAGCGTGGGAAGACTTGACTTTGCAAGCGAGGGATTGCTTTTGTTAACTGATTCACCTGTGATAGCAGATGCACTTATGCATAGTGATTTAGAAAGAGAATATTACTTAAAAGTAAAAGGTAATATAGATAAAAATGTTATCGAAGCAATGCAAAATGGCTTAGAAATTCAAAATGAAAAAAAAGGGGCTCATGCTAAAACCAAAATAACCTCAATGAGTTTTGCTCCATTTTTAGGCTTTGAAATTTTTGGCTCAAGTGGTGGCTATACAAAACTAAAAGTAATCATTAATGAAGGTAAAAATAGAGAGTTAAGACGCTTTTTTGGACATTTTGATTTAGAAGTGATGGATCTTAAAAGAGTAGCTTTTGGAGCATTAGATCTTGGTATGTTAAAAGCAGGAAAATATCGTTATTTGGAAAATGGTGAGTACGAAAAACTACGCGATTTTTTAAAAACAAATAATATAAAATATTAAATTCACATTATTTCCACAAAGAATTTTTATAATTTTTCAAAATATTTAAAAAAGGAAAAATTAATGAAAATTCTAACTACTCTTTTTAGTGTAATTATGGTTTTTATTGCAGTCACACATGAAGAAACTCTTGCGGAAAAATTAGAAAATCAATGTCAAGATCAAAAATCTTGCATAGTAAAAGCCATGAATATGATTAATTAATACTTTAAAATTACTTAAATTAATTAAATTTTAATTTTAATCTTGTATAATTAGCAATTTAATTTATATAAAAAAGGAAAATTATGGCAAACCATAAATCTGCTGAAAAAAGAGCAAGACAAACTATCAAAAGAACTGAAAGAAATAGATTTTATAGAACAAGATTAAAAAACATTACAAAAGCGGTTCGCGAAGCAGCAGCAAACAATGACAAAGAAGCTGCACAAAATGCACTAAAAGTAGCTAATAAAAGCATTCACGCTATGGTAAGCCGTGGATTTTTGAAAAAACAAACTGCATCACGCCGTGTGAGTAGATTAGCATTATTGGTAAATAAATTAGCATAATTTTTAATGTTAGCTGATAAACTCAAACCTTTTTTAGCACGCTTTGATGAGTTAAATACTCTTCTTAGCGATGTTAATATCTCTAATGATATTTCTAAAATGACAGCTCTATCTAAAGAGCAAAAGAATTTAGAACCCATAGTAGAAAAAGCAAAAGAATACCTTAAAACTTTAGATGAAATCGAAGAAAATAAAATTCTTTTATCTGATGCAGAACTAGGGGAGCTTGCAAAAGAAGAGCTTAAAAATCTCGAAGTCTTAAAGCCACAACTTGAAGAAGAATTAAAAATTCTTTTATTGCCTAAAGATCCAAACGATGATAAAAATATATTTTTAGAAATTCGTGCTGGAACAGGAGGAGATGAAGCTTCTTTATTTGTTGGAGACTTAGTAAAAGCCTACATACGCTATGCTGAAAATCGTGATTACAAATACGAAATCGTAAGTTCTAGCGAGGGTAGTGTAGGGGGATTTAAAGAAATTATCATTCTCATCAAAGGAAATGGAGCTTATTCAAGATTAAAATACGAAGGTGGAACGCACAGAGTTCAAAGAGTACCTGAAACAGAATCTCAAGGTAGAGTTCATACTTCAGCTATTACAGTGGCTATTATGCCAGAAGTTGATGATGTTGAAATTCAAATCAATCCAAATGATTTAAAAATCGATGTAATGCGTAGTAGCGGTCATGGTGGACAAAGTGTTAATACCACAGATAGTGCTGTAAGAATTACTCATATTCCAACAGGTATAGTTGTAGTAAATCAAGATGGTAAAAGCCAGCATAAAAACAAAGAAAGTGCTATGAAAGTCTTAAAAGCAAGACTTTTTGAAATGCAAGAACAAGAACGCTTAGCAAAAGAAAGCCAGGCAAGAAAATCACAAGTTGGAAGTGGCGATAGAAGTGAGCGCATACGCACTTATAATTTCCCTCAAAATAGAATTAGCGATCATAGAATAAATCTTACTTTATATAGACTTGATGCGATTTTGGAAGGTGGTCTTTTTGATGAGATCATCGAGCCATTAATCGCTTATTACCAAGCAGAAGCTTTAAAACAAGAAAATTTATAATTTCGTATTTATCACAAACAACTAATTTCT